>PLZP01000121.1 GCA_003152215.1 Acidimicrobiaceae bacterium | reverse complement strand
AGGACGCGAGCCCGTTCTTCGTCGTCGGACACGTGGGCCGCGCCGGGACGCGTTGACTCCCCACCGACGTCGACGATGTCGCACCCCGCGTCAAAGAGGTCACGGCCGCGCGCGACCGCTTCGTCGCGCGCGAGCGTTCGAGAGTCGGGGTAGAAGGAATCTGGAGTGACGTTCACGATGCCCATGACCGACGGGCTCAGCGCCACGATGAACGCCGCTGGTGTATGTACTGCAACGCTTCGGCCCGACTGGCCGCGTCGGATCGAAAGGCGCCGCGCACCGCCGAGGTGACGGTCGTCGCACCGGCTTTCTTCACGCCACGCATTGCCATGCAGAAGTGCTCGGCTTCAATGACGACAATGGAACCGCGAGGCCGGAGTTCGCGCTCCATCGCTTCAACGATCTCCGTCGTCATTCGCTCTTGTACCTGGAGTCGACGGGCGTACCCCTCGACCAGGCGCGCCAACTTCGACAGGCCCGTGATGCGGCCTTCGGGACCGGGCAGGTAGGCCACGTGCGCCAGTCCCACGAACGGAACGAGGTGATGTTCACAGAGCGACGTGAAGGGAATGTCGCGCACCATCACCATCTCGTCGTGGCCGGCTTCAAAGGTCACGCGAAGGTGTTCGCCCGGTTCGACCTCGACGCCTTCGAAGAGCTCGACGTACATGTCGGCGACGCGGCGAGGGGTCTCGAGGAGTCCCTCGCGGTTGGGGTCTTCACCAATGGCTTCGAGTAGTTCGCGCACGAGTGCCTTCACCCGCTCGTGATCGACCACGTCTAGGCCTCGCCGGTGAAGGTGTAGATCGCGTCGAGGTTGCGATAGCGCTCGTTGACGTCGAGCCCGTAGCCCACGACGAAATCCGATGGGATCGTGAAGCCCACGTACTTGATCGACTGTTCGACGCGCTGCTCGCCCTCTTTGAGCAACAACGTGCAGACCTCGAGGCTCTTCGGGCTCCGCGCGCCCAAGTAGTGGCGAAGGTAGTTGAGCGTGAGCCCAGAGTCGACGACGTCTTCAACGATTAAGACGTCGCGATTCACCAGGTCCACGTCGAGGTCCTTCACAATGCGAACGACACCACTCGTCTTGGTCGCGGCGCCGTAGGACGACACGGCCATGAAGTCGACCTCGACGGGCAGTTCAATCGTGCGCATGAGGTCGGACATGAAGTTGATGGCTCCCTTCAAGACGCAGACGAGAAGCGGGGGGTTCTCCACGTAATCATTGGTAATTTGAAGGCCCAGTTCGTGGACGCGGTCGTGGACTTCCTTGGCCGACACCACGACCTCGCCAAGGTCGTGCTGCGCCCAAAGTGCGGTGAAATCCTCAGAAGAATGGCTACCCATGCTTCGCCAGCGTAGTAGTTGGCGCTACTCGAGGGTCAGGTGCTGGTCCCGCCGTGACAGTCGGCGACCCCGACTCACTTCGGTGGCGACGACCGTTCCCGCGATGACGGCGAGCGCGCGTTCGACCTCGTCGGCACTGGGCGGATGCGCGCCGTCGCCCTCGTCCGCGCTTCGCAGCTGCTCGCGAAGCCATCGGCGTTGGCGCGCGACGGGCCATGCGCGAACGATGCGACAGTCCGCCTCTTCGAGGGTCATCGCATCATCACCGCGCGCCAGCAGGTCGAGCCACACTCGTTCGTCGTGCATGAGTTTCGCCTGTCGAGCGAGCACTGGCACGACGTCACGTTCGGCGACGTCATTCATGACGGCAATCAGTTCGTGTCGGACCCGGTTCCTGCGATAGTCCGAACTGTCATTCGTCTCGTCGTGGAGCGCCACGTGCGGCGACGCGTCGACGTAGTCGTGCAGCACGAGACGCCGGACATCACGCAGCGGCTTAGTGGGGTCCTCCACCATTGGCGACAGGCCGTCAACGCCGGCCCCGCGCAACATGTTGAGCAGCACCGTCTCTGCCAAATCATCCATCGTGTGCCCCGTCAAGACGCCCGCGGGCATTGCGGACCTTCGCGCGGCGCGGGCCCGGGCCTCGAAATTGCCGCCGGGGGCAATCTCGACGTCATGACACGCGAAGGTCACGCCGAGCGCTTCGCAGACGGTGGCGACGTGAGCCGCATCGGCGTCACTCGAGGGCCGCGTGTGATGGTTCACGTGGTGGACCGAAACGTCCAGACCGGCGTCGAGCGCCAGCAACAAGAGACCGAGTGAGTCCGGACCACCCGAGACGGCGAGGTCGACGGTCGCCGTCGTTGTGGGGAAGTGGCATTGCGCCAAGAGCTCGTGCGCGTCGGGCATCGCTCGTAGGTTACGCAACGCTGCGCACGGCCCGGCGGGCGTGGCTCACTCGCGCGCACAGGTAGAGCACGGCGCCAAAGGTGCCCACGAAGAAGCCAATGGGCAGGTTGAACTCGAAGGAACAGGCAATGGACGCCCAGACGGTGGCGAGCGCCAAGGTGATCGACAGGGTGAGCGCCCGCGCGGGATGCTTTGAGAGCAGACGCGCCGCGGCCGGTGGCCCGATCATCAGCGAAAAGGTGAGCAGGGCGCCGACAATGGGCACGGTCAGCGCGGTCGCCAATGCGAGCACGAGCAAAAATGAAATCTCAACAAACGTCGCGTTCACACCCTTCGCCGCGGCGAGGTCCGGCGCGACTGACGTGAAGACGAGTGGCCGATAGAGCGCGAGAATTGCCACGACGCAGAGGACAGCGAGCAGAAGTACTGGCAGCAGTTGACTGCTCGACACACCGAGGATCTCACCGAAGAGCAGCGCGTTGATTGCGGGCTCGTACTCGGTACTGAGCGTTAGGAACGCCGCGCCCAGGGCGAGCATCAGCACGAGCGACAGAGCTGTCGCGACGTCGCTGCGCGACCGGCGACTGGTGGCGCCGATCGAGAGTGCCGCGACAATGGCGAACGAGATCAAACCGAAGAGTGGATTGAGGCCAACGAGATTGGCGCCCGCCGCCCCGGCGAAGGCCCCGTTGGGGATCGCGTGCGCCGCGAAGGAGGCCGCGCGCAGTACAACGAAGAAACCGACGACGCCGGCGAGTATCGCCACGATCGTCCCACTCAACCACGCGTTGGTCATGAAGCTCGAGAACATCGTCAGTGCCACTGCGTTTCTACGTGGTGCGACGAGTCCTCGATCGCCGTAGCGGGGCGACCCCGACGGCGACGATGGACCACGCTGAAGAACGCGAACTCGACCACGACAAAGGCGACGACGAAGAAGCTCACGGGCAAAGCACGATGTGAAGGGATCCAGTAGTAACTGTCGTACGCGAAGACGATGCCCGCCCACGTGGCGCCGATGCCGAGTACCACGGCAATGGCCGCGCCGAGCCAAAAACGATTGACGACCTTCAGGGCGCTCGCGGGCGGCCCAATCAAGAGTGCCGTGGAGAGAATTGAACCAATGACAATGGCGGAAAGTCCGACGGACACGGCGAGGGTGACCATGAACACCAGGCCGACGACGCGCACACGCACTCCCCTCGTCGCCGCCAACTCAATGCTGAGCGAACTCAGCAGGAGTGGTCGGGCGATGAACGCAATCGTGAGCAGCACGACGCCACTGAGAATCGCCACCACGGGCAACGTCGAGGGCTGCACCGTGAAGATGGAACCGAAGAGAATCATCTGCGTCGCGCCGGTCGACGCGCTGCTCGTTGCCGAAAGATATAAGAACAACGCTGAGAGGCCCGTCGCCGCGCCGAGTACGACGCCGGTTGCGATGTCGCGGCCCTTCACTCGTTGCACACCGATTGCGTCCATGGCTCCCGCGCCGAGGACACCCCCGCCAACGAAGCCGATGATTGGTGCGACGCCGGCCAGAAACGCTCCGGCCCCGCCCGCGGTCGCAACGTCCGTGAGGGCGTGACCCGCGAAGGATTGGCCCCGCAGCACGGTGAACACGCCGACGACCGCTGAGACGAGTGCCGCTATCAGCCCCACGAGGAGCGCGGTGCGCACCGTGTGGTTGGAGAACAGCCCGGGTTCGAAGAGCCAGTGCACGTGTTACTTGACCACCACATCAGGGTGTTCGCTCACCATTCGATCATCTTCATCACTCGAACTGGCCACCACCAAGACCCGACCGTGGACTCGCAAAACGTCGACGTGGTGGCCGTAGAGGGCACTCAGCACATCGGGACGAACGACCTCGTCCGTCGTGCCACTGGCCACCCGGCCGTTGGCAACGTAGACAACCCGGTCCATCACCGGCAACAGAGGGTTCATCTCGTGAGCCGACAACAGCACGGCCACCCGATTGTCTGTCGCCACGCGATGCAGCAGTCCAATGATCTCCTGCGCGCTCCCCGGATCGAGGTTCGCGAGGGGCTCGTCAAGCAACAACAACTCGGGACGACTGATGAGCGCGTGCGCGATCAACACCCGCTGCTGTTCGCCACCCGACAACTCGCCGACCCGGCGATCAGCGAATCCGTCGGCGTCAACGGCTGTCAGCATCTCCTCGATATCGGCGAGTACGGCGCGCGATCGACGACGAAGTCCGTAGCGGTGACCATCGACGCCAAGGGCGACCAGGTCGCGAGCGCGCAGCGGCATCTCGGGATCGAAGAGCACCTTTTGGGGCACGTAACCAATGGAGCGGTTACGTCGCGCGAGCGGTTGGCCGTGAAAGGAGACCGTGCCCGCCACCGTTGGCCGCAGTCCAAGAATCACTTGAAAGAGCGTGGTCTTGCCCGAACCGTTCGAGCCAATAAGTCCCGTGAACTCGCTCGCCCCGATACGAAAGTCGACGTCGCGAAGTATCACTCGCCCGTCAATCGCCACTTCCATGTCTTTGACGTTCAGAATGTCGGTGGGTGCATCGAGCGACGCGCGAGTGGTCATGACAACTCCTTGGTAGATACGTGCGACGTGAGCGCCTTGGTCAACGCCGCGATCTCGGCGAGCATCCAGGTTTGATAGTCAAAGCCGGGCGTCGGCATCGTTTCGTAGACGGCGACAGCGGGAATATGCGACGACTCCGCAAGTGCGCGCAACGCGACCGTTACGGTGCTACTGACCTGCTCGTTATAGCAGAACACCTTGACGCGATGGCTCGTGAGCAGGCCCTCCTGGAAGGCAATGTCCTCCGGTGAGGGGTCAACGCCGTTCATGATGTCGGCCTGGAACCGAAACGGTGTCCGGTTGTCGAGGCCGAGTGCCTGCAAGAGATAGTCAGCCACCGGCTCGGTCGTCGCGACCTCTGCGCCAGCGAAGCGAGCCTTGAAGTTCTTGATCGCCAACTCGACGGGTTGCAACGAAGCAAGGAACGCTTTGAGGCGCCGAGTGAAATACGCCGCGTGCTTGGGCGCAAGTGACGAAAGGTCGTGCGCGACCAGCGTCGCAACGGCCGGCATGGTCTTCGGGTCGTACCAGAGGTGGGGGTTCTTCGTCGTCGAGGAAAGACCCAAGAGCTTCTGCACGTCGATAACGCGCCGTGACGAATTTGGCGTCGACGACTCAAGTTGATTCATGAATGTGTCGTAGCCCGCGCCGTTCTGTACGACGAGTTGAGCCGAGGCAATCGCCTGTGCAANNGCGTTGCAGGCACTCAGCACGAGGGCCGCCGTGAGCAGTCCGACGACAGCCGCACCACCGCGACGTCGACGTCGACGCAATGGACCAGAGCGGGGCACGTACGACATTCGTTTTTCCTTTCTAGAATGATTCCAACTACGTTAATAAGAATCGTTCTAGAAAGCAAACGGGCAACCACTACGATGAATTCGTGACCACGACCCGAAATACGGTGCAACGACGAGAGGTCGTCGGCGTCTTGAGTCAACTGCAGGGCTTCGTGAGTGCCCAGGAGCTCCACACGCTCATCGAACGAGACGGTGGACGAATCGCCCTTGCGACCGTCTATACGCAACTAAAGAAGTTGGTCAAAAACGGCGAAGTCGACGTCGTGATGACCGACCGCGGTGAAAGTCTCTATCGACGTTGCGTCGTTGAGTCACACCACCATCACCTCTCGTGTCGCGTGTGCGGCGCGACCGTTGAAGTCGACGCCCCCGAACTTGAGAAATGGGCACATGACATTGGTGAACGTTTTCGTTACCGCGACCTACGTCACGTCGTTGAGTTCACCGGAATCTGTGGATCATGCCAAACGAAGTAACCCTTAGCCCCGAAGTCCTCGGGTCGCTCAGCGTCTACCCAATCGAGTTCGCTCGTCATTTCGGTGTCAGCGCATTCGTCACGGACCGCTTCGGCGGCGTGAGCGCCTCCCCGTACGAGTCACTCAACCTGGGCGACCACGTCGACGATGACCCCGAGCACGTGAAGGAGAATCGCCGCCTCGTGGCGCAAGCCATCAATGTCGACCCGTCGCGACTGGTCATTGTGCACCAGACCCACGGGACCGACGTCGTGGCCGCCAACGAAGCAACGCCCGACAGCGCCGGCGACGTCATCGTTGACTTTGGCGACGAGTTCGCCATTGCTGTGCTCGTGGCCGACTGCGTTCCCCTCCTTCTGGTCGATGAGGATTCGCCGACCTTGGCCGTCGTGCACGCCGGCTGGCGGGGACTCCAGAGCGGCGTCATCGTCAACGCCCTTCGGAACTTCGACCACCCCGCATCGGCCCACGTCTTCATTGGACCGTGCATCTCCGGCGAGGCCTACCAGGTGGGTCCCGAGGTTGCGAACTACTTCACCACCGTGGCCGGGGCCCTCACCCCCGACGGTACCGATCGATCACGACTCGACCTTCGTCAGGTCGCGATCTCACAACTGCTCGATCACGGTGTGATTGATGGCCACATTGTCGTCAGTCGTCAGACGACCGACGGGGGCGAAACCTTCTTCAGTGACCGCGCGCAGCGACCGTGCGGACGTTTCGGCCTCGTCGCGAAACGCGTCATCGCGTGAAGACCCGGGCCGAACTCTTTCGCTACGTCGGGCTGGACGTCAGCGATGACACCCTCACGGGACACTACGAACTCGACGGTCGCCGTTTCGTGGAGACCGTGACCTTCGAAGGCGTACGTGCGCTCGACACGCCGGCGATCACGTCACTCGCTGAACTCTGGTATCTCATCGCGGGCCTTTCGTACTACAAGGCGGGTGCCGCGCGACGGATCGACGTGGGCGCGACACCACTGGGAAAGAAGGGCCGCCGTTTCTTTGAAGCGGCGTTGCACGACGGTCTCGGTGAGTTCGCCTTCAACAATCAACTCACACTCAGTGAGGTAACGATTGAAGGCGGAGAGGCGGTTGAGCCGTTCGACCCCTTCCTCGATCCGCTACGAGTACTCACGCCCTTTGGCGGCGGCATCGACTCCGTCGTAACCGTCGAGCGACTTCGCGGACTCGTCGATCAATCGCTCTTCATCGTGAGTCCCGCGAGCGGACGTTTCACGCCTCTCGAGGCGACGGCGGCCGTCACGGGATTGGAGATCATCCGCGCGACGAGGACACTCGACCCTCAGATCCTCGTTACCGACGAGTCGTTCTTCAACGGGCACGTCCCGGTCACCGCAATGGTCATACTTCTTGGCGCGATCGCGGCCGTCGCGTCGGGGCGTGGCGGCGTCGCACTCGCGAACGAGCATTCGGCGTCGGTGCCCAATCTCCGGTGGTACAACGCGGACATCAACCACCAGTGGAGCAAGTCATGGGCCGCGGAACTGCTCATGGCTGACGCCATCGCCGAACGTGTCGGCGATGGTCTGGTCGTCGCCAGCTACCTGCGTGACCGAAGCGAGTTGTGGGTCGCGAAGGACTTCGCGCTTCGCAAGGAGTACCACCACGTGTTTCGAAGTTGCAATCGCGCCTTCACGCAGCGCGCCGAAGATCGGGCGGCGACGTGGTGCGGCGAATGCGACAAGTGCGTCTTTATCAACCTCATTCTCGCCCCATTCATCTCGCGCTCATCGCTGCGAGAGATCTTCCACGGTGAACCGTTGAGCGATCCAGACAGGGCGCAGCAGTTAAGGACGCTCGTAGGCATTGGCGTCGAACACAAACCATTCGAGTGCGTCGGCGACCCCGATGAGTGCGCCGTCGCACTGTGCGAGTTGGGCCACGACGAAGAGTGGTCCGACGTAGATCTCCTCGACGAATTGGCGAAACGTCTTGACTGCAAGCGATCAATCTCCGACCTCCTCACTCGACAAGGACCGAGTCGTGTTCCGACCCACTGGCTTCGCTGACCTCGCCGGTAGACGGGTCGGCATCTTTGGCTACGGCGTCGAAGGTCGCGCGACGCAGCGTCGTCTCGAGGACGTTGCCGGATCCCTTGTCCTCGTTGACGATGCCCCCGGTCTCAGTGACGACGTACTCGTTACGGCAGAAGGTGGCCTCGATGCGCTTCGACGCTGCGACGTCGTCCTGAAAAGTCCGGGCATCCCGCGTCGTCGCGGTGACGTTCTGGACCTGGAGCGCAGCGGCGTTGTCATCACGTCGGCATTGAATCTGTGGCTTCATGACGTCGATCGATCCCGCGTCGTCGCCATCACGGGCACCAAAGGGAAGTCGACCACGACGGCCCTCGTGACATTTTTCTTGCACAGTGTCGGTGAGCGCGCACTCCGACTGGGCAACATCGGACAACCGCCCTACGACCCCGACATTGACACGACGCACGGATGGCTCATTCTTGAGGTTTCGAGTTTCCAGTGCGTGGATATCGATACGGCACCGGCACACGTTCTCATCACCTCGCTGGGCGAGGATCATGTTGATTGGCACGGGGGTGTCGATGAGTATCGAAACGACAAACTCTCGCTCACTCGAGCCGCGGGCGTCCACCAGACACTCGTTCCCGATAGTGCAATCTTCCACGAACTCGCCCATCAACTCGGCGGCAATGTGTTGTACGTCCCTCCAGACACGACCTCGCTCGCCGAGTCGCTCGGACTGCAAGGTGCGCACAGCCACTCGAACGTCGCCATGGCGCTTCGTTGCGTCACGCTCCTCACGGGTCTCGATCCGAGCGACCTGCACGAGCGAATCGCCGCGCAAGCGTCAACCTTTGAACCGCTTCCAGGGCGCCTCACGCTGGTCGCCACTGAGAGCATCAACGGCGCACCGCTGCGATTCATTGATGACGGACTCGCGACGTCAGTGCTGCCAACGATCGCCGCGTTAGAAGTCTTCGCCGACGATCCATTGGCACTTATCGCCGGTGGTTTCGATCGAGGCGTCGACTACGAACCGCTCGCTTCGGCCCTTAGTGCGCGGTCGCAGCACACGGTGCTCCTGAGCATCGGTGACGCGGGCCAACGAATTGGCGAGACCCTGCGGCGTCGTCGGCCCGACATCGCCCAAGAACATGTGACGACGATGCGCACGGCGGTCGAACGGGCCCGCGTCTCGTTGCCGAATGGTGGCGTCGTACTCCTCTCACCGGCGGCACCGAGTTTTGATCTCTACCGAAACTGGGAAGAGCGTTCCGCTGACTTCACCCTCATGGTCGCCGAGACGAAGCCTTAAGTTACGGCACCAATTTTGGTGGAGAGACGGGACTACTGACATCTGTCGGCGTCGGCAACTTCAATTCCTTGAGAATGCTCACGTTTTTATCCTCGATGTCGTTTAGCAACGTTGATTGCTCGTCGAGGAGGACGGCCTGCTTGGCGCTCGGCGCGGTCTCGAACATCTTTAGGAGACGCTCTTCAGCTCCCGTGAAGGCAGCGAGTTTGCCGATGTTGACGGCGACCTCTTTCGGCCACTTCTGAGCGTTGAACTCGTTGAACTCTTCTCCCAATGCTCGCACCAGCGTACGAGTGCTCGTCGCCGAATGGTCAGGCGGCGTTGAACCACCTCCATTGAAGATGATGTCCGCCTTCTCGACGGGAGTGACGTCCGTCAGATAGTGATGTTGAGCCGTTGCCAGGGACTTCGGAACCCCTGAGCGTGCGAGTGACGAGACGGTGATGACGATGACGACCAGTGCGACCGCCACCAGCATGTACGTGCGACTGCGCGGCCGTTGCGAGTTCTTTAGGGGAACGCGCGAACCGGGAGCCGCCGCGATCGTGCTCTGTTGGATCCTGTCATTGACCGGCATCAATGCTCCCTGGTCGAATTGA
>PLZP01000060.1 GCA_003152215.1 Acidimicrobiaceae bacterium | reverse complement strand
TTCACGTCGGGTCGACGACACGAACCCGCATCATGCAAGCCAACCTCCAGTGGTTGGTAGCAGATTCGTTGCGTCGGGCCTCCGACACCAGTGAGAGACCGATTTTGTCAAGTCTGAAGTGTAAGGTTGCACCTTTGACACCAACAAACTCCAACTCCTTCAGCCTCACTTCGCCATGAAGGACATTCAGTCAAGGGGGCTTGCCAAAATTGGTTGCCCGCATCGACACCTGTCAGTTGCCCCGATTCTCTGCTAGGCAATTGTGAGTCACGGCGACAAGGAGGCCCTCATGGGCGCATGCTTCAGCACTACTGATTGGCACATCAAGGAGGGCCAAGAAGGAGCCTTCACGGATCGCTGGTCCGCGTTCTTGAAATGGACTAAAGAGACCCAAGAGGGTTTCGAGAGCGCCCGGCTGGTCATCGACGAGGCGGACCCCCAACACCATCTGTCGGTCGGTGAATGGCGCGATTCGGCATCCCGGCAAGCGTGGGCAGGCGAGCCAAGGTTCTCGGAGATGATCATGCCTTGCCTCGAACTGTGCGACGACGTGCAAAGCAGCCAGTTCGAAGTCAAGCTTGCCTTCTGACCTGTCACCAAGCACGCTTTCCTTTCAGTACAAACTGGGTTGGGGCGACCCATTTTCGATCGCCGAAAGGGTGGGCTACGGTTCGGGCTGGATCCAGTCCGGAACAGCATGCGTCAAGTCTCCAATGCAAGGGTGCAGAACCGTTAAGTAGCGTCTCTGACACCTGTCACGGTGCAATCAGGACGCCACTACGTCAAGTCTCCAATGCAAGGTTGCCACCCCTTGTTCCTAAATGTCAAGCGGCGATGTCTTTAGGAATCGTCCAGGCAATCTCTTCGTCGTAGAGACAGTCCCGATCAAGGCAGGTGTGCAGGATCCCGACCCACCGGTTGGCCAGTTGTCGGACCGCTTTCTGGTGAGACTTCTCGCGCGCACGCATCTCGTCGTAGTAACGCCGCGCACCCGGTGAGGCAATGAGTGAGCAGAAGGCCATCCGGTCGAGCGCGTCGGCGAGACGCCGATTGCGACTGTGACGTGCGAGCACGACCCGTGACTTTCCCGAGGCCTTGGTCACTGGTGACGTGCCGGCGTAGTTTTTGCGAGACTGAGCGTTGCAGTACCGGTTCGGATCATCTCCGAACTCGCCCAGCACCCGAGCGCCGAGGACCGTCCCCATTCCTGGAAGAGAGAGGATGACCTTGGCACTCGGGTGCTGCTCAAAACCCTGCGACAGTGTTCTTTCGAGCTCGTTGATCTCGCCAGTCATCGCAGCGATGCTGCGCACGATTGACGAGGTCACTTTGCCGTAGGCGTCCTCGAGCAACGGGGGTTGATGAAGTTGCTCGCGACGAAGCACTTCTTGGATTGTCGCGGCGCTCATCGAGTTTGCGTTGACGTCCACCACGTTTCAGTGCGCTCACGATCTTCGCGCGCGACAACGTGCATCCCAGTGCCGGGTCGGTGCGACGGCGAGGACTGCGACGGCGTCCATATGGGACAAGTCAGTTCCGAACGCTTCAAGGGCGCCCGGGTAGTAGTCCTTCAGCTGAGAACGCAACGCGTTCACCTGACGTTGACGGCTCCAGATGATGTTCTGGTGGGCTCGCGCGAGCACCTGGAGAGCGTTCACCAGAGAACTGTCACCCGCGACCGGGCGGTGGTTCTGACGATCGGTGCGCACAAGGTCGGCCAAGACCTTGGCGTCACCGGGATCGGACTTCGCACCCGAGACGTGGTGACGGTCGCGGTAGCGCGCCGAGGCCATGGGATTGATCGCGTAGACCTGATAGCCCGCGGCGACCAGTGCGGTCACGATCAGACCACGGTCCTTTTCGATGCCGACGATCACCTGATCCGCGTCATCCTCGTCGCCGAGATGTTCGGCCACCAGCGCGTGTAACTCTCCGAGACCGACGTAGTTATCAGCGACTCTCTTTCGTCCGAGCACCTCGCCCTCAGCGTCTAAGACGCACGCATCGTGGTGAGCCTCGGCCCAGTCCACTCCAACAAAGATCACTTCGTCACCTCCGGTCGTTTGAATGTTGTTGAGCCCCGAGGCAACGGCGGCGACCTAATGGACCAGTGCTCGAAGCACGACACCCCTCCAGCCTTCTCCGCTGACCTCACCAACCGACCGGGGCACTCTCTGCCACTAGAGCTGATCGCCCAAAACTGTCCAGTGCTCACCGGACGGCGGCTCGGAGACAGCATCACTCAAGAAAGCGGCGCCGTCCAGACCCATTAGAACTGTTGCGTCGAGCCTCCGACACTCAGCTGAGTTTCGCCTTTGGAGACCTTCTACGTTTACAGCACACGCAAATGGATGACTCGCAACCGACGTTCAGCGCGCCGCCCCTCGCCACTCAGCCAACACCGACGAAGCGAGAACGGCTTGACCGACAGCTGTCGGGTGGAAGGACGCCGATTCAATTGCCAGNNNCTATTGATGTCTCCCAATGCGTAACCGTTGGCGTTGCTGAATGCGGGATAAAGGGGTCCGCCTATTCCAACAGTGGTCGTGGGGCCCACCGAAGGAAGGGGTGTCGCAGAGAGGAGACAGGCGCCCACTCCCGGAGAACCCACTAAAGACGGGTACTGAACGACCAAGAGCCTTGGGCCGACTTTCCGGTTCTTGACGGCACCTTCGGAGTGCAGGACGTGCACGAACAATGCGGACAGGCGCGTCTCGAAAGGTGACGGCA
>PLZP01000020.1 GCA_003152215.1 Acidimicrobiaceae bacterium | reverse complement strand
TGGTTGTCAGCGAGTAGACCCGTCGGTCGTCCTCAAACACGATCGGATTAGGGCGCAGTATCAGGCGCAGTAGGCCGTCGTATTCTTCACGTCTTGGTCAGTGACCTTCTGCGACGATTGAGGTTCCCCAGAAAAAGTAGACACGGTTTATGCGGCATGTTGCTGTTCTCGAGCCAACGATAACTCGTAGCGGATGGGACTGACGCCGCCGGCCTTCGCGCAGCGTCGTTGGTGATTGTAAAAGTTGATGTAGTCGGCGATGCCGGCGCGTAGTTCGTCCATGGTGGCGAAGACGTGTCGGTAGAAGTACTCGTGCTTGAAGATCGACCAGAAGCTCTCGGCGCTGGCGTGGTCGTAGCACGAACCCGTCGCACCCATCGAACTGATGATCCCGAACTGTGCACACAACGCCTCGGTCTTGTGATCGCTGAACTGACTGCCACGATCCACGTGGAAGATCGTGCCGACGACGCTGGAAAAGCGTGTCGCGATGGATTGCTCGAGCGAGTCCGTCACGATCTCGGTGCGCATGTGATCGGCCAGTTGCCAACCGAGCACTCGAGATGACCCTTCGTCGCGAACCGCGCAGAGGTAGACGTCACCCTCGCCGATCTTCAGGTACGTCAGGTCGCTCGTCCAGAGCACGTTCAGTCCCTCGGGGGCGAAGTCTCGTTGCACCAAGTCCTCGGGGTAGGTGGCGCGGGGATCTGAGATGGTCGTGACCTTGAAGGTCCGTGGGCTGATGCCCGCTATCCCCAGGGCCGCCATGCGGGCAGTCACGGTGTTGTGGCTGGTCGTCTCGCCGTCTTCGTGCAGGTCGAGGGTGATGCGCGGCTCGCCGTAGGTGCCGTGGGAGTCCTTGTGGAAGCTGAGGATCTTGGCGTCCAAGTCCGCTCGTCGCTGTTCACTCGCCAGGGGTTCACGTTGCTGGGCCTCCTGCCAGCGGTAGTAGCCGGCGCGGCTGACCTCCAAGAGTCGGGCCATGCGCTTCACTTCGAAGTTCGCGCACTCCACGGCCATCAACGCAAATCGCTCTGCTTTGGTGGCTTGGAAGCGAAGTACGCGGCAGCTTTTCCCAGGAAGGCGAGATCCTTCTCTTGTTCGGCCACCTGACGGCGCAGGCGCACCAACTCCGAGCGCTCCGCGGGACTCAGTGGCTCATCACTGGTTCCCTCGATGGTCTCCATGCGCCGACGTTCGTCGCGCACCCACTTGCTCAGGGAGTTCTCCAGCACCGAGAGCTCGCGCGCCACGTCTCGAACCGTTCTTCCGGTGTCGATGACGCGATGCGCGGCTTCAGTTCTGAACTCCAGCGTGAACTTTCTTCGGGTTGCTCCCATGGTGACATCCTTCCATCCGACCCTCGAGTCGGATTATTGGGTGTCTACTTTTTCTGGGGAACCTCAGATCCGCGTGCGGGTTCACGTCAGGCCTCCGACGCCAAGTTGTACAAGAGTGACAGTAATAATGTACAATATAGACATGGTGAAAATCTCTGTCAGCAAAGCCCGTGGACGATTGGCCGAGGTCGTCGAAATGTCGCAAAGCGAGCCTGTTGAACTCGAACACTACGGACGACGCGCGGCAATCTTGATCAGCCCGGAACAGTACGACGAAATGCTCGATGCACTGGAAGAGTCTCAAGACGTCGGAGCCTTCGACACGGCTTTGGCAGAAGTCGGAGCGAACATTCCCTGGGAACAAGTGAAGAGGGATCTCGGCTGGTCGTGAACGACTATCGGATTGAATTCCGTCCGGCTGCACTTCGAGAACTCCGCAAGATTGATCGGTCGACCCAGCCACGCATTCAAGGGGCGATTTCACTCCTTGCTCGAGATCCTCGACCTCCGGCCTCTCGGCCGCTTCGGGGACGCGATGGCTATCGACTTCGAGTTGGTGACTATCGCATTCTCTACACCATTGACGATGGAGTTCTTTTAATCGTGGTTGTAACTATTGGACATCGCCGAGATGTCTACCAATAAGCCGTGCTACAAAATCATCTACGTTCCACTTTCATCTTGGCAGTGTGAGGCGCCAATGAAGGGTTGCACTTCTGTGGTGTCGGGCCTCAGACCCCCTCCGACACCAGCGACCACAAACGCACGCTGCACCCTTCATCGAGAGATACCCTTTCGCGATGACAGTGCTCACAAGCCGGCAATCTCGACTTTTGGAGTCGTGGCTTGGCCCGTGGGAGGCAATCGAGGATTACTCGTGGCCTCTCCAAGACACGCTCGTCCTTCATGTTCGTGGACAAGCTGGATACCACATCATCAAAGCGAGTCAAACCAGCCATCACATCACTCGTGAGATTGAGGCATATCAAAAAGTGTTGAGTGGTATCGCGACGCCGATTCCACGGCTACAGCATGCTGATCTAGACGCCGGGGTTCTTGTAACGAGTTTTCTGCCTGGAGAATTGGTTCTTCATTCGCCGAATGAATGGAGTCCCGACGTCTATCGACAAGCGGGGCAAATTCTCGCTCAGATACAAGTTCCGCACGGAATGTCGAGCCGGTATGTAGACGAACTCCTGTCCAGTGTCGGAAGGTTGCTGGTCGACGCGAGCGGGCTCATACCACCTATTCATTTCGAGGCGTTAGTGAATGAGCTCGGCCAGATTCAGAGTTATCCCATTCGACTTCACTTCACCCATGGCGACTATCAACCACGCAATTGGCTCGCACACGACGGGATGCTCAGCGTCATTGATTTTGGACGAGGGGCGCAGCGATCCTAGGTCAGCGATCTCGTGCGGTTACAGAACCAACAATTCTTGGGGCACCCTGAGCTGGCGGAAGCTTTCATGGAGGGATTGGGCCGGACCCTGGGAACCGAAGATCTGGAAATACTTCGGTTGGAGACGCTGCGTGAAAGCGCCGGCACCGTAGTTTGGGCGCATCGCATCGGTGACAAAGAGTTCGAAGAACACGGGCGGCAAATGATCGCTAGATTCCTTGATTCAAATGAGAGGTAAGCCGCCAGTGAAGGGTTGCACTCTTGGGCTCTCCTGCCAATGGTGTGGGTTGATTTGAACTGATAACGCAAGACACGCCGTCTCTCCCTTAGGTTTTCGGTTGCTAACACCTGAAGACCAAGGAGGAGACGACGTGCTGTCCCAAAGACTATTAGCGCGGACCCTTGGCGTCGATGCCAAGAGTGTGCGAGTTGAGAATGTCGAGCTCGTCGGTGACGTTCTCGAGATACGACTGAGACCAAGAATCCAGCATCGTTGGCGCTGCCCACATTGCCAGACACGCTGTCCCGGTTACGACCCGGGCCGCGAACGACACTGGCGCGCACTCGACTTCGGACGCGCCAAGGTGTTCGTCGTCGCATGCGTTCCGCGGGTCAGTTGCGCCGAGCACGGCGTGGTGGTGGCGGCCGTTCCCTGGGCGCGACATGGTGCGCGCCACACGATGGCCTTCGAGCAGCTCGCCGCCTGGTGCGCGGTGGAGATGTCCTCGAGCGCGGCCGCTCGACTGCTGCGCTGCACGTGGCGCACGATCGGACAGATCGTCACGCGGGTGGTGAAGGACCTCAACGACGAGGATCTCCTCGCGGGCGTGCGACGCATCGGGGTCGACGAAATCTCCTACCGCCGCCACTACCGCTACTTGCTGGTGGTCGTCGACCACGACCGTCGCCGGCTCATCCACGCCACCGACGGGGCCCACCCGGGGTCGCTTCATGCCTTCTTCGACCTGCTCGGCGAGGAGAGAACCCGGGAAATCACCCACGAGCGCCGACGGGGCGGCCTGGATCGCGCGCACCGTGGAGAAGCGATGCCCCCAGGCCGTCATGTGCATGGACACCTTCCACGTCGTCCAGTGGGCGGGCGACGCTCTGGACCTCGTGCGTCGTGAGATCTGGAACGAGGTCCGCGAGCGACGCCATCGCGCGGGTCGGCGAGCCCACGGCGAGGGCAAGGTCCTCAACGAGGCGCGCTGGTCGCTCTGGAAGAAGCCCGAGAATCTGAGCGACGCCGAACGAGCTCGTCTCGACTACATCGCCGCCACGCATCCGCGACTGCACCGCGCCTGGGCGCTGAAGGAAGGACTACGCGTTGCGGTCACCAGCACCGGACCCGGCGCGGTCGTCGCACTCGACCGATGGATTGGTTGGGCGCAACGATGTCGGATTCCACAGTTCGTCCGACTGGCCCGACGCATACGTGAATACCGTTCCACGATCGTCGCCACCATCGAGCACGGTCTCACCAACGCGCTCGTCGAGTCGTTCAACACGAAGATCCGTCTCATCACTCGACGAGCCTTCGGGTTCCACAACGTGAACGCTTTGATTGCCCTGGCCCGGCTCACGCTCAGCGGTCAACGTCCGAAACTACCCACATGAACGGCAGGAGAGCCCACT
>PLZP01000108.1 GCA_003152215.1 Acidimicrobiaceae bacterium | reverse complement strand
AAATAACGTCGATAGCCGCCGCGCGCGTATGTAGACAACCTCATTGTTCCAGCTTTACTCTTCCCAAGTTTCGATGTCGCGAGCGACATTGTTGAGAACAAGTGGCCAGCGTCATTGCTGCCTTGACCTCGGTTTCACGACAATGGTACTTGCGTTCCGTACGACAACGGTGTTCCGGGTCGACTGCCTTTGATTCTTTCAATAACGAGCACCACTATTTGGCGGAATACTCGCTCACCCAGTCAACTTGCATCGAGACGGGACGCGTTGGACACTCGCGATGCAAAGAGCACAGCGCAATCTGTTCGAGGTCCAGCGTCATCGGAGTCTTCGTGATTTCGTTTGGGTTCGTGATGCGTCCCCACACCTGGCCATCAACGATGTACGTGACGGCGGCGGGCGTCCACACCAAGCCCCACGTATGCCACTGCTTCATGTTGATCGAGAGGTGCTTCTGTTCGATCTGGTTGATTGCACTCCAGTGAATCGTTGACGACGACGACGTGACCGAACCGGCTGATTCGTTGAAGTCGATTTCTGGCGGCCATTTGTTGTTGAACGGCCACAGCAACTCGACTTCGTTGGGTCCAGTGCCCGTCACTCGTGATCGAACGAAATACGCGCCGTAGGTCTTTTTCAATCCGCATTGACAGAGACCGCCGGTAACCCAGTGATTCTTGTACTGGTGGTCGCGCCACGCATTGAGCTGCAGCATCCCATTGGCGACCACGACGTGCTTCTGCCCGAATTGGCCACCAGGGTCGCCGCCCGGTACGCCGAAGAACACGTTCCATCCCTTGGGTAAAGCTCTTCCACCGAAGTCAGTCACGTAGCTCATGGAATAACCAATGACGGCGTTCGAGGCCGGTGGAGCGAAGCCCGAGGGCTCGTTTGCGTTGGCGACGCCGATCGGGTACTGACCGTTCGTTACGGGCGCCGTCGGATGATAGACCGCTCCGTTGTCGTACGTCGCGAAGAAGAAAATCGCGGCGACGATACAGGAACCAACAACGAGAATCACGACACCACCAATGGCCTTGCTCGAAGGACTGAGGGTTCGAAGGGGTGATGGCTGGGCGACAGCGTTTGATCGATTCGTCATCTTCACATCAATTGTACTGAGTGCAACTCCCGAAATCGGTGTCGCTCCCGGCACGATTCCTGCAGTAAGGGGCTGACAGTTCCCTAGGTTGTGACGCTGTTGTTCGGAGTAATCCAGCCGAAGAGCCAGTTCCGTACGTCAGCTGAAGGAAAGTGTGAGTGTTGCGTCGATTCGTTCCATAACGTCGAGAAGCTCTTCGTACGAGTGCACGAGACCGTCCACGCGGACCGTGTTGTCCATGAACGCACTCTGGCGTGCGTTGATCTCGTCGCCAGGTCGCTTGTTCATGCTCACCTCTTCGACTCCGGGAATCGCGCCCACCTCGTCCAGATGTTCGACCGCCGCAACCTTCGTGGCACCGATGGGGCCGACGAGTAAACGGTAGAAACCAATGGATGACGCGTTGACACTCGGTAACACCCCTACATCAACGCCCAAGGCAACCTGGAGCACCAACCTCAACATCAAGGGACCGCCGATCCTGGTCATCAATCCACTGATCGAGCCGCCAACACGTCCGTTCACTTCAACGAGTCGCGCACCGTCCAACGTCATTTTCACTTCGGTGTGAATGATGCCGTTGGTGATGCCAAGCGCGCGAATAGCCGACGTGGCGACCTCGCGCACGGCGTCCTTGTCATCGTCACCGAGGTCGCTCGGCATGAATGACCCCGTCTCACGAAACGGTAAGGCGAAGGGGAATCGACCCGTCACCATTAGGTGCCGGACGTCGCCGTCGCGCACGATTGTCTCAACCGACACCAAATCGGCGGCGAACTTCCTTTGATTCGTGGAGTCCGAAAGCCACTCTTCAAGGATGAACTCCTCCTGCGGATCGCACGACGCCAATAGGTCGGCGACCTCGTCATTGCTTGCAACCTTGAAGGTGTCACGGCTTCCCGCGCCCGCACGAGGCTTGAGGACCGCGGGGAAGGGTACGTCGACATCAGTGTTTCCGAATCGCACCGCGCCAAAACGCGGAACTGGAAGGCCCGCGGTACCGAGCGCCTCGCGCTGCGCCATTTTGTCACTGAGGAGTCGCGCCGTCTCAACGCTGTGGAATGGAAGATTCAGTTTCTCGGCCGCTGCGGCCGCCATTTCGATTGGAGCGTCACTCAGAACTACGACGCCGTCAGGTCGAACCGATTCAATCTTGGCGACCGCTTCTTGGAAACTCAGACCGCTCAGGTCAACGACTTCACCAAATCTCCGATGAACTTCGGCCGTCGGTTGACCCAGCTGCCATCCCACGATCCACACGATCTGACAGAGGTCGCGACTCGCAGCAAGCGTTTCGAAGAGTGACGGACCGGGCTCGGGCTGAAAGAGAGCGACGCGAGGAAGAACGTCGACGGTGATTTCCTTCTCGTCTCCTGCCATCAATCTCTTCTCTCTATGACCTTGGCGCCGTGCGTTCGTGACGGAGTACGGCGGACTCGAGAATTACGCACTGTCTTGGACGCCCAGTTTCTCAAGTGCCGCCCGCACGCTCGAGATTGATTGGAATGTTGCCTTCGTCAACATTTCAACAGGAAACTCAACATCGAACTCGTTTTCGAGCGACAACATCACATTGACACTCGAATGTGATGACAGTCCCGACATGTAGAGATCGTCCTTTTCACCGAGCGTCTCGGGATCAACGGCGAGACGTCCCTGCGTCTTCAGCACTGATCGGATGGTTTCGTCCACTTTGGTCATCGCGATCGCATTCCTCCACTGTTCGACTTCTGCGCGACCGCCGTCGCGGCAGCGCATTCCCTGGCAACACCGAGACTAACGGCGATGTCAGAGATTCCTTGACGAAGCGCCAACTGGGCCGCCACGCCGCTCAGAGCGATAGACGCTGAACGTTCCGTCCCGCGAAGTACCTCGATTTCGAGCCATGAAGGGATGTCGTCACTCGGCCGCAAGACCTTCATGACGGCTTCTTTGGCGGCAAAAATCATTGCGAGGTCTCGTGCGGCGAGGTGAGGTTCGCTGCTGAGTTCCTTTAGTTCAGCGGTCGTATAGAGCAGTCGCGTGTAGCGCTCGCCAAATTGTCTCAACGAATCCTCGACCTCGCCGAATGGCTGAAGGTCTATGCCAACTGCAAGGGACATGGCTCAACTCCGTCCTTCTAAATCACAAAGAATCGGGTGGACGCCGCGCCAACTGTCGACTTCCCATCGTTCGCTCAATCCCAATGGTACTGCGACACAACGGCTGAGTCGTAGGGCGTTTGATGTTGCCACCGCACCGAACAAACAATATCTTGACTCGATGTTCCCAATGCTGCGACTCTCCACGCCGGATTGCGCAATGAAGTCCGTAGTATGGGATGCTTCGAGATGTGGCGATGCGTCAAACGGCGCACTCGATGACAAAGACGTAGGGCTCTAAGAGAAGGGTTTATGGCTAGCGACGTTGTATCGGCTGACCTGCCCTTTCGACGCGTCCGCGAACAATCGCTCTGGATTGGCACGACGGAGCGTCCACTCTTTGCGCGCTTAACCATCCCCGCGTCTGATTCGTCGCGTGGAGGCGTCTTGCTTTCGCCTTCAATCTTTCGTGATGCTCGTGCGTCACGCCGAGCACTTCGTGTACTGGCCGCAACGTTGGCCGACGATGGATTCATCGTTCTGCGATTCGACCAATTCGGCGTCGGTGATTCAAGTGGTGACCTCAATGATGATGAGTTCCTCGACGTATGGAGAGAACAGATCGGTCAAGGAGTCGAACTGCTTCGTTCACTGGGTGCCGAGTCGGTATCGGCCGTGGGCCTTCGACTCGGTGCGACGATCTTGGCGGCGGCGTCCATCGAGAGTTCACTAGATCTGACGTCCGTGGTTCTGTGGGATCCGTGTGAATCAGGGCGATCGTACTTACGTGAGATGAATGCATTCGAGACTCTTCGTCGCGCGTCGCACGACACGACAAGTACCATCGCGACGTCTGAGTTCGTGCTGAACGATCAAGCGAGTGAGTCGATCCGGTCACTTAGCTTGCTCGAGGCAACGCCCAAGCAGTTGGCGCCGCAAGTGCTGATCATCACCCGCGATGATCGACCAGTTTCGACGAGGATGAAAAGTCATTTCGATGATGACTCGGTCGAATGGGCCGAGACGTCCGAGCAGTCCGATGTGTTGGAGGTGGAGCTTCCGTCATCGGTGCTGCCGATGGTCGCGATTTCGCAGATACGTAAGTGGATTGGCTCGTCGCTGATGCCGATTGCTCCATTGCGATTAGGCGATGCTAAGACCACAGCGACAATTGGTCGAGGAGAAGGGCCGATGAGTGTTCGCGAAACCGTGCTCACGATAGCGCCCCGTGGTCTTTTTGCAATCGTCTGTGAACCGGTCGAAGGGGCGCATGGTCCTTTGATCGTGATGGTCCCCGGCAGGAACGAAGACCATGTCGGTCCCGCGCGCAATTGGGTCAACCTGTCGAGGCGTTGGGCAAGTTACGGTCTGCGATGCGTGCGGTTCGATTTCGAAGGACTCGGTGAGAGTGCGTGGCTCCTTGGCGAGTCGGATCACGAATCAGCGGTGAAAACACAATCGGAAAGCATTCGAAGCGTCGTCGTGGCCGTGAGCGTTGATGATCCCTCCAACACTGTGTTCGTCGGTCTGTGCACGGGCGCGCAGAAGTCACTCGAGAGTGCCGTGAGTCTCGCGTCTCGTGGTGTGTGCACGATCAATCCGCAGGTCGGCAAAAGTATCCAACGGGCGACTGATCGGATGGTGGCTCGCAACGCGGGCAAATTCACATCGGTGATGACGCGAATGAAGAGGTACGTGGAACGCCACGAGTGGATGGGTCAGGTCGTGTGGCAGGCCGCTCGCGTGTTCCTCCCCTCCGCGTACTCGTTGAAGGTCCGCAAGAACCTGGCAGAGAATGGCACGGAAATGTTGTTGATTGTCAGTCCCGACGACTTCAACCCGTTCCCACGTATCCCGCTTGTGCGTTCACTCGACAAACGTCGCTTGAAGTCAACGGAATTGTGTCGAATTGAGATTGTGCCCGGACTCGATCACGACTTCTTCAATATTGCCGGCCGGACCCGGGCAATCGAGATCCTTGACGCTTATGTGCACGAGAAGTTCGTGACGACTACGTCGTAGGCCGAAGTGTGCCGAGGCCCGCTTCGGACAACAGTGCACGTTCGTCGAGCTTGCCGGATTTGGTGAGCGGCAGGCTGTCTACGACGACAAACCTGTCGGGCAACATTGAGTCGGGTAGGCGTTCTCGCGTTGCCAACTGAAGTTCGAACGCCGTTACCGGTTCATCGGTGACGACGAACGCGGCGATTCCGAGGCTGCCTTCATTGTTGAAGGTCAGACACGCCGCAGCGGTGACGTGTTCGATGGCGCGAACTGCTTCGCTCAGTTCCATGAGTGAGAGTCGGACACCGCTTCGTTTGATCACGTCGTCAATGCGCCCGGCGTAGCGGTAGTTGCCCTCACTGTCTCGCGACATGAGGTCACCGGTGCGGTACACGGTCGTCCCCGGAATCACGTCAGAACGAAGGACCGCCTTCGTGAGCTCCGGCGCGCCCCCGTAGCCGGTCATCAACTGCGAGCCGCCGATGTAGAGCTCTCCCGTCTGGTCCGGGCCTTCAATGAGTTGGCCCTGGTCATCGATGAGGTAAAAGAAAACACCGGGATGCGGCACACCAATGGGGACGACGCCCGCACTGAGCAACTCAGGCTTGAGGTGTACGTGCGTCACGGCAATCGTCGACTCGGTGGGTCCATAACGATTGAACACTCGAATTCTGGGTGCGAAGGCTTGAAGCGCACGCACATCAGTCACTGAGCTGGCCTCGCCGCCCAACGCAATCACGTCGATCTCGGAATCGGACAGTTGGGCGATTTGGGGACTGGCGAGTAGGAGCCGGAGGTAGCTCGGAGAGAAGCCCGTGTACGTGATGCGTTCGTCTTTGACCGCTTTGAAGAACGTGCGAGGGAAGAGCAGCGCGTCGCGTGGCCGAATGACGATCGCTCCACCGGCGAAGAGTGTGGGGAACAGGGTGCCGAACGAGCCGTCAAAGTGAAAGGGCGAGACGCACAAGGTACGCGTCGTTCGACTCAGGCCGAGGGCATCGGAGGTTGCCTTCACTGCCGCGCCGAACGCCGCTCGATCGATCAAGACGCCTTTCGGGGTGCCGGTCGTTCCCGAGGTGTAGATGGCGTAGGCGATGCGCGAGGGGTCATGGGACGCGACGACTGATTCGAGGTTTCCTTGAACCTCGTCGAAGACTCGGTGCGCAAAGAGTTCGAGGAGGGAAGTGTGGGCGAGCGTGCCGTCACTCTCACGAGTGGTAACGACGAGGGCCGGCGCACAGTCGGTGGCGATCGTGATAAGGCGTGTGTCGGGGTCCGAGACGGCGAAGGGCACGAACGTGGCCCCAAGCCACATACTCGCCAGGGCGCCCACAACGAAGTTGACGGAGTTGGGGAGTAAGAGCGCAACGCGGTCGCCTTCGACCACGCCGGCGTCGCTCAGACCGGCGGCGAAGCGTGCGACTTCGTGCACGAGTTCGTCGTAGGTCAGCGACCGATCGAGGTCCGCGACTGCTGGGAGGTTGGGTCCAGATTTCGCTTGATCAAGAATGCCCTCAAGCACATCGGCCGTACTCACGTTGGGCCGCACCCTTGACGTGGTTGACGGGCAGCACGGGGACCGTGCGCCAGCGTCTTGGAGTCGTCCACAGTCGTCCCATCGTCAAAGAAACCAAGGACTTCGCGGCGCACCCCAGTGAGAGCGCACCCCTATCCCAGACGAAATACTACCGACGGTCCTTCGATGGATTCGACGGTGGTTGTTCAAGTCCCTTCTACGGCCTAGCGTTGAATGACGACGGTAGAAAGCAAAGGGGTCGTTCAATGCGGATGTCGGGTCAGGTGGCACTCACTCCGGTGGGGACGCCCGCATGGTCATCGGGCGACGCGTCGTGACTCGAGACGACGTGACGGAGTTCGCGGTCATCGGACTTGGTTCGTGGGGACTCTGCGTCACTGAACGAGTCGTTCATCGAGCTCGACAGACCTCGAAGTCGATACGTCTACACGTGATTGAGCCGGGTCAACTCGGTGGCGGGGTCTACGCCGCCGCGCAACCCGACTACCTCGTCCTGAACAATCCCTGCGGACAACTCTCGCTCTACGCCTCTCCCGACGGCGACGAGCCTCCTCCCTACGCCATGGGACTCTTTGAGTGGGCGGTCAGCCAGGGTTATCGCTGGTTCGATTACGAATGTCGCAAGGACAGTGCGGGAGTTGAAATCCTCTCGACCGATTATCTGCCGCGACGGCTCATGGGCGAATACCTCGCATGGTTCTACAAGGAACTGCTCGCTGACGCCCCCGCGAATCTCGAAGTTGTCCGCCACTATTCGGCCGCGACCGACATCACACCGGAAATCGGTGGCCGCGAAAAGGTGCAGTTGGACAACGGCACCGCGATCAGTGTCGAACACGTCGTGCTGACCTCGGGCCATACCTTCAATGTCGAGAACGTGACGGACCCGGACGAGGTCCGCTACTTACGGCCCTACCCGGTCGAGTACCTGGACGTGTCAATGCCTTCTGGCGTACCGATTGCCATCGCGGGCATGGGTCTCGTGGGCTTTGACCTGATCACCGCCCTCACGGTCGGTCGAGGCGGACGCTACGAGGACGTCGGCGATCGCAAGCGTTACCTCGCGAGTGGCCGCGAGCCGGAGATCTATCTCTACTCGCGCTCGGGTGTGCCCTACTGCGCCAAGTCAGCGCACGGCGTCGACCCCTACGGCGACTATCGCCCCGTCGTCTGTACGCCCGAAGCGTTCGCGGAACTCATCAAGCCGGCCGGCTCGCCACTCCGGCGTCGCGTCGACTTTCGCCGCGAGCTCTTGCCGATGCTCTTCGCTGAGATGCAGGTCCGTTACTACTGGCACTCCGCCTTTCTCAAGGGCGGCGTCGACGTGGCCAACACGGTCCGAGAGCAACTGCACGACGCGTGGACCAGCGGGACCTTCGCTCAGGCGGTGACGGGTTTAGAGCCCACCTACGGAGCCTTTGACCCCGCGAGTCACGTCTTCGCCGACGCCGGGGCGAGCTACACCTCGAGTGCCCAGTACCAAGCGCACGTCTACGAGATGATCGAAACCGACCTCGACGAGGCGTTGGCGGTCGGCGGGAGTCCCGTCAAGGCGGCGCTGGAGGTTACGCGCATTTTGCGCGATCAGCTCCGTGAGGTCATTGAGTTCGGCGGCCTGTCACTCGAGTCCTACATTGACTTCCAATCCAACGTACGCGGACGTATCAACCGATTCGAGGCCGGTCCGCCTCCACTGCGCTCCCAACAACTCCTGGCGCTCCTGGACGTCGGCGCGGTCAAGATTCCTTTCGGTCCCTACCCCGAGGTCACTGCCGTCGACGGTGAAGTCAACATCCGATCGACGAAGTTGGACGATGAGGTTTCAGTGACGGTGAAAGGTGTGGTCCGCGGACACCTCGACCTGCCGTCGCTCGCGCGCTCGAGCTCGCCGCTGCTCAGTCGCCTTCACGCGAAGGGTCGACTCACCCAGATGAGTTACGGCGACACCGTCGTGGGCAGCGTCGCGATCAGTGAGGATTTCCATCCCTACGACGCAGAAGGTCGACTTCAGACAAATCTCTCGTTACTCGGTGTCCTCACCGAAGGTGTGCGCTACTTCACCCACTATCTCCCGTCACCTCGAAGCCGCCTGCGCGCGGTACTCGACGCTCAGCAGACCGTGGAAAGCATCATCGTCTGACCGCGCAAGGTGATGTGAGCGTTACTTCGTGGCCCGGTTCAACGCCTGATCGATGTCGGCGATGAGGTCATCGATGTGCTCGAGGCCGATGGACAGTCGGATGGTCTCTGGTCGAATCCCGGCGGCGAGCAGTTCGTCCTCACTCAACTGACGGTGCGTCGTCGACGCCGGGTGAATCGCGAGGGACTTGGCGTCGCCGAGGTTGAGGAGCCGTTTGAAGAGATCTAACGAATCGAAGAAGGCCAGACCGGCGTCGTAACCACCGGCGACTCCGAAAGTGATGATTGACGGCGCTCGTCCGCCCAGGTAACGCTGGAGGAGCTCGTGATAGGGATTGTCGGCGAAGCCCACGAAACTGACCCATTCGACGCGGGGGTCGCCCGCCAGATACGCCGCGACGGCGCGTGCGTTGGACTCGTGGCGCTCGAGTCGTACCGCGAGCGTTTCGAGACCTTGAAGAATCTGGAATGACGCGAACGGCGAAAGCGTCGCACCGGTGTTGCGAAGTTGAATCGCACGGGCCCGCACGACGAACGCGCGCTCGGGGAAGTCGCGAGCGAAGACGACATTGTGGAACGCCACTTCGGGTTGGTTGAACATCGGAAATCGATCCGGATGCGCCGACCAATCGAAGCGGCCGCTGTCGATGATCGCCCCGCCGAGTGTGGTTCCGTGACCGCCGATGAACTTGGTCAGTGAGTGCACGACAACGTCGGCGCCGAACTCGAAGGGCTTGAGCATCATTGGCGTCGCGACGGTGTTGTCAACGATGAGGGGGACCCCCGCGCGGTGACCGACGTTGGCGACAGCCTCGAGGTCGATGACGTTGCCCGCGGGATTGCCAATCGACTCACAGAAGATCGCTCTCGTGTTGTCGTCAATCAACGCCTCCATTGACGACGCCTGGTCGTCCGGAGCGAAGCGTGCTTCGATGCCCAGTGTCTTGAGCACGTGCGCGAAGTACGTGAACGTCGCGCCGTAGAGCTGGGGGGCAACGACGAAGTTCGATCCGGCGTCGCACACGGTGAGAATTGAGTAACTGACCGCAGCCATGCCTGACGCCACGACGAGTGCCGCGGTGCCACCCTCGAGCGCTGCAACGCGCTTTTCCAGCACGTCGTTGGTGGGATTGTTGATCCGGTTGTAGTGGAAGCCGGGGATCGCGAGGTCCATGATGGCGTTCGCATGGTCGGCGTCGATGAAATCGTGCGCAACCGTTTGGTAGATCGGCACGGCGACGGCCCTCGTGCCATCGGCCTCGTAGCC
>PLZP01000028.1:173-63211 GCA_003152215.1 Acidimicrobiaceae bacterium | reverse complement strand
TTTCCCATGACTGAGCATGTGGAACTTGTCGTAAGCCTTGACTTCACCCACTAGAGGGTGAAGAGTGCGTAGGAGGGCGAGAAAACCTCGACCCTCTCGAGGGGGTTGCGCATGCCTTTCAAGTTGGACCATCACCACCGAGTCACAGCTCAGAAGATTTTCACCCATCCGCTCTGTCACAACATCCAGTGGCACGACGTCGCCTCGCTCCTCGGCCGATTCGGCGAAGTGTACGAGACGCACCGCGGCAATTGGGCGGTGATGATTGACGGAGAGTCGATATCGTTCGGCTCAACGCGCACCCGCGATCTCACCGAGGATCAAGTCGTCAAGGTTCGCCACTTCCTGCGATCAAGCGGTCTCACGAAGGACCTCCTCAAGGCGGCGTAACCCAACCCGGCCTGTACCGTGGTGGGTCGTGGCCGCCAAACCTCTTCTCCTCGTGCCGCCATCGGAGGCGAAGACGCCCGGTGGCTCGCGAAGTGCCCCGAACGGCCTGTTTGACGAAGCCTTGGCCGACGACCGCCTCGAAGTGATCGAAATGTTCGCCGCAACTCTCGAGGGAGCGCCGCTTCGCCGGCGAGAGATCATCCTGAACGCAAAAGGTCCACTGATGGAGCGGGCAATGGTCGCCACCCAAGAGCTCGCCGCAGGCACTGCACTACTGCGCCCGGCGTGGAAGCGCTACAGCGGGGTCGTGTGGACACACCTCGATCCGGCGTCGCTGTTGCCAGCGTCACGCAAGCGACTCCTCATCCCCTCGAGTGTGTACGGGCTCACGTCGGGGGAGGACCGAATCGCCGACTTTCGTTTGAAGATGAACGTCGGAGTGGGATCGCTCGGGACATTGGCGTCATTCTGGCGGTCGCGACTCACGCCCATCATTGCCTCGCACGTGAAAACCGCACCTCTCGTCAGCCTTCTGCCCAAGGAGCACGAAATGGCGATTGACCTCGACGCACTCGGCAAATCGCGCACGGTGGTGCGGGTGGTCTTTCGCGATGACGGGGGAAGTGCCACGGTTGGACATGACGCCAAGGCGGTCAAGGGCGTGCTGGCCCGTGCGCTGCTCGTCGAGGGTCTCGATGTACTCTCAACCTTCGAATGGAATGGCTGGACGGCGCAACATCGTGACGGTGTCACGCACGTCGTGGCCCCATAAGGATCCATTACACCCACAATAAAGCCATCTATCAGGGAGTTTGTAGGTTTTGGAAAAATAACTTACCATGACATCAATTTGATGTTAGTTTGACATCATGTTGATATCAGAACTGATCGATGCAATCCGACGGGACTTTGAATCCCTCGGTCAACTCGGCGGTGCAGAGACGGAGGAAATCGCCAATCGTCTGAGCGCCGCCGCCGAACCGGCTCTCCGAACTCACTTCCTCGATGCGGTGAACAACCTCGTACAGGAGTTCAATCTTCAAGACAGCGTGGCGCTCACCCTCAACCTGGAGGGTGACCAGATCCGGATGACGCGGGTTGTCGCGGCAGAGCCGGATGTCGCCGCGCCCACGCCCAGTGACTACTCGGCGCGCATTGCCTTACGTCTGAGCGATGGCCTCAAAGAGGACATCGAAAACCTCGCCACCGACGTTGGTTCGTCCGTCAATTCTTGGATTGTCCGAACGCTCGAACGGTCGGTTCGCGTCGATCCCACCGATTTCTCACCCCGCAACCCTCGCCAGCTTCGCGGCAAGGGCCGCGCCTAATCGATCAAGAAAGGTAACGAATGAAATTCAATATGAAAGCAGACAAGCCGTCAGACGTGAAGCAGTCTGAGCCGCGCACGTCGAGTGACACCGAGCGCGTCGAAACCTTCGACTGTGCGGGTCCCGTAACGGCGCACATCATGACGGGCAGCGGCGACGTCACGATCGGCGCTGCCGAAACTTCCACGATCGAAGTCACCCTGAGCGTCAAGGAAGCCGCGTTGGCGTACCGGCTCGATGATGCGTTCGTCAAGTTCGACGCGCAAAAGCGAGTGCTCGAGGTTCGTTCGCGCACGCACGACAGTGTGAACGCACTACGCGGGCTGAAGTCAGTGATTCGCCACAGCAATTGGTTCGACTTCGGAGGATCAGGTCCGGATGTGCACATCGCGCTGCCAGAAGGATCCTCCATTGAGGTGGCCACGGCGTCGGGCGAGACTGACATCATTGGCAACCTCGCCCGGGCGTCGGTCAACAGCGCGTCAGGCGGCGTGCGGGTCGCTGACGAAGTTGGCTCCCTGGAAATGAAGACGGCCTCGGGCGACGTGACGACTGGCGCCGTTCGCGAGAGTCTCACCTGTCACAGCGCCTCGGGCAACGTGCGCTGTGAGGGTGCGGGAGCCAAGACCAAGATTCGAACGGCCTCGGGTTCCGTCAGGCTCACCGCAGAAGTTCCCTCGGAGATCTCGATTCAGACGGTCTCAGGAAATGTGAACGTAACCGTCGCGCGCGGACTCGAAGTAGACGTCGACGCGACCTCGATCTCGGGCCGCCTTACGTCGACGATGCCTCTCGATTCGGCGGCGGGCGGCCCGGCGAATAGCGACGTCGTCTCGATCAGTGCGAAGACGGTCTCGGGCAACGTCAGCATCGACTCGTCCAACTAGCGCATCACCTAATGGGAGGTGTCCTCATGACCAGCGTGCTCTGCCGGTTCGAGTTGGAAGGTGGAATGGTTCAGGTCGAAGTGACCGGACAGGCAGTCTTGAAGTTGGTCGAGAATCCTTGGCGAGTGACCGTTGGAGAAGCAGACGTCGTCGATAACAACGTGCGCCGAAAGCGCCGGAAGGCTCGACATGACGACCCACGCGTGCAAATCGTGGATGCCGACCACGTGCTCCACCGACAGCAAATGCTCATGAACCTCGGTGAGATCTATGCCCGGAGGCGCCGCTTCTAACAAGATTCGCCCCGAGTTCTTCAAGAGCCCCCATGAAGTTCGCAACATCAATGCGACGACCAACAGTGAGGCAATCGAATCGGCTCGTCGATAGCCAGTGGTCACGATCAGGATGCCCGCCAGCAAGGTCCCGATGAAGGCCCAGAGGTCGTTGAGCAGATGTCCCATTACCCCCGCGATATTGAGACTCGATTGATTCGCGCGAGCGACGGCGAGTGACGCCATGACATTGACCGCGATGCCGAACGCCGCCACGATGATCATTGCCGATCCTCGAACGTGTTGAGGGTGGATCAGGCGAAGAACTGCTTCGATCGCCACGACGATTGCGATGACGAGCAGCGTGATTCCGTTGGTCGCGGCGGACAGAATCTCCGCCCGCTTGAAGCCAAACGTCCACTGCGCTGAGACCGGCTTCAGCCCGAGGCGAATGACCCAGATGGAAAGCGCGAGTGCGCCCGCGTCGGTCAACATGTGTCCGGCGTCGGCCAGCAGCGTCAGCGAGTGCGTGAGAAAGCCAATAATCACTTCCGCAACCATGAACGCGACGATGATGGAAAGCGCCAATGCCAAAAGTCGTTGATCGGAGGCGTGGTCGACTTCGTGCGAGTGTCCCGGGTCGCGGTGGCGCTCTGAACGTTTCGGGTAGTGCCCCTCGGCGTGGTCTTCGTGCATTGTGTTCCAACCCAGATTGTCACACACGTGGTGGCCCTTCGAGCGCGAGGCCAGTGCTGCGACGCGCTGAGCGACGAACTGACGTAGGTCCGACTTGCTTAGGTGGTGGATCGTCCGTTCAATGCTCGCGTCACGTTGACGGCGCTGCCCATGGTGAACCATTCGATCTGTTCGTGCGTGGACGTATGAGAGCACGTGAACTCAACGACGCTGCCATCGCGACGCGTGATTGAGCAGTGCACGTCGTGTCCTGGCGCCAACGCCGCCAAACCCGTCACGTTAATTCGATCGTCCTCTCCGATGAGGTCGTACGTCGTGGGATCGCAGAAGGTCAGTGCCAGCACACCCTGTTTCTTCAGATTGGTTTCGAAGATTCGTGCGAACGATCTGGCGATCGCCACCTTTCCTCCGCGGAAGCGCGGCTCCATCGCCGCGAGCTCCCTTGACGAACCTTCGCCAATATTCGCGTCACCAATAAAGCACCATGTGACGTCCTTTCGGCTCAAGTGCTCGGCAATCGCAGGAAAGGGCCGTACTGCACCGTCGAGCGGGTCTCGGCCCTCGCCGACGGCACCACTGAAGGCGTTGACGAGGCCGAGAAAAAGGTTGCCCGATATGTGTTCGAGGTGTCCCCGGAACGACAACCACTTGCCCGCGGCAGAGATCTGGTCCGTCGTGCACTTTCCTTTTGCTTTCGCGAGCACGGGCATGTCGAGGTAATCGCGACCGTCCCACGCCGGGAAGGGCGTCAGGAGCTGGAGTCGTCTCGACGTCGGATCGACGGCGATTGATCGTAACGGATCGGCGCTCGTCGCGACGGGCGCGCTCGTCGCGACGAATCCCTTCGTAGGCAGGACCGTTCCCGTAGGTGGTTCCAAATGGACGTGACGACCGTCGGTCGTTTCAATCGTGTCAACAGCGGGATCGAAGTCCAGTGAGCCGGCCAATGACAGAGCCACCACGATCTCGGGGGAGGCGAGAAATGATTTGGTCGTCGCGTTCCCGTCGTTGCGACGAGCGAAATTTCGATTGAAACTTGAGACGATACTGTTGGGTTGGGTCGGATCAATCAGCTTACGATCCCACTGTCCGATGCATGGCCCGCAGGCATTAGCCAGCACTGTGGCACCAATGCCTCTGAGATCCTCCAAGAAACCGTCTCGCTCGACCGTGGCCCGTATCTGTTCGGAACCTGGTGTTATGAACAGCGGAACCTTGGCCGACAAACCGAGCACGCTGGCACGCCTCGCAACGGAGGCAGCGCGCGAGATGTCCTCGTAGGAGGAGTTCGTGCACGATCCGACGAGCGCGGCGGAAATGTTGACCGGAACATCGTGTTCGCGAGCCCACGCTCCGGCCTCGCCAACCAGGTGGCTGAGATCGGGTGTGTCAGGGCCATTAATGAGAGGTCGCAACGCTGAAAGGTCCACTTCGATGATGGCATCAAAAAATCGTGAAGGGTCGTGCTCGACCTCGGAATCGGCGCGAAGGTCCGCCGAGAGTTCATCGCACCGGTCAGCGATCGAACTTCTGAATGTCGCTCGCAGGTACGCGGCAGTGTTCTCGTCGTACGGGAAGATCGACGTGGTTGCACCAATCTCTGCACCCATGTTACAAATCGTCGCCCTGCCCGTCGCGCTGATTGTTGACGCGCCCGGACCGAAGTACTCAATGATGGCGCCGGTGCCGCCGCTCACGCTGAGCAGCTCGGTGACTTTCAAGATGACGTCCTTGGGCGAGGCCCACCCCGAGAGTTGACCGGTGAGACGAACACCGATGAGCGAGGGCCACCGAAGGGTGAAGGGGAGTCCGGTCATCACGTCGATGGCATCGCCGCCTCCGACGCCGACGCTCAGCATTGCGAGGCCGCCGGCGTTCGGAGTGTGGCTATCGGTACCGATCATCATTCCGCCGGGAAAGGCGTAGTTCTCGAGCACGACCTGATGAATGATGCCGGCGCCCGGTTCCCAGAAAACCATGCCGTAGCGATCGCACACCGAGCGGAGAAAATCGTAAATTTCGGCGTTCGAATCTTTCGCCGAGCGCAGGTCGATTATCGCGTTCGTTCGTGCGGTGATGAGGTGATCGCAGTGAACCGTCGTGGGCACGACGACTTCGTCGAGCCCGGCGGTGATGAATTGGAGCGCCACGATCTGGGCCAGTGCGTCCTGGAGGGCAACGCGGTCGGGTTGGAACTCGGCGTACGTCTCGCCCCGAATTGGTAGGGTACCGTTCCAACTCCGGAGATGGCTCACGAGCGCCTTTTCAGCGGTCGTGAGGGGGCGTCCAAACGCCACTCGCCCCGCTGAAACGCGCTGCTGTAGGCCCTCATAGTGGTGCAGGGCGATGTCGGTGGGGGACCGCTGGTCGGTTCCTTCGGCGGATTCGGTGGCTTGGATCCTCAACGCGGGCTTGCTCACGGGACTCCTCCTAGGTCTCTTGATATCAAGAGAAGTGTAATCATCTGTTCTCTTGATGTCAAGATATACTGAGGGAGTCGCCGTTAGATGGGGGCGTATGGAAGACGAAGTCGAACGATTGGTGCGCGGCTGGCGACGGGTGCTGCCCGCGGTGGACGTCAGCCCTTTGGAAGTCCTCTCCCGAGTTTCTCGTTTGGCTCGGTACCTGGATCGACACCGGACCGTGATCTTCGCTCGCCACGATCTTGAGATATGGAGCTTCGATGTGCTCTCCGCACTTCGACGCGCCACGTCCCCTGCTCATCTTTCACCGGGGCAACTTCTCGCCCAGAACCTCGTGACTTCGGGGACCATGACCAATCGCCTTAACCGGCTCGAAGAGCGCGGACTGGTCCGTCGGCGTCAGGATCCCTTGGACGCGAGGTCAGTACGCGTCGGAATAACGCCAGCTGGTCGTAGATGCGTGGACAAAGCCTTGGCCGATCTCGTCAGTCGCGAACACGCACTGCTGGCATCGTTGAACGCCGCCGAGTTGTCCGTCCTGTCAGGTCTCCTTAACCGAGTCGTTGCCCCACTTGATGAATGAAGGCAACGGCGCGGCAAAGTCGACTCGTGTAGATCAGTGCGCCTAGCCCCAAACCTCGGCGGCGACCTCGACGAGGAGCTGCAGTTTGGCGACCTCTTGTTGGAAAGTGAGGCTGTTGCCCTCCACGGTCGATGAGAAACCGCACTGCGGCGACAGGCAGAGTTGCCCGAGGTCAACGAACTGACTCGCTTCATCGATACGTCGTTTCAGATCCTCCTTCGATTCAAGGACGCCGCTCTTGGTCGTAATGAGACCGAGAACGACGATCTTGTTCTTAGGAACGTAGCGAAGCGGTTCGAAGCCGCCCGAGCGGTCGTCGTCGTACTCGAGAAAAAATCCGTCAACTTCGAGTTCGCTGAATAGTGCTTCGGCGACGAAGTCATAGCCACCCTCAGCCGCCCAGTAGGACTGAAAATTGCCGCGGCACGAGTGCGTTGTGATCGTCATGCCTTCAGGTCGAGACTTGAGGGCGTCGTTGATCTGTTTGATGTAGCGCAGGTGTTGGTTCTGCGCGTCATCGCCCCGTTCGTTGATCATTTGGCGTTGCGCCGGATCGTTCAGGTAGGCGAGGGACGTGTCGTCGAGTTGCAGATACGTGCAGCCCAGTTCTCCTAGGCGGCGAACCTCTTCTGCGTACGCAGCGCTGAGATCGGTCCAAAACTCATCGACGGTGGCGTACACCTCGGGATCGATGGCCGCGGCGCCGCCGCGGTAGTGCACCATGCTCGGTGAGGGAATCGTGAGTTTGGGCGTCGCCGTCGTCGTCACCGACTGCAAATAGGTGAAGTCTTCGCCAAAGATGGTCTTGTCAAGTGTGACTGGGCCGCTGACCTTGAGTGCCGCTGAGGTGAACGAGGTCGAACCCTCGGCGTTCTTAAAGGCCACCTGGAGCTGTTCGTCAGTCTTGGAGATGCCCCCCAGTTGGTAGATGAAGTCCATGTGCCACGATGTCCGGCGAAACTCGCCGTCCGTGGCGGATTGCAGACCAATGTCCTCTTGCAGCGCGACGACTTCTGTAATCGCTGCATCCTCCACTTCGCGCAGTTCATCGGCGTCAATGCGCTGCTCGGCGAAGGCCTCGCGGGCATGCATCAATGCAGGAGGTCGAAGCAAGCTACCGACATGGTCGGCGCGGAATGGTGGGCTGGTTCGTCTGGTCACGTCGACGACTGTACCCGTTGGGCGACCACTCTCAGAGGGTCGGATTGATCTGATCGGACGCGCGCTGCATTCGCGCAATCGGGAGGTTGCGCATGTCGTCGTGCGTCACAATCCAGAACTGATCGGTCAGAATGGCCTCGAGCACTCGTTGCGCCACTTCAGCAGGTGTCATCGAGTCGTTCTCAATGCTCGATCGGGCAAAGTCGGTCATGAACTTTGCGATCGGCGACGATGCCACGGCCTCCTCGTGCTCCATCAGTCGCGTTTTCACCCAACCGGGGCATAAGACACTGACTTCGACCGGCGACGCGAGCATCTTCAATTCGAGGTACAGGCCCTCGCTGAGTCCGACCACGGCGTGCTTGGTCGCGTTGTACGGTCCGGCCCCGGGCATTGCGAGCAGTCCAGCCATCGAGGCGGTGTTGACAATGTGGCCCTCACCCTGCGCCGTCATGATTGGCAGGAACGACCGAATGCCGTGCACGACGCCGTAGAGATTGATGCCCACCGTCCGGTGCCAGAGATCCATGGGGTCGGTCCACGCGTCACCCATCCCCGTGATGCCGGCGTTATTGCACAGCACGTGGGCCGCGCCAAATCGCTCCAGAGTGAACTCGGCCAGGGCCGCGACGGCGCGTTCCGAGGACGTGTCACAAACCATCGAGGCGATGTCGGCGCCGTCAGCGTCGAACTTCGCCTCGACGTCAGCGAGACGAATCTCGTCAATGTCGGCGAGCACAACTTTCATCCCCTCGGCGATGAACATCTCAACCAGCGCCAAGCCAATCCCACTCGCGGCGCCCGTGACGACCGCGACCTTGCCTTCCAGACTCTTCATGTGGTCATCGTAGAAGATGCGCTCAGTTGTTCTTGGTTCGACGCAGATTCTCGATCTTCATTTCCTCGAGGGGCCGGTTCGCTTCAAACCCTTGCGTCAGCGCGCGCCATGGATCCACTTGTCACACTTCCTTGATCTGGGGTGTCGTATAAATTGATTTACCAACGTTGATCAATGTGACAAAAGGAGATCCCGTGAGCGTCCACTGCAACACCGTGTTGTACCCCGTGAAGGATGTCGATCAAGCAAAGGCGATGTTCGCCGCATTGTTTGGAGTGGCACCGCACGTTGATTCTGCGTATTACGTTGGCTTCTCCGTCGACGGAAACGAGATCGGACTCATTCCCAATGGACACGACCAGGGAATGTCGGGGCCCGAGCCGTATTACGACGTCGAGGACATTGCGGCCACCCTCGGGGCGCTCGAGGCGCTCGGCGCTGTGGTGATCCAGCGGCCAACCGACGTCGCGGCGGGACTGCTGGTCGCGAAGGTCAAGGACATTGACGGCAACCTGATCGGTCTGAAGCAGCTACCGGTCAACGCGTAGCAACAACCGCGAGCACTCGAGTGTGAATTCACCTCCAACGACGTCCGAAGAAAACCTCGGGCGTCCTTGGAGGTGCGGGGATTCGAACCCCGGTCCAAAGGCTTCTTAGTGAACATTCTCCGAGCGCAGCTGACAGAAGATTGTCGGGATGGTCACTACTGCCAGCGGCGATGGCCATCCGTAGTTAGCTGAATTGTCCCGGCGGAACCACTAACGAGTTCTGTCGGTAAGCCCTACTTCATGACACCCGATATCTCAACCGCAGGGCTGGGTCAAGGCGGATGTTGCTACCTAAGCAGCAAGCGCAAGCGAAGGCTTGGCGTTTATTTATTGTTTCCGGCTCTTTAACGTGGTTCCGGAGACCACGGCTCGCTTCTTTCACCTCGACGACCCCTGTCGAAACCATTCACCCCCTCGTAACTTCACAACCGCGTTGGCTGCGTAACGAGCCTACCGCTCAGTGTGAACTATCGGACTGGCGGGCGAATCGTTGCTGCGCACGGTCCGGCCGACAGAACCGATGAGTCAAAAGTCGTACTTCTCGGTGTGTCGTACCGCGCGCGCAATGTCGCGCTCGGCGTCGCGTTTGGCAATCGCTTGGCGTCGGTCCTGCGATTTCTTACCCTTGGCGAGGGCCAGCTCGACCTTGGCTTTGCCGCCGGTGAAGTACACCTTGAGCGGGACCATGGTGTACGGCTCCGTACGCGTTTCGTGCAGCCACTGATCGAGCTCGTGACGGCGGGCCAGGAGCTTTCGTCGACGGTCCGGGTCGTGACTTCCGAACCCGACGGCGTAGAGCCACGGCGGCACGTGCATCTGGTAGAGCCAGAGTTCGTTGTCATCGAAACGGGCGTAACTCTCCGCGATCTGCGCCTTGCCCTCGCGCAGCGACTTCACCTCGGAGCCAGTCAACATGATGCCGCACTCGAGGGTTTCGATGATCTCGTAGTCGTAGCGGGCGCGGCGATTCGTGGCGACGGTGCGGTCACCACCGGAGGCGTCAACGCGCTTTTGGGCGCGCTTCTCTTGAATCTGCTTGGCTCGAGCCATTGTTCAAGCGTAGTAACGCGTCCAAGGGCTTGGCGACGCTGGGTAGGGTGAGCGGATGCTGAGGCTCCGACCCGAACATCGCGACGCGATGATCGCCACGTGCGTGCGCGCGCTACCCGACGAAGGGTGCGGGCTACTGCTTGGCACACCCGACGGCGTCGTGAGCGAGGTGATGGCGAGCGTGAACGTCGCGCACTCGGCCAAGGTCTACGAGATCGACAGTCGGGTGATGCTGCGCGCGTACCGCGAGAGTGAAGCGAAGGGCACGGTGGTACTGGGGGTGTTTCACAGCCACACCCACTCTGAGGCCTATCCCAGTCCGACCGACGTGGCCCAGGCGCCTGATCCGCAGTGGCACTACGTGTTGGTCTCACTTCGCGACGTACCGAGCGTTGTTCGAAGTTATCGAATCGTCGAGGGGACGATCAGCGAAGAGGAAGTGTCCCATTAGCGTCGAGTCGTTCGCACGAGTGAGTGCGGGTACTTCGAGGGAGATGTCTTGAACACCACGGTTCCCACCGTCATTGCAACTTCGCACTATCCCGCGGTGTTCAATGTCGTGTTGCTCTTCGTGCGACTTTTCCTAGGCTCCATGATCTTCGCCCACGGCTATCGAAAGTTCTTTGGCGGCGGGCGCATTAAGGGCACGGCGGGCTGGTTCCACAGCCTCGGGCTTCGCCCCGGAATCGTGCACGCCTACGCCGCCGCCACAACGGAGACCGGGGTGGGCCTGTTGCTGTTCCTCGGCTTTTTCACGCCCATCGCCGCGGGTGGTCTGATTGCATTGATGACGGTCGCGATTGCCACGGTGCATCGCAAGAACGGCTTCTTCATCTTCAACAAGGGCGAGGGCGTCGAATACACGCTCGGCATAGCTGTCATGGCGCTGGTGCCCGCGACGTTTGGTGCGGGTCGCTACTCACTCGACAGCCTGTGGCACCCCCTGGATTGGTCGGCGATCACGGGTTTCTGGGTCGCGGTGATTCTCGGACTCGCGGGAGCCGGACTGCAACTCGCCTTGTTCTATCGTCCGCCAAAAGAGGCCTGAACGTCACAACGGGGCGCCGGCCTAGTAATGTCGACTTGGTTAGTCAGGAATCAACCAATCCGAAGGCGAGAAGAGTCATGACGGCACTAGTTCGAATTCCCACTGTGCTTCGCCCCGCAATGGGTGGCGACGCCTCGGTCGCCGTGGAGGGCGACACCGTGGGCGAAGTCCTGGACCACCTGACCGCGTCGCACCCCAACGTGAAGGGCCAACTGCTCAATGACGACGGAACACTGCACCGATTCTTGAACGTCTACATCAACGACGACGACGTGCGGTACCTCGGCGGCGTCAATGCACCCATCACCAATGGTGACGAGATCACGTTGCTGCCCGCCGTCGCCGGCGGCACCTTGTAGTGACCCGCTTTTCGTCGGTGCTCGACCTCATCGGGGGCACCCCGATCGTCGACGTCAGTTCGCTGTCGCCCAAGTCGAATGTCACAATCCTCGCCAAGCTGGAAGGTCGCAATCCGGCCGGTTCGGTAAAGGACCGTGTGGCCCTTTCGATGGTTGACGCCGCCGAACGCGATGGAGTGCTGATTGCCGGCAAGCCCGATCAAATCCTGCTCGAACCCTCGTCGGGCAACACCGGCATCGCCCTCGCGATGGTCTGTCGACTGCGCGGCTACCGCTTGAAGGTGGTACTGCCGACCAACGTCTCACCGGAACGGCGCCAACTGCTGCAAGCCTGGGGTGCGGAGATTATTGATTCGCCCGGTAGTGAGGGATCGAACGGTGCGGTGCGACTCGCCCAATCGCTCAGCGCGGAGAATCCCGATTGGGTCTTTCTCTACCAGTACGCCAATCCCGCCAATCCCGAGGCGCATTACAGAACAACCGGGCCCGAGATCCTCGCCGACGTGCCCGAGATCACGCACTTCGTGGCGGGACTCGGTACATCGGGCACCCTGATGGGCGTGGGGCGATATTTGAAAGAACATCGACCTGACGTGCAGATCTGGGCGGTGGAACCGCCGAGCGGAGAGATGGTTGACGGCCTACGCAATCTCGACGACGGCTATATCCCGCCGATCTTCCTGGACAACCACGGGGAGGACCTGCTCGACCGCAAGGTCGTTGTTCGACCACGGGAGTCAATCGAGTGGACCCGACGCTACACGGAGGTCGGACTCTTTGTGGGGCTCTCGTCGGGCGCGATCATGGCGGGGGCAGTGAAGTGCGCCAACCTGATTCCCGACGACGAGACGGCGACGATCGTGACGATGGTGTGTGACGACGGTTGGAAGTATCTTTCGACCGGCGCGTGGAGCGACGACATCGATGACGTGGTTGAGCGGGCCAAGAAGATCATTTACTTCTAAAGACTCGGTGCAATCTCCGGTACGGTTGGTCCGCACCGTTCGACACGAGGAGTCACATGTCACCGCTTCGGGCCGATGGCCGCCAACCTAACGAGGCTCGACCTCTTTCCTTCGTACGGGACTTCACGAAGATGGCGGCCGGCTCGGTCCTGGTGAGTTTCGGTGACACCGTCGTGCTGTGCACGGCGTCCGTCGAAGAGGACGTACCACGATGGCTGCGCGGTTCCGGTAAGGGATGGGTGACCGCCGAATATTCCATGCTGCCGGGCTCAACGCCGGACCGGGCCAATCGCGAAGCGTCCAGGGGTAAACAGTCCGGCCGCACCCAGGAGATCCAGCGCCTCATCGGGCGCTCGCTTCGCACCGTGACGAGACTCGAACTCCTCCCCGATGTTCAGATCACCGTCGACTGCGACGTGCTCCAGGCCGACGGCGGCACGCGAACGGCGTCGATCTGTGGAGGGTACGTGGCCCTGCACGACGCGATCACTCGACTCGTGCAGAAGGGAACGTTGAAGGAGCACGCGTTGAGCGACCTGGTGGCCGCCGTCTCGGTGGGCATCATCGACGGTGTGCCAATGCTCGACCTGCCCTACGAAGAAGACTCGAGGGCCGAGACCGACATGAACGTCGTGATGACCGGCGCCGGTCAATTCGTTGAAGTCCAAGGGACGGCCGAGCAGGAGGCGTTCTCGCGTGAGGAACTCGACCAGCTCCTCGACCTCGCGGCCGATGGCATTACGGCGATTCACGTGGCGCAGCGCCAGGTGCTCGCCACGGACGCGCCGCCGCGCCCTTAATGAGCGAGTTCGTCCTCGCCACGGCGAACCCCCACAAGACCGAAGAGATTCGCGCCGTCCTCGAACCCTTGGGCTTTACCTTGTTGGACCGTCCGAGCGACGTTCCCGACGTCGATGAGACGGGGGAGACGCTGGAAGCGAATGCAGTGCTCAAGGCAAAGGCGTTGGTTGACGCGACAGGCACGCCGGCGATCGCTGACGACACGGGACTCTTCGTCGACGCGCTGGACGGTCGCCCGGGCGTGCACAGCGCGCGTTACGCGGGCGATGGAGCGACCTACGAACAGAACGTCACGAAACTGCTCTCGGCCCTCGACGGCGTCGAGGCGCCGGCGCGGACGGCGCGCTTTCGAACCGTGATCGCAATTGCCTACCCCGACGCGATGGACGTCTGCGTCGAGGGCGTGCTCGAGGGCACGATTGCGCTCGCTCGCGCCGGTGATCAGGGCTTTGGATACGACCCGGTGTTTGTACCCGCCGCGTCGGGTGGACGCACCCTCGCTGAGTTGAGCGCGGACGAGAAGAATGCGCTGTCACACCGCTCGTTGGCGCTTCGTGCACTCGCAAAAAAACTCGCCGAGTCAGAAGTCAGTTCACCTGACGTTCACCTTTAGGGTGGACATATGAATGACCAAGGGCTCCCCATGTTTCCTTTGGGCATGGTCATCTTCCCGCATCAGGTCGTCGGTCTGTGCATCTTTGAACCGCGTTATCACGCGATGTTGAGCGACGTCGAAATCAATCAGCGCTTTGGCACATGTCTCATCGCTCGCGGCTCTGACGTCGGTGGCCACGACGAGCGATCGTCGGTGGGCACGCTGATGCACATTTTGGGCGCGCAGTCGCTGCCCAACGGCCAGACGCTGTTAATGGCCGAGGGGATTGAGTGTTTCGAGATCCTGTCGTGGCTCGATGACGCGCCCTATCCGCGAGCGGTCGTGAAAGAGCGGTGCTGCGACGAGGAGGACGTGACGACTGGGTTACTCAAGTCGACGGAATCGGCCGTTCGTGCCATCCGAGCCCTCCAGAGTGAGCTTTTCGCTGACGAATGCCTTCAATCCAACTGCGATATGGATGTGAATCCGTGGGTCCGCAGCTGGCAGTTGTGCTCGATGACGCCAATGTCGACACTCGACCAGTTCAAGGTGCTGAGCCTGAGTGACCCCAATGACCGCCTGCGTCTGGTGGCGGAGATCTGCTGTGAGCGCTACGGCGACTACCAGCGCATGGTGGCGATCGACGCCACGTCGAATCCGTTTAGTTAACGAAGTTCGAGCAGGTCGACCACAAAGATCAAGGTCTCGCCGGGAGCAATGACCCCACCGGCGCCACGATCGCCGTAACCGAGGTGCGCGGGAATCACGAGGCGACGTCGACCGCCGACCTTCATACCCACGACGCCGCGATCCCATCCTTGGATAACGTAACCCTCGCCCAACGAGAAGACGAACGGTTCGCCACGATTCCATGAGGCGTCGAACTCCTCGCCACTGGAGACCCCGACGCCCACGTAGTGCACGACGGCACTCTGTCCGGTCTTGGCCTCTTCACCCGTGCCCACGACGAGATCCTCAATGAGGAGGTCGTCGGGCGCGGGGCCGAGGTGTGGATCTACGAGTGGCTTTTCAGACATGAATCGAAATGTTAGCGGCGACGCTCGCGTCCACCGCTCACCACGCGCACGTTGCGCGCTTCGCGACCCTTGGGGCCATTCGCCTCTTCGAAGGTGATCTTTTGACCTTGCGCGAGTGACTTGAAACCGTCGCCCACGATGTTCGAGAAGTGAATAAAGAGGTCGTCGCCCTTGTCGTCGCTCGCGAAGCCGAAGCCTTTGGAGTCATTGAAGAAGCTCACGATGGCTTCGCTGCCACGGGCCGATGAACCGCCCTTGGTGAAGTGCGTGTCACGCGCACCCGATCGCTCAGGACGAGGAGCACGGTCCGTAAAGACCCGCTCATTGCGTGGTGAACGCTCGACGCGGTCACTGTTGGCGCGTTCGGGACGCGGTGCACGATCGCTTCGATCAGGACGCTCGGTGAAGGTACGCGGAGCACGATCGCTGCGCTCGGGACGATCGGAAAATGAGCGCGGCGTACGTGGTCCACGCTCGGATGACGGTCGCTCGCCACGAGCACGATCGCTGAACGAACGCTCACGTGGTGCGCGCTCGAAGCCTCGTGGGCCACGGTCGTGGTCACGAGGCGTCGAACGCTCGGAACGACCCTTGCCACCGCGATCGTCGAGGCGCTCTGCGGCGACCGTGTCGTCAACGGCGCCCAGGCGAATCGGTTGCGCGTCTTCACGCGCCTCAATGGACGCGCTAATGCCGAGTGCCTTCTGCAGTCGACGGACCTGACCGATGACGTCCTCACCCACGAGGGAGATGACGGCGCCGGTTGCGCCCGCGCGACCGGTACGACCGGAGCGGTGCAGGTAGTCGGTTGCCTGCGCCGGCGGATCGTAGTGAATGACGACGGGCAGCAGTTCAATGTGGATGCCGCGCGCCGCGACGTCGGTCGCCACGAGCACCTGGATCTGACCATTCTTGACGCTACGCAGCGCGCGTTCGCGCTGGGCCTGGGTCCGGTCACCGTGCAGGGGCACCGCGGAAATGCCGCGCTCTTCGAGTTGGCGCGCTAGGCGGTCGGCACCGTGCTTGGTGCGGGTGAAGACCAGTGCGCGCTCGTACTCTTCGACGATGTCAGCGGTGAACTGGGGACGCTGGTCACGAGGGACCTTCCAGAAGTAGTGGTCCACGTCACTGGGTGCTTCGTCGCCCACGACGTCGTGGACGGCTGCGTCGTGCGTGAACTCTTTGACGAGTGACTTGACGTCGGGACCCATAGTGGCTGAGAAAAGCATCACGTGGCGATCGCGATTGGTCGCACCAATGATGCGTCGCACGCAGGGGAGGAAGCCCATGTCGGCCATGCGGTCGGCTTCGTCGACGACGACAGTTGTGACCGACGAGAGGTCGAGCGCGCCCTGTTCGAGCATGTCTTCGAGACGACCGGGGCAGGCGACGACCACGTCAACACCAAAGTTAAGGGCCTTACGAGCGACGTTGTAGGACGTACCGCCGTAGATGCAGATGACGCGTCGACCACGGTCGTCGGTCAGCTGGGCGATCTCTTTTTGGACTTGGGCGGCCAGTTCGCGCGTGGGCACGAGGACGAGCGCCACCGGCTTGCGGGGGCGGGCCTTCGTGAGGCGCGCCATGAGGGGGAGGCCGAAGGCGAGAGTCTTGCCCGAACCGGTGACGGCCTTTCCAACAACGTCACGACCGGCGAGGGCGTCGGGAATAGAGGCCTCTTGGATCGGGAAGGCTTCGGTAATGCCGCGTTGTTTAAGGTGCTCGACCAGATTGGCGGGCACGCCGAGCGCGGCGAAGGACACAGACATATAACTCCTACAAGTTGAGATGAGCCCAACTCGAGGTTTTACAGTCGAATCGGTCTCCACCGCGAGATGCGGCGAAACAGCCAACCCATGCTAGCAGATGATGTCTTTAGCGAACCGTCACGTATCGAAATGCGAGTGCGGGCGGAGGGACTCGAACCCACACTCCGAAGAACTGGTACCTAAAACCAGCGCGTCTGCCAATTCCGCCACGCCCGCAAGAGTGACCATTCTACGTCGTCCATCGAGGTATTCGTTGAACCGGCCATTAGAGTTGGTCGCATGAATACCTTAAATAGGACCGATGGATTCGGCTCGAACGACCTCAATCAGCGACTCCTTCGTGAGCGCATTGTTTTTCTGGGCTCCGAAGTGAACGACGAGTCAGCCAACCGCATCTGCGCCGAGCTCCTCCTCCTCGACGCCGAGGACAACGCCCGCGATATCAGCCTCTACATCAACTCTCCTGGTGGCTCCGTGACTGACGGTCTCGCGATCTACGACACGATGCAGTACGTCAGCGCTGATGTGCGCACGATTTGCATTGGCATGGCCGCGTCCATGGGACAGTTCCTGCTCTGTTCGGGTGCGAATGGGAAACGCTTCTCGCTGCCCAGCAGTCGTATTTTGATGCACCAGCCCCTGATGGGTGGCATGCAGGGTCAGGCGTCGGATATCGCGATCCAGGCCGAGCAGATTGGCTTTATGAAGCGTCAGTTGGCCGAGCGCATTGCCTTTCACACCGGCAAGTCGGTCGAGCAGATCGTGGCCGACTCGGACCGCAATCGCTGGTTCACCGCACAAGAGGCGTTGGAGTACGGATTCATCGACGCCGTAATCGAGCATTCGGCGCTTCATAAAGGCGCCTAGTGAGCGATGGCTCGTCGGTGCGAGTCGAACGACGCTCCCTAGAGGACGACGCCTTTCGCATCGTGAGTGCTCGTGACAGTCTCATCACGCGCCTTCGAAACCTCTGGAACCGACGCGAGCTTCTCTCGAGCCTGATCCGCTCCGACATTCGCATCAAGTACAAGAACTCCGCGCTGGGCATCGTCTGGTCGATGTTGACGCCGACGCTGTTCTTGGCGATCTACTGGTTGGTCTTCGCCAAGTTCCTCAAAAACGGCATCCCGAACTTCGTGGTGTACCTCTTTGCCGGCATGATCGTGTGGAACATGTTCAATACGTCGCTCAGCACGGCGACGGGCGTCATTGTCGTTCGTTCGGGACTGGTGAAGAAGGTCTCATTTCCCCGCGAGATCCTCGCGCTCGCCAACGTGGGCGCCGCGACGTTCTACTTCTTCATTCAGGTCTGCGTCTTTGGGCTCTACCTGTTGGTCGTCGGTCATTCGCCCGACTACGCGTACTTCTGGCTGTTACCGATTGCCTTCCTGGCGTTGTATCTCTTCACGGCCGCGCTCGCCATTGTCATGTCGGCGATCACCGTCTACATGCGCGACATGGAGCATTTCATTCTCATCATCCTCCAACTGTGGTTCTTCATGTCGCCAATCGTCTACTCCTACGAGCACTCCATCGCGCCCCAATTGCACGCCCACGGACTGGCGTGGCTCTACTTCTTGAATCCGATCACGCTCATCATGCTCACCTTCCAGCGGACCTTTTACGTATCGACGGTGGTGCACTCAACGGTGCCGACGGTCGTTGGAGGCCACGTCTTCCCTCTCATCAACGTGCTGCCCTCGTGGCCGATGTCCACGTACTTCTATCTCGACATCGCCCTCCTCGGCATCATGATCGTTCTCTTCCTTTTCGCTGAGGTCATCTTCGGGCGCCTTCAGGGCAACTTCGAGTCGGAGTTGTAGTGGCCACCGTCATCAAAGTCGAGGGGATCGCCAAGACGTTCAAGATCCATCACGAGCGCCACCAGTCCTTGAAGGAGCGGATGCTCCATCCGCGTTCCGGATCGACCGAAGTCTTCGATGCGCTCGCCGACATCAATTTCACGGTTGACACCAATGAAACAGTCGGGCTCGTCGGGCACAATGGGTCGGGGAAGTCGACGTTGCTGAAATGCATCTGCGGTGTCCTGCAGCCAACGTCGGGTCAGATTCACATCCGCGGGAGCCTCGCCGCCCTGCTCGAGCTCGGCGCCGGATTCCAACCCGAACTCTCCGGTCGCGACAACGTCTACCTGTACGGCGCGATGCTTGGATTCTCCAAGAAGATGGTCGACGGCATCTTTGACAGCGTCGTGGACTTCAGCGAGATCGAACAGTTCATTGATACGCAGGTGAAGTTCTATTCGAGTGGCATGTACGTGCGACTGGCTTTCGCCGTCGCGGTGAATGTCGATCCCGACATATTGGTCGTCGACGAAGTGCTCGCCGTGGGTGACGAGCGTTTCCAGGCCAAATGCATTGACCGCATTCGCACCTTCCAGGATGAGGGTCGTTCCATCCTCTTCGTGACGCACAACGCCGACCAGGTTCGCGCGATCTGTGACCGCGCCATCGTGCTCGACGGCGGCCACATGATCGCCGATGGACCGACGCACGAATCGCTGCGTATCTTCCGTGAGCACCTGATGGGCAGCGCCCAGGAGCACGACCGCAGCGGTTTGCTCGCGTCGATATCGATCGACTCGGTGACCACGCCGTCGGGGGCGTTCCACGTTCGAAGTGGCGCCGGTATGCACTTCGACGTGAACATCACGTCCCAGAGCGCCTACAGCGGCAACTTCGTCTTAGAGATATTCACGCGTAAGGGACTCCTGGTCAGCCGAAGCGACGCCAAGGGCTCGCCGGTCAACTTGACGCCCGGGCAAAACGTCGTGGGCGTGGACCTGCCGCAGATCCCGCTCCTCGACGGAATCTACGACGTCAACGTGGGCATCGTCAATCCGCGGGGCAACACCGTCATCGCGTGGCGCGAACAGGCTGCGTCAATTCAAGTGACGTACGACGGCCGCGAAGGGGGACTCGTCGAACTCGGCGCCTCCATTCGTCAACAGTGAAGGACTAACGCTCCTGGTCGACTCTTAAACGCGCGAAGCGGCGCAGTGAGCCCAACGAACCGAGCCTGCCGACGTTGAACGGATACGTGGCGCCGCTGAGCATTCGACGGTCGCCTCGTGAGTTCCCGTAGGCGTAGATGACCGGGGGCGTGTCGTAGTCGCGCCGGGCAATCCATTCGTCGAGCCGGCGCATCTTCTCGGTGCCTCGACAGTTCTTTCCGAGGTAGCCACCCGTGAGTCGCCCACGCGGGTCGACGGCCAGGCGCGTGCCAAGGCCGCCGGTTGCGTGCATCGCTTCGGTCAACACGTCGACATAGATTTGCGGTGACGCGGACACGATGACGACGTCGTGACCCTGGTCAAGGTGCCATTGCAGACGCGCCAGCAGGGGAGCACGTCCCTGGTGCTCGAGGTGGTCGAGCGCGAAGGGTCGCGAGGCCGCGGCCACGTCAGCGAGGTCGGTGCCGGCGAGCAGTTTCTTGAAGAGCCGCTCCTTGGCGCTGTCGGCCCAACGGCTCGAGCGAATGGCACCCACGGTGAGGGGCACGAGAAGACTGAAGGCCGCCCGTCGCGCACGGCCCTTCCCCGCGATGTTGGCCAACCAGTGATAAACACTCCCGCCCTCGGTCAACGTCCCGTCGAGGTCGAACGCCGCGACGACCGGTGCCGTGGGATCGCTCATCGCACCAGTCTCACAGCCCACGCGCACGGTTCGTTCCAATTTCCTACAAACCCGAGAGAATTTGACAACAATTGTTCGTCAACCACTAGGGTTGGCCTGTTCAGTCAAGGGACTGGCAACTTGCAGGCAAGGAGAATGACATGGCGATTCGACTCGGCGACGAGGCTCCAGACTTCACGGCGGAGACCACCGAAGGTCCAATCAGCTTTCACGAGTGGCTCGGCGACGGTTGGGGCATCCTCTTTTCGCACCCCAAGGACTTCACACCAGTGTGCACGACGGAGTTAGGCGCCTTCGCCGCACGCAAGGCCGACTTCGACAAGCGCAACACGAAGTTGATCGCCGTCTCAGTGGACGACGTTGAATCGCATCAGCGCTGGAAGAGTGACATTGGCGAGACCCAGGGCTCAGAGCTCAACTTTCCGATCATCGGTGACGAGACGCACCGTGTCGCGGACCTCTACGACATGATCCACCCCAACGCCAGCGACACGATGACCGTGCGCAGCGTCTTCATTATCGACCCGAACAAGAAGGTCAAGCTCACCTTGACCTACCCGGCGGCAACCGGTCGCAACGTGGACGAGATTGTGCGCGTCCTCGACTCACTACAGCTCTCCGCCAAGTTCCCGGTGGCGACGCCGGCCAACTGGAAGGACGGCGATGATGTCATCATTGCCAACTCAGTGAACGACGATGACGCCAAGGAGAAGTTCCCCAAGGGCTTCCGTAAGGTGAAGGACTACCTGCGCTTCACCCCGCAGCCCAACAAATAGCCCCGCGTTTTGCGCATGATGCGGCCACCCTCGCGGTGGTCGCATCATGCGCATCGACCTCTAGGGTGACGCGTATGGACAATTCGACGTCGTATTCCAAGACCTTCAGTTACGCGAACCAGACAGTCCAGCGGCTCGGCTACGGCGCAATGCGGATCACTGGTGACGGTATTTGGGGATACCCCGATGACCGCGAGCAGTGTCTTGCGGTACTACGTCGAGCCGTTGAGTTGGGCGTGGACTTCATCGACACCGCTGACTCGTACGGTCCCTACGTCTCCGAAGAGCTCATCTTCGAAGCGTTGCATCCCTACGGATCGGTGAAGATCGCCACGAAGGCCGGTTTCGTGCGGACCGGCCCCAATGCCTGGACCGAGTGCGGACGCCCCGAGTACCTCCATCAGGAGTGCGAGATGTCGTTGCGGCGACTCGGTCAGGAGTCGCTCGACCTTTTCCAACTGCACCGAATCGACCCGAAAGTTCCCGCGGAAGAACAGTTCGGCATGTTGAAGAATCTCCTCGACGTGGGCAAGGTGCAGGCGGTTGGACTTTCGGAAGTGAGCGTCGAAGAGATTGTCAAGGCTCGGGCGATTGTGCCGATTGCGACCGTGCAAAACCTTTACAACCTGACGAATCGTAAAAGTGAGGGGGTCCTCGAGTACTGCGAACGCGAAGGCATTGGCTTCATTCCGTGGTATCCCGTCGCGGCCGGCGACCTCGCCAGAGCGGGCGGTCCACTCGATACGTTGGCGCGCGAACGCGACGTGACGGTCGGTCAACTGACGCTGGCGTGGCTCTTGCATCGCTCGCCGGTGATGATGCCGATTCCCGGCACGTCGAAGTTGGCTCACGTCGAAGAGAACTGCGCCGCCGCCACCGTGACCCTCGACGACGACACCTTTCGCGCCATCGATCAGCTGCTCGTTTAGTTCGAGCGTTCCATCTGTTCGACTAACGAGTTTCGCAGGTCACGTTTTAGAACCTTGCCTTGCGGATTTCGTGGGAGCGGGTCGGAGCGAAAAAAGATCCTTGTCGGCACTTCGAAACGCGCCAGGTGTGTCGCCACGTGACGCATAATCCCCTCCGCTTCAATGACCCGTCCCGGACGCAGCACGATGACGGCCGCGACCTCTTCACCCAGCGTCGCGTGGGGAAGTCCAACGACGGCGCAGTCGGCCACGTCGGCGTGCTCGAAGATCGCGGCCTCGACGATCACTGAGTAGACATTCTCGCCACCACGAATGATCATGTCCTTGGCCCGATCGACGATATAGACGAAGCCCTCGTCATCGATGCGCGCAATGTCGCCGGTGTGTAGCCATCCCTTGGAAAACGACTTCGCGGTCGCTTCGGGTTTGTTCCAGTAGCCGCGAACGACGTTCGGTCCTTTGACCCAGAGTTCGCCGACGACGTCGGGGCCGGAGGGGAGATCGGACGACGGCTCATCGCCATCGAAGTCTTCGGGCACGATCGCAATCTCTGCCACCGGGACTGGCGGACCACAGCTCTCAGGCCTGTCGGCGTAGTCCGGGCCACCGTTCAGACAGACCGCGGCGGACGTCTCGGTGAGTCCGTAGCCGTTGCCGGCCTGACCACCGGGGAAGGCCGCGCGGATTCGCTTGACGAGCTCCGGTGGCGCGGGCGCGCCGCCGTAGGAGACGGACTTGACGCTTGACGTGTCAAATTTTTTGAAATCGGGGTGGTCAAGAATTTGCATTGCAATGGTCGGCACGCCACCGAATGTCGTGAGTCGCTCCGATTCAATCAAGGCGAGCGCCTGCCCGGCGTCGAAATGGTGCATCATGACGAGCTTTCCGCCGGCGGCGGTCGCCGTGATCATCGAGGCGAGGCACCCCGTCGCGTGAAAGAGTGGGACGCTCAACAGGCCGGCGCTGGGGAGGCTCTCGCCCTTGTCGTCGAGATTCCCAACGCCAAAGCGCAGCGTCATTCGTTGGCCGACGAAGAAGAGATTCATCAGATTCGTGACGGCGTTCCGGTGCGTACCGACCGCACCCTTGGGGTGCCCGGTCGTGCCCGACGTGTAAAACATCGTCGCGTCATCCTCGGGCTCGATCACGACATCGGGCGGCGTGGCTCCCGGATCGACGGTCCCTAGGAATTCATTGAAGTCGATGATGCGGATTCGATCGTGGCTCGCGCCGAGCTTCGCGGGACGGGTCGGATCTTCACTGATGACGATGACCGTCATGAGGTCCTCAAGATCGGCGAACTGCGAGCGAACGCGCTCGAGACGTTCCTCGTCGACGAACAGGACCGAAGACCCCGAGTCGTTGAGGCCGTACTGCAGCTCTTCGGGTGTCCACCACGCGTTGATTGGCACGGCGACCGCACCGGTGATGATGGTGCCCCAGAACGCGATGATCCATTGGGGGAGGTTGCGTGAGGCAATGGCAACGCGGTCACCCTTCTTCACGCCTGCGTCACGCAATCGTTCGGCGAGCGTTGACGCGGTGCGGTAGTGCTCGTCGAAGGTGAAACGCTGACCCTCGTAAACGAGAAAGTCGCGATCCGCGTGCGAGAGTGAGAGGTCGAGAATCTGACGGAGGTTCGCCGGCGCGTGCTTCCAAATGGTCATGGCAACGCCGTTGATGGACGTGCGCTCGGTTTCAAACATTTGGCCCGGCGCCATCATTTGGATGTTCGCCTCCGCGATCGAGAGAGGCGCGTCGCTCATGGTGGCGAGATTACTTGGTGCTGGTCGCCGGCAGAAACAGCGTGTCGCGATAGTGGGCCAGTTCCGCGATCGACTCAAGGATGTCGTCGAGTGCGCGGTGGGCGGTCGCCTTCTCGGGCAACGCGTCCAAGACTTCGGGGTACCAGCGACGTGCTAGTTCCTTCAACGTGGAGACGTCAACGTTGCGATAATGAAAGAACTCTTCGAGCGTGGGCATGTACTCCTGGAGGAATCGTCGATCCGTGCCAATGGAGTTGCCGCAGAGTGGAATTGTGCGCGCTTCGGCGATGTGTCCCTTCAAAAAGGCGAGGGTCTGCGCCTCCGCCTCTTGGGTCGTCACCGTTGAGGCGTTGACCGCATCGATTAACCCAGACTTGGTGTGCATCTCGGTCACGAAGTCGCCCATCTCCTTCATCTGTTCGGGCGACGCGTGGATCACGAGGTCGGGTCCTTCCGCAATGACCACGAGGTTGTCATCAGTGATCAACGTCGCGATTTCAATGATGACGTGACGCAGTGGCTCTAGGCCCGTCATCTCCAGATCCATCCACACCAGCACGTGTTGACCTTACTGAATGCTCCACGTGACTTCGTCATCGCTGGCGGTAGCCTCGGCCTATGGAAATCCAGGTCAAGGTGTTGCATCCCGATGCAACAATTCCCTCCTACGCGAATGAAGGCGATGCGGGATGTGACTTGGTGGCCGTCGAGTCCTGCGTTTTACGAGCCGGGGGAGGTCGGGCCGTGGTCCCGACTGGTTTCGCCGTGGCGATTCCCGAAGGCCACGGTGGCCTTGTCTTGCCTCGAAGCGGACTGGCCGCGAAGCATGGTGTGACCTGCATCAACTCGCCGGGACTCATTGATGCGGGGTACCGCGGCGAGGTGATGATCGCGCTCGTCAACCTCGATCCCACCACGGACTACGAAGTTCATAAGGGCGACCGCATCGCACAGTTGGTGGTCTTGCCCGTACCTCCTGCACACTTTCGAACGGTTGAGGAACTGCCGGCAGCGCAGCGCGGCGCGGGAGGCTTCGGGAGCAGCGGTCGATGACGCGACGACTCGGACCACTTGATAGCGCCTTTGTCTTGTTGGAAGTGCCGGGCTCGGCAATGAACATCGGCGCCGTGATTGAACTCGATTTTGGTGACGTGGCCGATCCGAAGGAGCGCTTCGAACTCATTCGACGCAACGTCGCTGAGCGTATCCATGAGATACCGGTGCTGACGCAGCGAATTGTCCGAGCACCCTTTGACATCATGTGGCCCGTGCTGGTGCCCGACCAGCGTTTTGATCTCAATCGACACGTGTCGCGGGTGGCGTTGCCGAGCCCCGGTTCGCCCGACCAGTTCGACGAGGTAATCTCCGATTTCCTCTCACGACCACTGGTACCGACGCGTCCTCGCTGGCAACTGCTCATCATCGAGGGATTGCACGACGGGCGCGCCGCCGCGGCGTTGAAGGTCCATCATTCGCTGGCCGATGGCGTCTCGGGTGCAGAAACCTTCGCCAGCCTCTTCGACATTTCGCCCGAGGTCCGACCTCCGGCTCACAAGGTCGAATCCAGCGAAGATGAGAGGTCGATTGAAACGTCATTCGGACTAGTGCGCGACGGACTTCGTCGACTACGCGAACGGCCCGGACTCGTGGTGGACGCCTTCACGTCTTGGTTCGTGCGCCTGGTGTCGATTCTTCGTGCCGTGGTCCAGGTCGCGCTCGTTCGAGGAAGGAAGCGCTCAACACCTGATCAGCCCTCGATCTTCGAGGCGCGGCGAACGTCGCTGAACGCTGCGGCGGGTGTCGAGAAGGTGTACCACCGCACCCGCGTACCGCTGGCCGACGCGAAGCGCGCGGCGAAGAGTCACGGGGCGTCGGTGACGGACTTCGTGATGGCGACCACGAGCGGCGCGCTTCGTCGACTGCTCATTGACCGCGGCGAGGAGCTGAGACGCGACTTGATTGCCTTCGTGCCAATCAATGTCCGTGGAGAGGGCGACGTCGCCGAATTGGGCAATCAGATCTCAGGAATGCTGGTGGCGCTCCACGCCGACATCGTCGACCCCGTTGAGCGATTGATGGCGATTGCCAAGGACTCCGCGAAGACCGTGGGCGTCCAGCGCCTGAGTCGCGCGCAGATGTTCCAGGACATGCCACGATTGCTCGGGCCAATGGCCTTGTCACTGGGCGGCAAGCTGACATCAGCGTTCGGGCTCTTCGATCTCCTTCCGCCTATGGCCAACTTGATGGTCTCTTCGGTGCCGGGACCACCGATTCCTCTGTGGCTCAGTGGTCATCGGGTCGTGTCGGCGGCGCCCGTTGGGCCACTTCTCGGTCCGATCTCCCTCAACGTCACGGTGCTCGGTTTCGAACAGAACCTGGAGTTCGGCCTCCTGGGGAGCGCGGAAACCGTGCCTGACCTCGCAGCGCTTCGTGACTACATACTTGACGAGGCATCGATACTGATGGAATCCACTCACTGACGTGGGTTGGCCGACGATGCGTGGGCTAATATGTACGTTCACGCGGACGTAGCTCAGTTGGTAGAGCGCGACCTTGCCAAGGTCGAGGTCGCCGGTTCGAGCCCGGTCGTCCGCTCCATCGTTCCGCATCACATTGCGCCTTGGCGCCGATACCCCAATCACGCGGCTCAGTCTCGGTCAATCCCGACGAACTAGAGCGAGCCGAGCGCTCGAAGACAGACGCCCAATTCACGTCCGCCACTTCGGCCGTAGACTGCAGTCTTTAGGGCTGCGAGCAACCATTGTCGCAAGTGGACGTGCCGCGAATCGAAAGTCGGTTTGTCGACGGAGCGACGGACGATTCCTGGACCGTCGTGGAGGGAGGCGACGTGCTTGAAGAGCTCGAGCAGCCACCTGGCCGTCGCGCCACGTGGGTTGAGCCCACCGTTGATGGCGTCCTCGCGGCTCCGTCGAGTTCCCTCGAACGCTCGTATGCGACGGCCGGGGAGGTCCTTTCCGATGTGCTCGATCAGTTCGCGAGGAACTTCCTGCTCAACGACCTCTCGGTGCAGGAGTCGTACAAGTTGCTCGAGGTCGCAAAGGCCAACGTCACATTCACTCTGCCTCGACGAGAGCCCCGGCGCCGTGATTCGACCATCGAGCAGGTTCACCAAGCCAGGGTCAGCATCCGACGACTTCGCTCGACGCTTCGCACGTTCAGCGAGCTCTTCGAACCTGAATGGTCCTCTCCATTGGCGACCGAGCTCTCGTGGTATGCCGCCATTCTGGGAGAGGTCCGCGACCTAGACGTTTTACGCGATTCAATCGCGAAGACACTCTGGCTCATCGAAGACGACCGAATTCAAACTCTGGTATCGAGCCGACTCGATCGCCAAGAGGAAGTCGCCCACGACCGAATTGCGATCGAGAAATCCACGAAGCGCTACGCCTGCCTCGTCGACGACATCGCAACGATCGCCACGACGGCGCAGTTCGCTGAGGAACTTCCGGGCCATGCGCTGGAGGCCCTGCACCACGAAGTGCGTCGGACGTGGGGACGGGTGAAGAAACTTCGTCGCAAGGCGCGAATCGATCCGTCAAATGAACATCTTCATCGGGTGCGCATCGAACTCAAACGACTGCAGTGCGCCTGCGAGGTGGTCGGCCTCGTCGACACCAAGCAAGCGCTGAAAGTGGCCCGCGCCGCCACACTGGCGCAAACCCATCTCGGCGTCGTTCATGATGAAGCCGTGGCGTCAGCGTGGCTTCGAGCGCTCGTGGTTGCGGAGCCGCGACTGAAGCAGCCCCTGCGCGCCATCATCAGGGCGCACGAGGAAGTGCGCAAAGACGCCAAGGATGGCTGGCTCGACGAACTCGCAAAGGTCGAACGACGATGGGACCGTTGGGGCATCTGACCGGCTGAGCATCGCTTGGAGCGGCGCGCGGACAGTTGCGCCGTGTTGTGCCTAGTCTCTAGCGATGGAGGTTGCCAAGGTTCATCCCGCGATCGAGCCGTACGTTCGCGCCCTACGCGAGCAGCCCGTCGCGCACCCATCGTCGCGAACTGCCGAGGAACGGCGTCTGGCGTATCGAGAACTGTCACTCGCCAATCGCGGCAACGTAGAACAAATGGATTCGGTACGTGACNNGTCGACGACGAGAGCAAGGCCCTGGTGGTGTACTTCCACGGCGGAGGATTCGTGGTGGGCGACCTCGACACCCACGATGCACTGTGTCGACGACTCGCCACCGACACCAGGATGCGATTCCTCTCGGTCGATTACCGACTGGCCCCGGAGTATCCCTTTCCGGCGGGAATCGACGACGCCATCGAATCGATGCGTTACGTCTCCACTCACATTGACGAATTCGACGATCCCCGCGCCAAAGTGATTGTGATGGGCGACTCCGCGGGCGCCACGCTGATGACGGTTGCCTGTGCTCTCACTCGCCGCGAGGATCTCGGCATTGCCGCACAGGTTGTCATCTATCCCACCCTCGGTCCGGAGCTCTTCACGAATTCGGTGCACACGTATGGCGTTGGCCACGTGCTCGATGTCGACCACTTGCGCTACGACTACGAGCTCTACCTCGGTGAGTGGCGCGATCACTCCGATCCGCGAGTGAGTCCTTTGATGTTTGAAGACCTCACGGGCGCTCCGCCCGCCATTGTCGTCGTCGCGCAGTGTGATCCACTTCGTGACGAGGCCGTGGCGTACGCCGGTCTGCTCGAGCACTTCGGCGTGAATGTGGAGTTGCTCGAAGCCGAAGGCATGATCCACGGATTCCTGCGCCTCCCGGTGACGGTGCCAGAGACGCTCGAGATCATCGATGACCTCGGCGCGCATATGCATCGCTACGTCGAAATCGCCTCCTCGTGAACGTTCTCTTCATCACCCTCGATCAGTTTCGTGGTGATTCGTACGCCGCGGCCGGGCACCCGCTCGTGCGCACTCCGACGATTGACCGCATCGCCCGCGAAGGCGTCCGTCTCACCAAGCACTACAGCCAGGCGGCACCGTGTTCGCCCGGTCGAGCCGCGATCTACACCGGGACCTATCAGATGAACAATCGGGTGGTTGCCAACGGGACGCCGCTGTCCGCGCACTTTGACAACATCTCTTTGGTCGCGCGACGCGCGGGGTACGACCCGACACTCTTTGGCTACACGGATCAAGGCGTCGACCCGAATCGGGCGGAGGGCTACGACGATCCGCGCCTCGACAACTACGACGGTGTTCTGCCCGGCTTCTCCGTTGGGCTCTACCTGCCCGAGAGTCAGGCCGGATGGATTCAGTACCTTCGCTCGAACGGCTACGACGTCCCGAATGGCTGGTTAACGGCATGTCGCACTGAACCTGATCGTCCCGCCGAGCATTCACTGAGTGGCTTTCTCACGACGCGCTTCGTGGAGTGGCTCGACCAACAGGACAGCGGTTGGTTCGCGCACCTCAGTTACCTGCGTCCGCACCCGCCGTACGCGGCGGCGGGGGAGTTCTCGCACATGTACGACCCCGCCGACATGGCGATGCCGATTTCGCCCGTGGGACAGGAGGATCGACACTGGGTCCATGACGCCGCGCTGAACGTGGAGGGGAGCGCCGCCCCGACCGACCCCGATGCGATGCGCGCCCTTCGTGCCCAGTACTACGGGATGATCAGTGAGGTCGACTCCCAGTTGGCACGCGTGGTACGCCACATCGAAGATCGAGGCGAGTGGGAGGACACGCTCGTCGTGATTACTGCGGACCACGGGGATCAACTCGGTGACCATGGGCTGAAGGACAAGCTCGGTTTCTTCCCCCAGAGCTACCACGTGATCGGACTCTGGCGCGACCCACATTCACAGAACGCCGGACGTGCAGTGAGCGACTTTACCGAAAACATCGATCTGCTGCCCACACTCGCCGACGTGATGGGCGTTGACGAACCGCCGCAGTGCGACGGGCGTTCACTGTCGGCGCTGCTGAGCGGCGAGGACGTTCCTTGGCGAAGTGCCGCGCACTACGAATGGGACTTTCGCACGTACTTCATTCGTGGTGCCACGACACCGTGGCCGAAGGATCGTTCGCTTTCGCTCGCGAACTTGGCCGCGTCAGTGAGTGACGATCTCGGGTACGTGCAGTTCGCGGACGGTTCGTTCAAGTGCTTCGACCTCATCGCCGATCCCACGTGGCGCACTGAATGCCGCGACAGCGATCGGGTCATGCGCGCGGCACAAGAACAATTGGTCTGGCGTCAAGAACACCTTCGACGCGACATGACTGACATGCTGCTTCGACCGAGTCGACCGGGCCGTTGGCCGACCGGCTTCAAGGAGTTTGCGGTCGCGAACGCGCCGACGTAGTCGTTCAGTGCGATCGTTCGCACGTTGACGACGGCCGAGGTAATACTGTGGCGCGGACGCAACGTTAGGTAAGGTCGAACCTGTTCCGTATCACCGAATCGACACTGGATAAGTAATATAAAACGAAGCCACTCTGGGGGGTATGTGCCGACGTTTTCTCGCGAACGCCGATGGTTGGTGTTGTTCGTTCTCTGTATTGCAGTATTTCTGGTGGTCGTTGACAACACCATCGTGAACGTCGCGCTCCCGACCCTCTCACGTGACCTCCACGCGTCGAACTCTTCGCTGCAATGGATTGTCGACGGCTACTCGCTACCGTTCGCGGGACTGCTCCTCGCGGGCGGAGGACTGTCCGACCGGTGGGGTCGCAAATTCGTCATGCAAGTCGGACTCGTGGCCTTCGCGATCTTCTCGCTCTTTGCGTCGTTCTCGCACGACGTGGAGACGTTACTCACCGCTCGCGCCCTGATGGGCGCATCGGCGGCCTTCATCTTTCCCGCCACGCTCTCGACGTTGACGGTGGTCTTCGAAGATTCTCGCGAACGGGCGAAGGCCTTTGGCATCTGGGGCGCGACGACCGGCGTCGCCATCGCACTGGGACCCATTGCCGGTGGGGCGCTGATCACGCACTACTGGTACGGCTCGATCTTCTTGGTCAATGTTCCCTTAGCGCTCGTCGGTGTCGTTGCGATTGCATCGGTGGTGCCCGAGTCGAGATCGCCTCGACGACGTCGAATGGACTATCTCGGTCTGGCCCTTGGCACCTCGGGAATAACGGCGCTGGTGCTGGCTATCATCGAGGGTCCTTCGTGGGGCTGGCGCTCTTCGCCCACACTGGTGCTCTTTGGGGCCGCGACGATGCTGTTGGCCGGCTTCGCCCAGCACGAGCTCGGTCACGACGGCCCGCTCCTCGACGTGCGGATGTACAACAATCGGACGTTCGCTGCCGGCGCCGGGGCCATCGCCACCAACTTTTTCTGCCTCTTCGGGTTCATTTTTCTCGTGACCCAGTACTTTCAACTCGTCCGGGGCTACTCGGCTCTCTCGGCCGGTGTGCACACCTTGCCCTTCGCGTTTGCGGTGATGGTGACCACGCCTGTAGGCGCCCTGGCCGCGCTACGCCTCGGCACTCGCTACGTCGTCACGATGGGCCTGCTCTTCACCGCGGCGGCTCTCTATTGGATGTCCACGCTCTCGTCAACTGCCGCGTACGCCGGGCCCATCATCGGTTCGATGCTCATCCTCGCCGTGGGCTTCTCGCTGGTGAACGCACCATCAGTGGCGGCCACGATGGAAACGCTGGGGCCCGAGCAGATTGGTGGGGGAGCCGCCGGCAATGAGACCACCCGTGAACTCGGGGGAACGATGGGCGTCGCCATCATCGGTTCCGTGTTCGCGTCGCTCTTTGGCCCCGACATTCGCCGGGCCTTCACGCCGTTCCTCGGTCACGGTCTCACGGCCGCACAGATTCGCGTGGCGCAAGGTTCGATGCAGGCGGCGAAGCAAGCGGTGAGACACTTTCCACCCGCGATGCAGGTTCACCTCAACGACAAGGTCACCGCTGCCTTCATGGACGGCCTGCACCGCGCATGTCTCGTCGGCGGCGGCATCGCCGTGGTCGTGGCGATCGTGGTATTTCGCTACCTTCCCACGGTCCGAGCATCGAGTGACGCGGAACTCGTTCTCGAGCACTGAGTCGTCTTAGGGGCACTGCAAGTTTTGGTGTCCATATTTCTGGTATCAATGGAGGCCAGACGCCGACCGCGGCGCGGGGAAAACAGGGAGACTTCATGCAGCGCACTTTACGGTTCCGTCAGGTTCTTGTCGTGGCCGGAGCGGCCGGCTTGATGATGGCCACCAGCTTGACCGCCGGAGCCAGTTCGACGTCGGGCAAGTTCAATGCCGCGGACGCGAAACTCGTCCCGTCGACCTACAAAGGAAAGACCCTGCAGGTTGCGACCGACGCCACGTACGCACCCGACGAATCGATGAAGAATGGCGTCATGACCGGCTTCGACGTTGACCTGATGTACGCAATCGCCAAAACGCTGGGCGTCACCGTCAAGGAGCACAACGTCACCTTTGACAGCATCCTCCTCGGCATCGGTGCCGGTACGTACCAAGTCGGCGACTCATCGTTCACCGATGAAAAGAGCCGTGAGAAGCAGGTCAACTTCGTTGACTACTTCCAAGCCGGCGAGGGCGTGTACGCCAAGGTTTCGACGACGGCCAAGTTCACTGGTCTAAAGAGCCTGTGTGGCTTCTCCGTCGCAGTGGAGTCCGGCACGACCGAACAGAAGGACGCGCAAAAGACCGCGAAGACCTGTTCGTCGTCGAAGAAACTGAACGTGCTGTCATACCCAACCCAGACCGAGGCCGACTTGGCCGTTTCATCAGGCACCGCGACGTTTGGCTTCCTTGACAGTCAGGTCGCGGGTTACGTCGTGTCGCAGAACAAGGGCGTCTTCAAGTTGGTCGGTCAAGCGATCGAAGTTGCTCCCTACGGCATTGCGACGCCGAAGACCTCGAACGGCAAGCAACTCGCCGTGGCGATGCAAGCAGCGCTCAAGACTCTGATTGCGAATGGAACCTACGGAGCGATCTTGAAGAAGTGGGGTGTCACCGCAGGTGCACTTACGTCATCGAAAATTGTGCTCAATGGAGCAATCTCCTAAGCCGTAGTAAAAACTAACTTTATGGAAACGAACGGGGACGCGGCAGTCGAAGTCGTCCCCGTTCGCCATGTGAGTCGGTGGGTCGGCTGGGCACTCTTGGCGCTGTTCGTAGCCATGCTGGTCCACACGATTTTTTCGAAGATCCCACTCTCGTGCACCCTCGCTAAAGGGACGTGGCACTGCAGTAAATACAACTGGCGCTTCGGTTGGAACCAGGTCTTTCACTACTTCACGAATGGCCAAGTTCTGAAGGGGCTCGTCGTGACGCTCGAACTCACGGTGTTGGCCATGATCGTCGGCATCGTGTTGGGCATCGTGGTGGCCATCATGCGCCTTTCACACAGTCGATTGTTATCAGCAGCCGCCTGGTCCTATACCTGGGCGTTCCGAGGGACGCCGGTGTACGTGCAGATTTTGTTTTGGGGGTTCATTGGTGATCTCTACCCCTATCTGTCAATCGGAATCCCGTTCACCCACGTCTACCTCGTGCACTTCCATGCGATATCGGTCTTCATCCCATTCAACGCCGCCGTCGCCGCTCTGGGGCTCAATGAGGGTGCCTACTTCTCCGAGATCGTGCGCTCGGGACTCATCGCGGTTGACGAAGGACAGACTGAAGCAGCGACCTCACTGGGTATGACGAGAAGTCAGACTCTTCGAAACGTCGTCTTGCCACAGGCGATGCGGGTCATCATTCCGCCGACCGGGAACGAAGTCATTTCGATGTTGAAGACCACGTCGCTAGTCGTCGCAATAGCAGTGATCGATCTGCTTGGCGCAGTCACGAATATTTATAACCAGACGTACCAGATCATGCCGATGCTGATCCTCGCCAGTTTGTGGTACTTGATCGTGTCGACGATCCTGTCGATCGGTCAGTTCTATCTCGAGCGTTTCTTCGGGCGAGGTGCGCTGCGCACGCCGCCACCAACGCCAATACAACGCATTCGTCGCGACCTTCGCGGCATCGCGTCCAAATACCGCACCAAGCGCGGCGTGCAGGTCGGAACGACATCGTGAGTGCACTCATGGTCGAGGCAATCGGCGTGCATAAGTCCTACGCCGACATTGAAGTTCTCAGGGGTATCAATGTCAATGTGGCGCGTGGAGAGGTCACGTGTTTGATCGGACCCTCCGGCTCTGGGAAGAGCACGTTCCTGCGGTGCATCAACCACTTGGAGAAACATGACGCCGGCGAACTGCGCGTCGACGGTGAACTCGTGGGCTACGAACTCCGCGGCGACAAACTCCACGAACTCACTGATCGACGCATCTGCAACGAACGCGCTCAGATTGGGATGGTCTTTCAACGGTTCAATCTCTTCCAAAATCTGAATGTGCTGGAGAACATCACCGTTGGACCAGTCAAGGTAAAGGGTGTCGACGAGAAGCAGGCCAATAAATCCGCTCGAGAGTTGCTTGAACGGGTCGGCCTCGAGGGTAAAGAGAAGAACTATCCGACACAGTTGTCGGGCGGCCAGCAACAACGCGTCGCGATCGCCCGCGCTCTCGCTATGGAACCAAAGTTGATGCTCTTCGATGAGCCGACGTCCGCGCTTGACCCCGAACTCGTCGGGGAAGTACTCGACGTGATGAAGGACCTGGCTCGGAGTGGCATGACCATGATCGTCGTAACGCACGAAATGGGTTTTGCCAAAGAAGTGGCCGACACCGTCTACTTCTTGGATCAGGGCGTCATCGAAGAGTCGGGTGATCCGAAGATCGTCCTCACGTCACCGTCTTCGCCCCGACTTCAGAGTTTTCTCTCCAAGGTTCTCTAATGCGCTGGGACCTCGACCCGACGAACGTCGGCACCGGACTGCCGCTGGAGGGTGTGCGCGTCCTCGATCTCTCGCGGGTCCTGGCCGGACCACTCTGCGCGATGATCGCCGGCGACCTCGGTGCCGACGTGATCAAAGTTGAGAGTCCACAGGGTGATCCCGTACGCGCCCTGGCCCCACCGAGGTTCGGGGAGGACGCGACCTACTACTTGGCGGTGAACCGCCATCGTCGCAACATCGTGGCCGATCTTCGTGACCCCGACGACTATGAACGCATTGCCCAACTGGTGCGCCTCGCCGACGCCGTCGTGGAGAACTATCTCCCCAGTCAGGTTGTCTCGCTAGGTATCGACACGTTGCGAGCGATGAATCCCGACTGTGTCTGGGTGAGCATCACTCCCGCCACTGTGGGTGGTCCGGTCGCGGATCAGCCGTCCTTCGACCTCCTGGCGCAGGCCCGATCAGGCTTGATGGGCGTGACGGGTGACCCCGACGGTCCACCGACCAAGGTCGGCGCGCCGATAGCGGACGTCGTGACCGGTCTCTACGGCGCCATTGGCCTCGTGACCGGTCTCTTTGCGCGCCTTCGCGGTGGCGACGCCCGTCACTTTGAAGCACCGTTGCTCGAGTCCGCGATGAGCGCGTTGGTGAATCAGGCGCAGGGCTACCTTGCGACCGGTGAGAATCCCTCGCGCCTCGGCAACGACCACCCCAGCATCACTCCGTACGGGCCGGTGACGACGTCCGACGGCTACATCCTTCTCGCGGTCGGGACCGACGCGCAGTACGAGAAACTTGTCCGAGTGCTCGACGACGAGACATTGATGAGCCGGAGTACGTGGTCTACGAATGATGTGAGAGTGCTGCAACGCGACGAACTACGAACTGAGCTCAATCGAATCTTTTCTACCAAGTCGACCAACGAGTGGCTCGGCCAGCTGTCGACCAGTGGCGTGCCGCACGCACCGATCTTTGACGTGGCCGAAGCCTTCGCGCAGGAGCAGATCGCGGCAGGGGACTTCCTCGGCACGATGTCGAGTCCGGCGGGCTTCCTCACGACCATGCGAACGCCGCTCGTCGTGGACGGACAGCGCCCTCACGTTCGTCGGGGTCCGCGCGCGCTTGGTGAAGACACGCGCGAGATCTTCGACACCTAGACCTCACGGTGACGTGAGTGGCCCTCCGTCGAAGGTGTCAATGGACGTGAAGTCAGCAACGGCGTTGCGCCGCAACTTCGTCAACTGCTTTTCCGGGTAGCCGAGCGCCACGATCGCGGCAACGATTTGATTCTCTGGCATGGAGAGCAGAGCTCGGACTTCAGGTTCCTTACGTGTCGCGATCGTTGTCATCACGCCACCGAGCCCCCGGTCGTGCGCCGCGAGCAGGATGCTCCACGCGAAGGGATAAATCGACGCGCCGCCAGTGATGTGATAGCGACCGAGGTCGCGGTCCGTTGCGGCGAGCGCCGAAAGATCGGCGCAGATCACGAGCATGGCTGGCACGGCGTCGAGCGTCTCGGGGAAACCGTCGGACCTCGACGCGGCAATTGCGTCGTCGCGGCGGCTGGCTGCAAGCGCACGATCCTCGTCGCTGGCGACGGGGGAGAACGGGACAAGACCGGCGAGCACGTGGGCAATGTAATCGTGCCACGCGTCGAGATACAGGTCGCGTAACGCTCGTCGCCGCGCGACGTCTTTCACTACGATGACGTGCCACGCTTGACGGTTCCCCCCCGACGGCGCAAACCGAGCGTCCTCGAGAATCGAAGACAACGTCTCGTCGGAGACCAATGCCGAGGTGAAGTTGCGAACTGAGCCGGTCGTTCGAAGGGCGTTGCCTAGTTCCATCTCGTCACTCTAGAACCGTGTTACGTAACGGCTCCCGCGTCACGACGCTCGAACAGCGCGAGCGCAATCAAGAGGACCACACCGACAAAGGCCGTCAAAATGATGGTCGCACTCCAGGCGCCGAACGAGTTCGACGGCGCGGATGGCGAGAACATCGATTGGCCGAGCGTTGACGGTTCGAATCGCTGAAAGTCGTTCTGCCAACTCTGGGGAAAGAAGAATCCGATGATGGGCACGACCAGCAACAGCGTGACGAAGAGGCTGATGCAGGCGCCACTCTGGCGAAAGATCAATCCGAGAGAGAAACCAAGTATCCCGAGCAGCGCGAGATACACGCCGGCGAGGAGGACCGATCGCAACACCGCACCGTTGTCCAAGGAGGCGGTGGGGACGACCCCGAAGTAGATCCTCTGGCCGATGAGGAACGCGGCCACGCACACGACTTCACCGACAACCAAGAGGGTGGCGAACAGCACGAAGAGTTTGCTCGCGATGAGGCGAAGGCGATTCGGCACCGCGGTCAGCGTGGTCCGGATCGAACCTGACGAGTACTCGCTGGTGATGAACAAGGTACCAATGACGCCCACGGCGAGTTGGCCAAAGAGGATACCGACCAGGCTGCTCGACACCGGATCGAAGGTGGCCTGTCGAAGGTTACTCACTTGGCTCCAGTGACTTCTCTCCAGACTGGAGACCAGGACGCCGAGTCCGATGATGAGAACGAACGTCAGGATGACACCCATCATCGACGAGCGCACGGTGCGGAATTTAATCCACTCGGCCTTCGTTGACGCCAGCAAGGTCGATTCGTTCACCATCAAACGGTTCCGGAGCTATGGGACTCGTACTCGACGGAGTCAGCCGTGAGGTCCATGAAGACCTCCTCGAGCGACGCACGTTGAGGAACAAGTTCGAAGACGGCGATGCCCACGTCGAAGGCAATCTGCCCCACTTCGTCGGACGTGAGGTCGCCAATGATGAGGCCATTGTCGTTCGCTTCGTGCACGACGCCGTGATGTAACGCGACGGCGGAAGCGAGCTTGTCGTGGTCCGATGCGCGAACGAGCACCGTGCCCTTGGCGGTCTTGGTCAAATCATCGATCGAACCCGACGTGATGAACTTGCCGCGACCAATGACGATGATTTCATCGGCACTCACCGCCATCTCGCTCATGAGGTGCGAACTCACGAAGACGGTGCGTCCTTGGCTGGCGAGCGTGCGAAAGAACTCGCGAATCCACTTGATGCCCTCGGGGTCGAGTCCGTTGACCGGTTCGTCGAACAACAAGATTCCGGGGTCACCGAGGAGCGCCCCGGCGATGCCCAGGCGCTGACTCATGCCCAGTGAGTAGTTGCCCACCTTCTTATCGGCCACGGAACTGATGCCGACGAAATCAAGGACCTCATCGACGCGCGACCTTTTGATCTGGTTGGAGGCCGCCAGCGCGCGAAGGTGGTTGCGGGCCGTCCGACCGGGATGCACCGCTTTGGCGTCCAGCAATGCGCCAACCTCTCGCATGGGGTCCTTCAGATTGGCGAAGCGCTGACCGTTGATGGTGGCTTGGCCCGACGAGGGTCTGTCGAGTCCGAGAATGATGCGCATGGTGGTGGACTTGCCCGAACCGTTTGGACCAAGGAAGCCGGTGACGACGCCGGGCTTTACCTCGAAGTCGAGATCATTCACCGCCAGCGTGCCGCCGTAGCGCTTGGTCAAATGGTCGATTTTTATCATGAGCTTCTCTGAAAACACTACTGACCAGGTCCGAGCGCATTGGCTGGGGTGCCTAAGAGGCGGATAAGAGTCGGTGGCCTTACGTCTCAGTGGATTATTGGTGGACTCGACGTTGGTCTTGGCAGTACGCGCAGGTGCCCGTGACGGCCACGTGATGACGGTCCAATAAGAAACCGAACGTCTTTTGCAAGTCCTTGCTTAATACGTCGAAATGAGCGGCGGGAATCTCAAACGTTGCACCGCACTGCTCGCACGTGAGGTGACCGTGGACCGCACCGGCCAAGTGGTAGACCGCGGCGTGTTGATCGAGATGAGCGTGCACGACGATTTGTAGCGTCTCGAACTCTTCGAGGATTCGATAGACGGTGGACGGACTGACGTCGGGTTGTCGTTTTTGCACTTCGTGGGTGATCTCGTCGGCGGTGAGGTGACCTTGTGCGGCGACGAGGACCTCGGCGACGGTTCGCTTCGCGACGGTGGCGCGTCGGTCGGCCCCTCGGATTGCCGAGACGATCTCGTCGACGTCGCTCTGAGGTTCAACCATGGAAAAACATTATGTCCGTCTGCACATGTCCACACTTCCCTTGGTCACGGGTCAGGCGTTCATGCCGGCAATCACCCGCTCGGCCTGTTCGACGATTGAACGCACGATGTCGCCGGCGGGGATGATCGACGTGATCGCGCCGACGGCCTGACCGGCCGGGTACCCCTCGCGCTTTGGGTCGACACCCTCGGTCGTTTCGTCGCCGCCCAAGTGAAAGGTTCCTTCGCTGAAGGCCACGCCAAGTTGATCGGGGAACTTCTTCAGGAGCGACGGATCGGCCTCGTAACGGTCGGTCGTGTCGTTTCGCAGCACGCGCATCGTTTTTCCACTGAAGGCACGCGAGACGACGGTGCCGTCTTCTCGGGTTTCGAGCATCATCTCTCGGTAGCCCGGAATTGCGCGGGCCTCGGGCGTCGCAATGAATCGAGTCCCGATCCAGACACCGACGGCGCCGAGTGCGAGTGCGGCGGCCAAGCCTCGACCGTCGAAGATCCCACCGGCGGCCACCACCGGAATCGAGTCACCGACCGCGTCGACGATGAGTGGCACGAGGGGGAGTGTGGCGACTGTGCCCGTGTGTCCACCGGCTTCAGTCCCCTGTGCAACGACGAGGTCACACCCCGCGTCAAGCGCGCGCTTCGCGTGTTCAACTTTTCCGCACATCGAGATGACGAGGACGTCGTGCGCGTGACACAGGTCAATGACGTGTCTAGGTACACCGAGTCCGGCGACGAAAGTGCTTGCGCCACCCTCGATGAGAAGTTCAACGTTCTGCTTGAGCGTTTCGGGGAAGGCCGTGAGCAGGTCAACGCCAAAGGGCTTCGACGTGAGCTCCTTGGTGGCCGCAATCTCCTTCGCGAGGCGCTCACTTGACATTGTCGACGCCCCCAGGCAGCCGTAGCCGCCGGCGTTCGACACCGCGGCGACCAGTTCGCTGTACGCGACACCGCCCATGCCAGCGAGCATCACGGGATGCTCAATCTTCAGTAGTTCCGTCAGTCGCGTTTTCATAGTTCCCCTTTAGTTACAAACTATCGACCATGTCAGCAACGGCTCGGTGACAGAGGTCGCAACTAAGATTGACGAAATATTGAACGGCTGACCAATCGCCACTCTCCTGGAGTTGAACGGATACATGGATACTGAGCTCGCAACCCCGATGCCCAAGAGAGAGTTGTACTTTGTCTTCGGCGCCCTGATGCTGGGTATGTTGCTCGCGGCTCTCGACAGTACGATCGTGGCCACGGCGCTACCGACAATCGTCGGTGACTTGCACGGGGCGAACCACCTGAGCTGGGTCGTCGTCGCCTATCTTCTCTCGTCGACAGTGAGCACACCGCTGTGGGGCAAGTTGGGTGACCTTCACGGTCGAAAGGTGTACTTCCAGGCCGCCATCGTCCTCTTTCTCATAGGCAGCATGTTGTGCGGCGTCGCGCACAGCATGGTTGAGCTAATTCTCTTCCGTGCGGTGCAAGGTCTCGGCGGAGGTGGACTCATGGTCGGCGCACAGGCCATCATCGCGGACATTGTGCCACCACGCGAGCGAGGTCGTTACGCCGGCTTCTTCGGCGCGACATTCGGCGCCGCCACGGTGCTTGGACCGTTGCTCGGCGGCTTCATTGTGGATAACTGGACGTGGCGATGGATCTTCTTCGTCAACCTGCCCTTCGGTATCGCGGCATTGATCGTGACGGCAGCGGTGTTGCCGGCCGCCGGGGCTCGCGTCGCCCACGTCATTGACTACGCCGGCATCATCTTGCTGACGGTCTCGGCGTCGGCGCTCATCCTCTTTACTTCTCTCGGGGGTACATCGTTTGCGTGGGGGTCGTTCAAGTCCATTGGACTTCTCGTACTCGGCCTCGCGGCGGGCGTGGCGTTCTGGATGATTGAACGTCGTTCGAGAGAACCAGTCCTCGCGCCACGCCTGTTCAAGAATCGTGTCTTCACGTCAGCGTCGGCCATTGGCTTCGTCGTTGGCTTCGCGATGTTCGGCGCATTGACGTATCTACCGGTGTACTTCCAACTCGTGCGCGGTGCGTCGCCCACCAACTCCGGATTGCGTCTTCTGCCGATGATGATCGGTCTGTTCGGCGCATCGATCATTGTGGGGCAACTGGTTTCGAAGGGTTGGCGTTATCGTCCCTTCCCCATCGCGGGAACGGCGATCATGACCATTGGCCTCGGACTGATTGGCACTATTGGTATCGCGACGTCCGAACTCACGTTGGGTATTTACATGTTCATTCTCGGGACGGGAATCGGCTTAGTGATGCAGATTCTTGTCACGGCAGTGCAGAATGCCGTCGGTCACGAGGATCTTGGTGCGGCCACAGCAGGCGCGAACTTCTTCCGCTCGATCGGCGGTTCGTTCGGCACTGCGGTCTTCGGTGCTCTCTACGTGAACGAGCTACCTCGTCACCTCGCGTCGGGACTCAAGGGCCACCCGCTCAGTTCGCCGTTGCTGGCACCATCACTCTGGACGCCGAAGAACTTGCGACACCTGCCGTTGGGCGAACTCTCCGTCATACTTCACGCGATCTCAGAGACCATTGACGACATCTACCGATTCGCGGTGCCAATCGGGGTCCTCGCCGTAATTCTCTCGTTGACCCTTCCAGAGGTCACGCTTCGAACGAGTCTGCATCCAATCGCGAACGAAGTTCCAATGTCAAACGCTGACCCCCTCCTCTGATCAGCTCGAGGCATTGGTCGAACTCCGCGTCGTCGCCGTAATAGGGATCGGCGACGTCAAGGTTCTTGCCCGGATCGAGAAGATTGCGAAGGAGCACGACCTCGGTTGACTCGTTCGAGAGACGACGTCGAACGTCGTTCACATGTTCACGTGTCATCGCCACGACGATGTCATGACTGTCCAGGTACGCGCGGTCAGCGAACGCCGCGGGCGTACCTTGGTTTGAAAAGCCCGCTCGGTCGAGCGCGTCGCGAGCCCGCGAATCCATCACGGCGCCCACGTGCCAGTTCGCGGTGCCCGCGCTCGTGACGTCGACGCGACCACGAAGCAATGGATCGGCGTCGACCATGTGGGCGAGCACGACCTCGGCCATCGGGGAGCGGCAGATGTTGCCGGTGCAGATCATGGCGACTCGAAGCGGCGCTGGTGGCAAGTGACTCCTCTGGACGAATCCCAATTTAGGGCGGCAATCTGGCTAAAAGTGACGTGCGAACGCAATGTGGGAGTAACTACTATGGGTCAAGGATCGATCGGAAGGAGACGCGATGCCCCTCTCAGAGCATGAACAGCGAATCCTGGCCGAACTAGAAGAATCACTCTCAAAACAAGATCCACGTTTTGCCAAGAACGTACGTGAGACCAACGTCTACTCCCACGGTGGACGCCGCGTTCGATGGGGAATTGCAGGCTTCGTTGCTGGACTATTGATTCTCATTCTCTGTTTCTCAAGTTCCGTTCTCCTCGGACTTGTCGGCGTTGCCCTCATGTTCATCTCCGCAGTAGTAATCGAGCGCAATGCTCGCCTTATGGGGCGCGCATCTTGGCAGGACATCACACGTTCTGGCCAGGGTGACGATTCCCGCGCGAACTACGGTCCTCGGACCAGTTCGCTTCGCGACTGGTTGTCGCGTCAGCGCCGCACTCGAGAATGACGTTCGCCGGGGTAGCGCGTAACGCGCCCCCGTGCTTGGCCCTCGACATCGGTGCGACCAAAGTCGAGGCCGCCATTGTGCATGCCGATGGAACACTCTCGCGTCGTGCACGCCTGGTCGACGACGACCACCACGATGACCTCTTCGCGGCGATTGTTGAAATGGCACGCGACGTGCTCGCCCAGGAGCCCATCGCCGTCGTAGGCGTGGGCTGTGCGGGACCGATGACACGCGGTGGCGCCGAAGTCTCTCCACTCAACATTCCCTCGTGGCGTAACTTCCCGCTTCGTCAATCACTTCGTGACGCACTCGATCTCGAAGTCTTTATCGACGGTGATGCGCGTTCGCTCGCTTTGGCTGAAGGTTCGTTTGGTGCGGCGCGCGATGATTCCTCCTACCTCTCAATGGTGGTGTCGACGGGTGTCGGTGGCGGCTTCGTGATTGATCGCCGACTACTTAATGGTGAATCGGGTAACGCGGGACACATTGGTCACCTCAATGTCGTGCCCAACGGACGGATCTGCTCGTGCGGCGCGTTCGGCTGTCTCGAAGCCGAGGCGTCGGGGTGGGCGATTGAAGAGATGACGGGCCATCCCGCGCAACAGGCCGATCAGGCAACACGTGAGCGAACGGCGAATCTGGTGGGGCGCGCCATTGGCACACTCGCGTCGGTTCTCGATTTCAGTCACTGCTACGTGGCGGGATCGGTCGCGCTGGGCTTTGGTGACGAGTTCTTCGAAGTTGCCAACAAGTCGGCGCGCGCCATGGCCCAGTTGCACTATTCGGAGCATCTTGAGATTCGACGCAGTGGTCTTGGCAGTGACGGTCCGTTGCTCGGCGCCGCCCTCGTCGCGTGGGCCGGTGCGTCGTGAACACCATGTGGGCGCCAGGGCTTGGTCGCTACCTTCTTCGACATCCCGGTGCGCTCGTTCCCCTGGCGCGAGCAGGGTGGCGACTACGGCGTGAACAGTGGCTTACGCACGCGCCGTTTCTTCCGCTTCCCGACCGCTCGTACTGGCACTTTCGAATGGTGACGGTGAACGGGACGAGTGGTGCGATGCTCTCGCCGCGGTCGATGGTTGAGGCGGCGGAGTGGGCACTTCGTCAACCCCAAGGGCGCAGCTCGTGACGCGCGTCCTGTTGCTGAACGCAACCTTCGAGCCGCTCCAACTCGTGAGCGAGCGTCGCGCGGTCGTATTGATGCTCGCCGGTCGCGCGGAGCCCATTGTCACGCCCGAGCATCCCAGTGTCTGCCGATCGGCGAGTGTCGTCGTTGAGATTCCTGCGATCGTTCGTCTTCACGACATGGTCAAGTTGCCGTCGAAGGTGCGCACGCCGCCGTTGACGCGTCGATCATTGCTGCTCCGTGACAGTTATCGATGCGCCTACTGCCTCGAGCATGCCGACACCATTGATCACGTCGTGCCGCGTAGTCGCGGTGGGCGACACGAATGGACGAACGTCGTCGCGGCCTGTCGTCATCACAACATGCAAAAGGGTGACCGATTACTCGAAGAGATTGGTTGGCGGATGCACTTCGAGCCACGCGTGCCCGATGGTCCGTGGTGGCGGTGGCGCCACCTGCCCGACCCCGACCCGTTGTGGGCTCCGTACCTGCCACGGGCCTCGTGAACGAATCGGTCACCGAGCTCCACGACTACAACGAACTGCGGTCTGAGACTTCGCCGTTGATGCTGGTAGTGCAGGTAGATCGACCGGTTCTCGTTCTCGGAAGTAGTCAGTCCACTGACATCTTGGACGCCGGTCGACTCGGCGAGACGCCCACGCGACGACGTCGCGGGGGTGGTGGACTCGTCCTCCTGCAGCCCGGCGATCTCTGGGTCGACTGGTGGATTCCCGCCTCCGATGATCGATGGTCCGATGACGTACACGTCAGTTCGCAGCGTGCGGGCGCCTGGTGGAAAGCGGCACTGGCACCGCTCGTGGCGGGTGCAATCTCGATCCACGGCGGAGCGCTCGAGGGCGATCCCGCGTATCGTCTCGTCTGTTTCGCCGGTGCCGGCCCGGGGGAAGTCTTCGTTGACGGACGCAAGGCCGTCGGTGTAACGCAGTGGCGCGTACGCGAAGGCATGTTCCTCTCAAGCGCACTGCTGACGCACGGGTCGGGCGCGATTCCTTCCTACTTGCGTGTCGTCCCAGACGGTCTCGAAACCGAGCTCAATCACCACACCATGGCCACGCTGGGCATCCTCGACGGGCAGGGATTGATTCAATCGCTACGCGACGCCAGCTCGCCCTCGACGTACCGCCCAATCGAACTCGCACTCTGAATTTCCCTCCCCGATGACCGCCGACGAGGCCGGTCACGTCGCAGCGACGTTTGGCGTCCAAAATTGGCTCCGAATTGTTCTGATTTGCTTCCAAGTGGGGGTAGGTGGTGTAATGTGTCACCGGATGGGGGAAAGTGGTGAACCCAGGGGAGGGTAGTCGATGCTTGGTTTCGTTGGTCAGTATCAGCACTCGCTGGACGCCAAAGGTCGACTCATCCTGCCCGCGAAGTTTCGGACCGAGTTCGAGCGTGGCGGCCACCTCAGTCCCGGCACCGAGGGATGTATTGCTTTATGGACGCCGGGGGAGTTCGCTCGACAGAGCGACGAGCGCCTCGAGCAAAGCCGCGGTGGTAGGTCGGTCGACCGTCGTCAAGTTCGCTACTGGGCGGCCAACTCCTCGGACGTCGAATTCGACAAGCAGGGTCGCTTCGCGTTACCGCCGTCGATTCGTGAGTACGGGCAACTCAATGGCGAGGTGCTGATCGTTGGATCACTCGACCACATTGAACTGTGGAACCCCACCATCTACGCCGAGCAGGTGAACTCGGCCGAGGAGCTCTTTAAGCAGGGCAGTGACTAATGGAAGGAGTGCAACAGAAGTATCGGCCGCGGACCATGCGCAGCCTGGCAATCGTCAAGACGGGTAGAGGATCCTCCTCCGCCTGCTCTCCCGTTTTGACGATTGAAAGGCTGCAGATGGCCCAGGACAGTTATCACGTTCCAGTGCTCGAGAGTGAAATCGTCGAGCTTCTCGCCAGCCAAAGTGCTGGCGTGGTGATTGACGCCACGTTGGGCGGCGCCGGGCACGCCGCCGCGCTGCTGAGTGTGGCGCCACATCTTCGAATCCTCGGCATCGATCGTGACCCCGATGCCCGAGACGCTTCAGCAACGCGTCTCGCTCCCTACGAAGGTCGTGTCCGGATCGTGGACGCGACCTTCGGCCAACTGCGTGACGTGGTGGCCGAAAACTCAGATTTCATCGGTCTCGAGCCCGTCGTGGGGGTGCTCATGGACCTCGGAGTCTCGTCCCATCAGCTCGATGACGCGGCCCGAGGCTTCTCTTTCCGCGCCGACGCCCCTCTCGATATGCGCATGGACCCTTCGCATGGTGAGACGGCGGCGCAGTATCTCAGCCACGTCGATCTCCACGAGTTCGTGCGGGTACTGCGAGACAACGGCGAGAGCCGCTTTGCGGGCTCGATCGCCAAGTCCGTCCTCGAGCGTCAACCTCAGACGACCTTCGAACTGGTGGAGGCGGTTGAACGGGCCGTCCCGATGGCCGCTCGACGCCGCGGTCACGTCGCGACGAGAGTCTTCCAAGCGCTGCGCATTGTCGTCAACGCCGAGGAGGACCAACTTGCCCAAGGTCTCGACGCGGCACTCGACATCTTGAGCGCTGGGGGAGTGCTCGTCGTCATCTCCTATCACTCCGGTGAGGACCGCGTCGTCAAGGCGACGTTGCGCGAAGCCGAAACCGGGGGATGCCACTGCCCACCCGAACTCGGTTGCGTCTGCGGCGCGGTGCCACGTGTCGCCGTCTTCAAGGCGAGTGCTCGCCTCGCCACGCCCGCAGAGATTGCCCTGAACCCGAGGGCTCGATCTGCTCGACTTCGCGTCGCGCGAAAACTGTCATGAGCGTCGTCAGCATTCCGCGTCGGCTCGACACGCGTCGGCCGCGAACTGCCACCAAGCCGGCCACCCGACCCGACACCCGTCGTCGCCCTTCGCACGTCGCGGTGGCACCGCGTCGACGTGCGGTCACGACGTCATGGCGCGCGGCGTCGTCACTGCGAAAGTCGTCGATCGTCGTGATACTCGCGCTCGCTCTTTCCATGGCCGGGAGCATGGTGGTTGCGAATCGACAAGTCCAACTCCACTCTCTTCAGAGCCAGCTCCTACAGGCGCAGTCGACCTTCGCCGAGCAGGTTGGTTCACTTACCGACATGTCCGCACCAAGCCAGATTGCGACCAAGGCGGGCGCGTTGCATTTGGTTGACCCTCTCACGGTGACGCAAGTCCCTTCTACGCCGCTTGATGCGCTGCTGCCGCCTCCGAAGTTCTTGGGTTATGCACCAGTGACATCAAGGACGCTTCGGTGAGCACCCACTACTCGTCGACTCACGCACGCAGTCAAGTCCTTCATCACCCCGCTCGCCAGCGTGTGAGCGGTCCGAGACGTCTGCTACTGCTGCGAGCACTCCTGGCGCTCGGTTTCGTGGCGCTCGGCGTACGTCTTTTCTTTATCCAGGTGGTCGACCACGCACACTATGCCGCCATTTCGGCCGACCAGGTGAAGGTCGACCTGACGACGACGGCACTGCGTGCGGGCATCTACGACCGCGAGGGTCAGATTCTCGCGGTCTCACGTCCCACGTCGTTGGTTATTGCCGACGATTTCCAGATCAAGCACCCATTTCGCGAAGCGCAGGCGTTATCGCCGCTCGTCCAGGTACCGGTGAGTCGCCTGATCCACCTACTTACCGAGAAGCACGGGTACGTCATCTTGAATGACAAGTTGAACTTGAACGCCGGTCGCCAAGTCTCATCAATGGTCTTTCCGGGCATTGTGGTGCAGAACTCCTCGGTGCGCACCTACCCGAACGGGCCCATTGCGACCTCGGTCCTCGGCGGCACGAATGCCGCAGGCGCCGGCTCGGCCGGACTCGAATACGAGTACCAGAAATTGCTGTCGGGTCAGACGGGCATCACGCGCGAGTTCGCCTCCTCTTCGGGCGTCAGTCTGCCGAGTTCCTTCACCACCGTGATCCGCAAGGCGAAACCCGGCGTCGGACTCGAACTGACGTTGGACACCTCACTGCAGTACGTCGCGGAACGCGACCTCGCACGCCAGCTCGCCGCGACCGACGCCGTCTCAGGCGTCGCGGTCGTGATGGACGTGAAGACCGGCGAGATCCTCGCCGATGCGTCGCTCGCCAATACCAAGTCCCACCCTGGCGTCCTCGGCCCCATCCCGGTGTGGGGAAAGAGCGTGGGTGCGGCGGGGATCGAACAAACAATCAACAATCTGGCCTTCACCCAGACCTACGAGCCGGGCTCGGTCTTCAAGGTGGTCACGTTCTCAGCCGCGCTCCAGGCCGGTCTCATCACACCGAACACCGTTATCACGGTGCCCAATTCGGTCACCGTCGGCGGGCGCTACTTCCACGATGCCGAACAGCATCCACTCGAACACCTCACCGCGACGCAGGTCCTCGCGGAGTCCTCGAATATCGGGACCTACGAGATTGGCACGCGTGTTGGTGCATCGGGACTCTTGGCCCAGGTCGAGCGTCTCGGTTTCGGTCAGTCGACGTCGGTCAATTTTCCGGGCGAGTCGAGGGGCCTGCTGGTCAACGCGGAAGAGTGGCACGGCGCCGACCAGGTGGCACTCCCGATTGGACAGGTGGACGCGGTGCCGGCGATTCAGGTCCTCGACGCCTACAACGCCATCGCCAATGGTGGGTACTTCATCGAACCCAAGCTGGTCCGTGGCTACGTCTACGCCAACGGTGCCGTGAAGGCAACACCACGTAGTGCCAAGCGCGAAGCAATCTCGCCGAGCGTCGACACCACGATGGTCAAGATGCTCGAACAGGTCGTCTTGGCCGGGACCGGCACGAATGCCATCATCCCGGGCTACAGCGTCGCGGGTAAGACCGGCACCGCGACCATGCCCTACCCGGGCAAGGACAAACTCCTGGTCGGGGACTATAACGCGAGCTTCGTCGGCTTCGCCCCGGCCGACAACCCGGTACTGTCGATGATCGTGGTCGTAGAGCGTCCCGAGACGACGATTTTCGGAGGCGCGGTCGCAGCACCGATCTTCCAAGAGGTCATGTCCTACGCGTTGCACCACTACAACATTCCGTCCAACGGCACCAACCAGCAGCCGCTGCACGGGGCGGGCGCCTCAATCTCCTCGGACGTGACCTGATGCAATTGGGTGACATCCTTGACGATCTCGCGCTCGACGTGGCGACGGGCTGCCTTGAGATAAGCCACGTCGACATTGACTCGCGTGAATGTGTACCGGGCTCACTTTTCTTCGCCCTTACCGGCGGCGCCACGAACGGCTCGCTGTTCGCCCACGACGCGGTGAACAGAGGGGCGGTCTGTGTCGTGTCGAGTGCGGAAGTGTCGGTCGGCGCTCCAGTGGTCGTGGTACCGGCGAGCCAACTTCGAGCGCTCTGCGCACACGCGAGTGCCGCGGTCGTTGGTCACCCCGAGACCAAGACCCAACTCGTTGCGGTGACCGGCACGAACGGCAAGACCAGCGTCACGACGATCGTCAGTGCATTGGCGCGGGCGCTGTCGTGGAATGGCGCGAACATCGGTACGCTCACGAACGCGCGTACGACCCCGGCGTCCCCTGAACTCTTTCGAACGCTCGCCGCGCTGGTCGACAACTTCGATCCCTCTCTCCATCGGTCGCTCGTCGCCATTGAGGTCTCGAGTCACGCGATCGACCAACTTCGTGTCGAGGGACTCGAGTTCACCGTCGCCGCGTTCACCAATCTCAGTCACGAGCACCTTGACTATCACGGGACGATGGAGGAGTACTTCATCGTGAAGTCGCAACTGTTTACGGCCGAACACTCGCAACGCGCCGTCATTTGGACCGACGATCCCTTCGGCGCCCGTTTGGCCGCGATGACGGCACTTCCCGTGACGGTGGTATCACGTGGCGACGCGTCCGACGTGGTGACGTCGCTCACGGGCACCACGTTCTTCTGGCGCGGGCATCTCGTGAACTCAAAGCTCGTGGGCGACTACAACGTCGACAACGCACTGATCGCGATGGCGATTATGAGCGTGCTCGGCGTGGACGACGAATCGGTCGCCTCGGCGATGAGTGTGGTGCAAGCCGTTCCGGGCCGATTCGACGTACTGCGCGACGGCGACACCACGGTCATCGTCGACTACGCCCATACGCCCGAGGGGCTCCACCGACTCCTGCTCGACGTTCGTGCGCTGACGCCGAGCGGTCGAATCATCACCGTCTTTGGTTGCGGGGGCGATCGCGACCGTGCCAAGCGACCCGAAATGGGTTTTGTCGCGTCGACCTACTCTGATGAGACGATCGTGACGTCGGACAATCCACGCTCAGAGGACCCGAACGCCATTATCGATGAAGTGATGGCGGGAGTGGTAGACGGCGCATCGGTCCATCGAGAGAGCGATCGCCGTCGCGCCATTGAGGACGCGCTCTCACTGGCGACTGGATCCGACGTCGTCGTGGTGGCCGGTAAGGGCCACGAGACAACGCAGACCGTGGGCGACACCGTTCTTTCCTTTGACGATCGGGTCGTCGCAATGGAGTTGTTGCGGAGGACATCGTGTTGAGTTTGATGGAGTCCGGGGGCGTCGGCTTTCTCTTCGCGTTGCTGTTCACCCCTCTGTGGATTCGGTTCCTAACGCGACGATCGTTGGGCCAACAGATTCACGAGGACCTACCCTCAACGCATCACGTGAAGGCGGGCACGCCGACCATGGGCGGGGTCATCATCGTCGTCGCCGGGGTCATTGGTTACCTCATGGGACACGTTGGCACGTCGATCGTGTTCACACGCAGCGGCATTCTCGCTATCTCGGTGATGGTCGCGTCAGGTTTTCTCGGTTTTCTCGACGACTACCTCAGCATCCGCAACGCTCGCAATCTCGGTCTCAACAAGCGAGGGAAGTTCGCCGGCCAACTCGTCATCGCCGCCGTCTTTGCGGTGCTCGCCATTGACTGGGTCCACACGTCCACGAATCTTTCGTTCACCCGGTTCTCGCTGCCCGGGTGGAACCTGACGGCGGTCGGGTGGGTCCTGCTCGCCATTTTTGTGATTATCGCCGCGACCAACGCCGTCAACTTGACCGACGGACTCGACGGTCTGGCCGCCGGCTCAAGCACGTTCTGTTTTGGTGTGCTCTCCATTATCGGGTATTGGCAGTTCCGTCACTTCTCGATTTACCACTTGCACGCCGCGCTCGACCTCGGGCTCGTCGCGGTCGGTCTCGTGGGCGGCTGCCTCGGCTTCCTCTGGTGGAACGCCGCACCCGCACAAATCATTATGGGTGACACCGGTGCCCTCGCCATCGGCTCAGGCCTCGGGGCGCTCTGCCTTCTGATGAACTTGGATCTCCTCTTGCCGGTCATTGGCGGCCTGTTCGTCGTGGAGACGGCGTCGGTCATTGTGCAGGTCATCAGCTTTCGTCTCTTCGGACGCCGCGTCTTTCGAATGGCGCCGTTCCACCACCACTTTGAGTTCCGCGGCTGGCCCGAGTTCACCATCATCGTTCGTTTCTGGATCCTCGCCGGTCTACTCGCCATGCTCGGTCTCGGTATCTTCTACGGCGACTTCTTGAAGATCGCCAAGGTGGGGTGACGATGGCCCTGCGACAAATGGACCTTCGCAAGATGTCGTCGAAGAAGCGTGCGCCGAAGCGCGCGTCGACGGCCGAAACCGTGCCCCGGGACCGTTCGCTCTTCCAACCCATGCCTCGAGGCGTCGCCAGCGGACGAATGCTGTTGCTGATTACGGCGTTGTTGGTCACTTTCGGCACCATTGCGGTGGCGTCGGCGAGTGAGGGCCAGGCGTCGGCCAACGGCGGATCGGCCTGGTCGATCATGATCCACGACCTCGTCTACCTCGGCTTCGGCCTGTTCGCGCTCTACCTCGCGGCTCGCGTGCGGCTCGATCGACTCGTCAAGAGTGCGCCGTGGCTCGTGGTCTTTGGCATTGGTCTGCTACTCGCCGTTCGCGCCGTGGGTGTGACCAGCAACGGTGGTCAACGGTGGCTGAATCTCCACGCCATCTATCTCCAACCCTCGGAGTTATTCAAGCTCTTCACCGTCTTGTTCATTGCGTGGCTCGTCCAGCACCACCACAATGAACTCGGCCATTGGCGACAGCTCGCGATTTGGTCGGCGCCCGTCACCCTTGGGTGTGCGCTCATTGTCATTGAACCTGACATTGGCACATCCTCGGTCGTGCTCGTCATTGCCTTCTCGATGCTCGCGGTCGGCGGACTGTCACGTCGCATGCTGACGCGCATTGGCCTGCTCGGCGCGACGGTGTTTATCGCCTACATGGCGTCCAAGCCGTATTCGGCGCGCCGCTTCTTCTCCTTCGTGCACCCCAACTCGAATCTGCTCGGCAGTGGCTACCAGTTGGCGCAGAGTCGCATTGGTTTGGGCGCCGGCGGTGTCGGGGGACTCGGCCTCGGTCACGGTCGCGAGAAGTGGGGCCTCCTGCCCAATCCCCACACCGACTTCATCTTCACGATTATCGGCGAGGAGTTGGGACTCATTGGCACGCTCGCCGTGCTGGCACTGTTCGTCGCGTTCATGTTCGCGTCGATTCGCATTGCTCAGCGGTGCACCAACTCGGTCTATCGCCTGATCGCCATCGGCATTTCGACGTGGATTGCGGTGGAGGCACTGATCAACATTGCGTCGGTCGTGGGATGGTGGGCCGTCACGGGAATCCCACTGCCCTTCTTTTCCTACGGCGGGACCGCGCTCATCACCGAACTCTTTGCCGTGGGACTCCTCTACAACATCGCGCACGACAAGAGTCACAGTGGTGACGTGACGATTCGCGAACATCGCATTACGAATTTCCGCGAGACGATCGAACGCACGACCTCGCATCCGACGCGATCGCGCCGGGCCAGGCAACGCCCGGGTCGCTGATGCCCGGGCCGATCGTCATCACCGGAGGGGGGACCGGCGGCCACGTGTTCCCCATGCAGGCCGTCGCGGACGCATTGCGCGAACGCGGCGTCGCCGCAAAGGATCTGCGCTTCGTCGGCAGTCGTCGAGGGCAGGAGTCGACGCTCCTCGCCTCGAGCGACATCGCCCTGACATTGCTGCCCGGTCGAGGCGTGCGCCGGTCCTTCGCCCCGGAGGCGCTCGTCGAAAACGTGGGGGCGGTCACGGCACTCCTCGGCGCCGTGACGCTCGCGACGCTGCACGTTCGACGGTGGCGTCCGTCGGTCGTCGTCTCCCTGGGCGGGTACGCCTCGTTCGCCACCTCGTTCGCCGCGGTGCTCTGGCGCCGTCCGTTGGTCCTCATTGAACTCGACGCCGAACCCGGCGCCGCGCAACGGCTGCTCGCGCGCTTCGCCCGTGCACGATGCACCGCGTTCCCATCGTCGGACCCGAGGGCCGTCGTCACGGGCACGCCACTTCGCGCCGACGTGGTCGCCGTGCAGCGAACTCCCGCGGCCCAACTGTCGGCCCGAGCGAGGGCCGTGCCGCCGATTGAGGAGAGCCGCCGCGTTATCGTGGTCATGAGCGGATCACTCGGATCGACGACGGTCAATCGCGCCGTGCTTGATCTCGCACGTCGGTGGTCGAATCGAAACGATCGAACGTTGATCCACGTCAGCGGGCGACGAGACTTCGAGATGGTGAAACGCGAAGCCCCGAGCACCAACGGCCTCGATTACCGGATCGTCGAGTTCGCCGACATGTCGCAGCTCTGGGCCCTGTGCGACGTGGCAATCTGTCGCGCCGGAGCGTCAACGCTCGCCGAGCTCACGACCCTCAGCATTCCTTCCATCATCGTCCCGCTCCCTCGCATGGGCGACCACCAAACCAAGAACGCCCTCGTCGTGGTGCAAGCGGGGGGAGCGAAGCTCGTTCTCGACCACGAATGCACCGGAGCCAAACTCGAGGCCACCCTCGAGACGGTCATGGAATCCGACACCCTCGCGTCCATGGCACACCACGCGGGCACGCTCGGACGAAAGGACGCCGCCGCGTCCATTGCGAGAGTCGTCGGCGACGTCGGAGGTTGGCCGTGAGCAGCGTTGGCCGCAACGCTCGGGTGCACATCGTTGGTGTCGGCGGNNGACTCGGCGACCCTCGAGGGCCTACGCGCAGCTGGCGTCGACGTCTACGTCGGGCACGACGCGCGCCACGGCGCCGACGCCGACGTGGTGTTGTGGTCGCCCGCGGTCGGAATCGAAAACCCCGAGTTAGTTGCGGCGCGGGCGCGCGGTGCGCTCATGATGAATCGCGCGGCGCTCTTTGGCGAACTCGGCGTCGAGCAACGTGTCCTCGGCCTCACGGGTACGCACGGCAAGACCACCGCGACCTCAATGTTGGTCCAGGTGCTGAGCGCTAGTGGTCGTGACGACGGATGGCTCCTCGGCGCCGAGGTGCTCGGCGTTGGGGCGAACGGTCACTGGGGGAGCGACGACCTCATTGTCGAACTCGACGAGAGTTACGGAACCTTCGCTGACGTCGCCCCCTACGCCCTGGGTCTTCTCAATGTCGAGCCCGACCACCTTGATCACTACGGCTCACTCGACGTTCTTGAAGGCGCCTTCGCGGCGCTCGTCGATCGCACGAGCGGACCGGTCGTGGTCTGGTGCGACGATGAGGGCGCGCTGCGGGTCGCCGAACGCGCCCAGCGTGAGGTCATTGACGTCGGCACCGGTGAGGCCGCGACGTGGCGAGTCGAGGACGTACGCGTGCTGCGCGACTCGAGTTCGTTCACGTTGCGCGGACCGAACGTCGACGTGGCCCTGACGCTGCACGTCACGGGTGCGCACAACGTCGCCGATGCGGCGGTCGTGGCGGTCCTCGCGATCGCGCTCGGGCTCTCGCTCGATGACGTGACGACGGGGCTCGCTCGCTTCGAAGGGGCGCCGCGACGGTTCCAACTCCTCGGCACATGGGAGGACATTGATGTCTACGAGAGCTACGCCCATCTGCCGGGCGAAATCACGGCGATCGTCAACGCCACGCACGCCGCTGGCTACGAGCGCATCATGGCCGTCTTCCAGCCACATCGCGTGACGCGGACGCTCAACCTCGTTCACGAGTTCGCCGCGGCGTTCGACGGTGTCAAGACGGTCATCGTGACCGACATCTACCGGGCCGGTGAAGAGAATCCGACGGGTGTCACCGGCGAAGTCATCGAGCGTGCGATTGGTGCGCGCGCCGCGGGTGTTCACCACGTGTACTGCGCCAATCTCGATGAGGTGCCTGACGCGCTCGAGGACCTGCGAGGCGACCACGACGTGGTGCTGTTACTCGGGGCCGGCGACGTGGCGACGATTGCTCCTCGATTGATCGGCGCCACGTGAGCGCGCTCGACGAACTGATCGAGCGAGGAGCCGGTCGCGTCACGGAGCACGCACCCTTTGGCGCACGCACCACCTATCGAGTCGGTGGCACGGTGCGCGCCCTGGTAACTCTTTCGTCGGCCGGCGACCTCGAAGAACTCGGACCACTGATGCGCGACTGCGGGCTTGACATGTTCGTGCTCGGCAACGGCTCGAACCTGCTCGTGGCCGACGGTGAGCATGAGGTGCTCGGCGTGCATCTCGACGGTGCGTTCCTCGAGTTAACGTCGCGCGACGAGGGCGACACGGTCATTGTCGAGGCGGGCGCCGGACTGGATCTGCCCATTGCGGCGCGGCGACTCGCGAAGTCGGGCGTCGTTGGATTCGAGTGGGCCGTGGGCGTCCCGGGGACATTCGGCGGCGCGGTCGCGATGAACGCCGGCGGACACGGCTCAGATATGGACGCATCGGTCCATTCACTCGTCGCGTGGTCGAGCGGCGGTACCCGGACGTGGACTCACGACGAGCTGGCGTTTCGCTATCGCGGGAGCGCCTTGGGCCGTGGCGACCTCGTGACCAACGTGACGCTGCACCTCACCTCGGGCGACAGTGAGGCGGCCCAGGAGAGGATTCGTGAAATCGTTCGCTGGCGACGGGCCAATCAACCTGGTGGTGCGAACGCCGGCAGCGCCTTTCGCAATCCCGACGGCGACTTCGCCGGTCGCCTGATTGAAGCGTCGGGCTGCAAGGGGCTTCGCATCGGCACCGCGGTGGTCAGTGAGAAGCACGCGAACTTCATCATCGCCGACGCCCTCGGCCGGGCCAACGACGTCTACGAACTGCTCCTCACGGTGCGCCAGAGGGTCCTCGAGACTTCGGGGGTGTCGTTGAAGAGCGAGCACCGCTTCCTCGGATTCGAGGCGGTCGAGTGACCCGGCGCCAGCGTGACGTCGGAAGTTTCGTGGACGCCACCAGGGTCCGAACGCGCGAGCGCAAGAAGAGCGTGGCGCCCCCGCGACGCGAGTTGGTGACCAACATCGACGAGCGTCCTCGACGGCGCTGGACCGGACTGATCAAATTCTCGCTGGTCGCCGTCTTGACGGTGGCGACGGTGGCGGTGGCGGGCGAATGGGTGCTTCGCCAGTCGTACTTTCGCGTGCAGCACGTCACCTTCGTCGGCGTCCACCACGAGCCGCTCGCCCTGGTGATGGCGGCGTCGGGCCTCGAGAACCATCCGACGATGATGGGCGTGTCCAGTACTTCGGTCAAGGAGAACCTCGCGCAGTTCATGTGGATCGACCGCGTGACGCTCGTCAAGCACTGGCCGAACACGGTCGTGGTGACGGTGAAAGAGGCCACGGCCGTGGCCGTGGCGTTCGGGGCGAAGCACGCGCTGCAGTACGTCGACGTCAATGGACGCGACCTCGGTCCGGCCCCGCTGCACGCGAACTACCCGACGCTGCGCTTCGTCGATCCCCGTAATGGCGCCTGGCCCTACGAACACGCGGGACGCTCCGCCGCGTACGTGGCGAGCCAACTGCCGCCGGCCTTCGCCAGGCAGGTGTCGGTCATTACCGAAGACGATCACGGCCGCGTCGAACTGCAGATGACGACGCCAGTGCGATTCATTCTCGGACCGCCAACCCAGTTGCACGCGAAGTTCGTCGCGATTGCATCGGTGATCGCACACACCACGCTCTCGCCCGGTGACGTGGTTGACGCGACGGTTCCCGACGAGTTGGCGGTGACGGGACCGGCACCGACCTAAAGCGGGCCATTTGACCGAAATCCGTCGTCTGACTAGCCTTCGATGACGTTTCTTCTCCAATGTCCACGCCTTCGTCGGCCGTGCGACACAATGGAGGGTTAACCAAGGGGAATTCATGAGTCTCAATCAGAACAACTACCACGCCGTAATCAAAGTTATTGGCGTCGGTGGAGGTGGAGTGAACGCGGTGAATCGCATGATCTCCGCGGGACTTCGAAACATTGAATTCATCGCCGCCAACACTGACGCCCAGGCTCTGTTGATGAGCGAAGCCGATCTGAAGCTCGACATTGGTCGCGAGCTCACCAAGGGGCTCGGCGCCGGTAGTGACCCTGAGATTGGACGCCAAGCGGCCGAGGATCATCGCGGCGAGATCGAAGAGGCGTTGATGGAGACCGACATGGTCTTCATTACCGCTGGTGAAGGCGGTGGCACCGGTACGGGCGCCGCGCCCGTCGTGGCCGAGATTGCTCGCGGCCTCGGCATTCTGACGATTGGTGTCGTGACCCGCCCCTTCTCCTTTGAGGGCAAGCGGCGCGCCACCCAGGCGGAGAAGGGTATTCAAGCGCTTCGCGACAAGGTCGACACGCTCATTGTCATCCCCAACGACCGACTGCTTTCGGTGACTGCGCCCGACACCTCGATGCTCGACGCCTTCAAGATCGCCGACGATGTACTGCTCTCCGCGGTGCGCGGCGTGACCGACCTCATTACGGTGCCGGGCCTGATCAACACCGACTTCGCCGACGTCAACGCCATCATGCGCAACGCCGGCACCGCCATCATGGGTGTGGGCACGTCAACGGGCGAGGGTCGCGCGGTCAACGCCGCACGAGCGGCCATTACGTCACCGCTGCTCGAGGCGTCGATCGACGGCGCCCGGGGCATCCTGATGAACATCGTGGGTGGTCCTGACGTCACGCTCAGTGAGGTGACCCAAGCGGCCGAGATTATTCATTCGGTCGCGCACCCCGACGCGAACATCATCTTTGGCAGTGTCATTGACGAGTCCATTGGTGACGCGGTGCGCGTCACGGTGATCGCGGCGGGCTTCGACCACAACGCGCCGACGAAGGCCGCGGCGGTCACGACCGCCGAGCCGACGATGACCGAAGGTCCCCGCAGCGACATCTTCACGAGCACCACCAATGACGACTTCTTCGACGTCGGTGGCGATGACGACCTTCCCAGCTTCCTCCGCTAACGACGAACTCGTCCAACGCGTCGCTCACAACTTGGCGGTCGTGCGCGCACGTATTACCTCCACCGGTCGAGACCTCGCATCGGTTCGCATCGTCGCCGTCACCAAGACGTTCGGGGTCGACGCGGTGCGCGCGGCGGTGTCGAACGGCCTGACGAACCTCGGCGAGAATTACGTCGACGAACTGTGCCAAAAGCGCACGTCGAGTGATGACGAGACCGTCACGTGGTACTACCTCGGCGCGGTGCAGTCAAACAAGGTACGACGGGTGGTCGAGTGCGCGGATGTCATCTGCAGTGTGTCGCGCCTTAAGGAGCTCGAACGAATTGCCACGTACGCGCCGTCGAGGCCCCTCTACGTCCAGGTCGACTACACCGGCGCTGCCGAGCGCAACGGCGCGGCCGAAGGCGACGTTGCCATCCTCGTGGAGCGAGGACGGGCGCTCGGTCTTGACGTGCGCGGACTCATGACGGTGGCGCCGAATGACCCCGAGGGCACGCGTCGAGCCTTTCGCTCCTTGGGCGCGCTGGCCGACGATCTCGGACTGGCGGAGCGCTCGATGGGCATGAGCGACGACCTGGAAGTGGCTTGTGAATATGGAACAAGCGAGGTGCGCATCGGGCGCGCGCTCTTCGGTGCGCGGGCGGCCCACTGAGCCTCCTGACCTAACATGGGTACAGGCGGCGGAACCGCGAGGAGATGTAGATGAAAGATAAGTTGCGCGGGTTCCTAGGATTCCTAGGCCTGATTGAAGACGAATACGGCGAATACGGCTCAACGGGTGCCGCCCCGGCTCGCCCCTTTAGCGAACAGGCGACCAGCCCGAGCGACGCGGAATGGTCCCCTCCGACCGCGGAGCGACAGTTCCCGACCTCGTCGAGCACGTCGACGCCGATGCGACCGACGAGCAATCCATCGCGCACGACGTCCATCTCGGTGCTCGATGCGTCGGGCCAGGCGCCGAGGATCCGTCCGATGCAAAACGGCGCCGCGTCGCGCGGTGTCTCCTCGTTTTCTCAAGAGCGCGACGTCGCGATCTTCGTGCCACGTTCCTACGACGAGTCGCGTCGCATCACTGACCTCCTGCGTTCGAATCGTGCGGTCGTGCTCAACGTGCTCAACGTCGACTCGAACCTCGGTCGCCGGCTCGTTGACTTCGCCTCGGGCACGGCCTACGCGCTCAACGCGAAGATCGAGATTCTCGGCAACAGCATCTATCTCATCAGTCCTCAGGGAATGCACCTTGGGCCCGAAGCAAAGGATCGATTGCGCGCGACGAATTACCGCGACCTCGGCGACGTATGATCATTGTCCATGACCTGATCACCCTCTATATCTACATCCTGCTCGCGGTCATCATCCTGAGCTGGATTCCGGTGACGAGTTCCGATGGGGCACTCGCGACAACCAATCGAGTACTCCGGCGGCTGACCGAGCCCGTCCTTCAACCGCTTCGCGCCATCCTGCCGCGACCGACCCTCGGTGGCGTCGGCATCGACTTGTCGGCGCTCGTGGCGCTCATTCTTCTCGAGGTCATCAACCGCTATATCTAGTGCGTCAATACATCGCTGCTCGCAGGTACGGCAGTAGTGTTGCTGCATGGATAGTACGGAAGCGTCGTTCTCGGCGATTGACGCCATTGACACGATTGCGTTCAAAATTGGCGTTCGAGGGTACAACGTCGACGAAGTTGATGACTTCCTCGAACGACTCTCGGGCGAGGTGCACCAACTAAAGGAACTGGTCCAGCAACAACGCCAGCAACTGCGCCAGGCGGGTGAGCGGATCAACCAACTCGACGCGCGTCCGGCGAGCGCGCCGGCACCGGCCCCCGCGTCGCCGCCGCCGATGGCCGCCCCCGCACCGGCTCCCGTTCGCAACGTCACCGTGAGCGGCGCCGAACAGGTGACCGCGATGATCGTGATGGCCCAGCAGTTCATTGAACAGGCGCAGGCCGAAGCGGAGTCCAAGGCCCGCGAGATGACGACCGGCGCGCAAGAGCGCGCTCGCGAGATCGTCGCGGAAGCGCGCAGTCGCGCCGAAGATGAAGTCAACCGACTCAATGGCCTCAAGCAGCGCCTCAGCGAGGACGTGGAGACGCTGACGCGTCAACTGGACTCGGAGCGCAAGCGTCTGAGCAGCGCCTTGGCCGAGTTCTCGCGCTGGATCGACAGTTCACTCCAAGTGGGCGGCGTTCGCGCGGCGAGCGCCGCCGTGGCTGCGCCGGAGCAACCGGCGCGACCGCTGGCAACGCCTCCACCGGCTCCGGCACCGATCCTCGATCAACAGAGCACCGCACAGGTCCTCAACTTCGAACAGCCTTCACGCGACGATCGTCAGTAAGTTCATCGCAAACTGGTAGGGTCGGCGCGCACTTGTTGTGTGCAATGTCGAGGAGTTGACCATGCCGTCCACCGTAAAACCCATCAAGAAGGCCCCCGCGAAGAAGGCGGCGGTCAAGAAGACGGTCGTGAAGCACGCTCCCGCCAAGAAAGTAGCTCCTAAGAGGGCCCCCGCGAAGAAGGCGCCGCCAAAGAAGCCGGTGGCGAAGAAGGCACCAGCCAAGAAGCCAGTCCCGAAGAAGGCCCCCGCGAAGAAGGCCCCCATCAAGAAGGCCCCCGCGAAGAAGGCCGTGAAGAAGGTGACGTCGCTGAGCGCCGCCCAAAAGTCCGCCGCCGCGAAAAAGGCGCTCGCCCTGCGCGCCAAGGCCGCCGCCGCGTTGAAACTTCAAAAAGAGCGCGAGGCGAAGTCCAAGGCCGCCGCCAAGGCGAAGGCAGTGGCGGCCAAGGCCAAGGCCGTGTCGGCTGCGAAGGCCAAGAAGGAGCGCGACGCGCGCGCCAAGGTCGCCCTGAAGGAACGTGAAGTGCAGCGCAAGGCCCGCGAGAAGGCCGCCACCGAGGCGAAGAAGCAGCGCGAGATCGACGCCAAGCGCAAGGCCATTGAGAACGAGAAGCTGCGCAAGATTCGCGAGATTGAAAAGCGCAATCAGGACGAACTAAAGCGCCAGGAGCGACGCGACGCCGAAGAGCGCAAGCGCCAAGAGGCNNCTGCTGCTCGAGACTCGGGCCGCCACCAACGTCGATATTGCAATCATGGAGTCCGAGGCCGACGAGATGTTGGTCGATCGTGAGCGCCTCGAGTACGACGACGAAGACGGTTCGAGCGTCGCGTCGGACATCCAGCGTGACCAAAAGAAGGACCTGGCGTCAGTGCTTCGACTGAAGGTCGACGAAATCGACGTTGCGTTGGCGCGAATTGCCGACGGAAGCTACGGGCGCTGTGACGAATGCTACGAGCCGATCTCGAAGGCCCGTCTGCTGGCGCAGCTGCCGGTCTTCATGTGTGTCTCGTGCCGCGCAAGCGTTTAGCGTTTCGACTCAATTACACGGTCATCGCGATCGCCCTCGCGGTAACGGCCATCGACGCCGTCACCAAAGCGTGGGCCCGTCACGCACTGGCGAACCACGCGGTCCATATTGGCGGCGCTATTTGGCTGCGTCTTACGTATAACTCCGGTGTCTCGTTTTCGTTCAACCAGTCCGGTCCGCTCGTGACGAGCATCGTCACGGTGGTTATTGCGGTCGTCGTGCTGGTCGTTGGTCTGAACGCCCACCGCGGCGTACCGGCCGTCGGATTCGGGCTTCTCTTGGGCGGCGGCGTCGCGAACGTCGTTGACCGACTGTCGGCCCATCCCCGCCAGGTCACCGACTTCATTGCCGTGAGTTCGTTTCCCGTGTTCAACTTGGCCGACGTCTCGATCACCGCCGGTTTCATCACGCTGCTCGTCGCCGCGATACAGGGTGAAAAGCTACTCGCATGAGTGACGACCAGAGCAATGACGCCTTCGACGGTGAGGTGCTCGACCTTCTCGTGCCGGGGACCCTCGACGAGATTCGCGTCGACCGTGTACTGGCGTTGTTGACGGGCCTCTCGAGGTCCGAAGCGAGCGAGGTCATTGCGAGCGGCGGTGTCAGCGTCAACGACAGGGTCATTACCAAGTCGTCGACGTCGCTGTTGGAGGGCCAACACCTCATCGCGGTGTTACCGGTGCCCGAGAGCACCGAAGTGGAGGCTGACGCCACGGTGCTCGTCGACGTCGTGCTCGACGACCCCGACTTTGCGGTGGTGAACAAAGCGCCGGGCCAGGTTGTCCATCCCGGCGCCGGTCAGCGCTACGGGACCCTCGTGGCGGGACTGCTCGCCCTCTATCCCCAGATGCGCGAACTGAGCGCCGAAGGGCTCTGTGACCCGCTTCGTCCTGGCATCGTGCACCGTCTGGACAAGGGAACCTCGGGCGTTCTCGTCGTCGCGAAGACGCCCGAAGGATTCTCAAACCTGAGCACGCAGCTCGCGGAACGGCTCATGGAACGCACGTACTACGGGATGGTTGAGGGCCACGTGGCGGAAGAGCGCGGCGTCGTAGACGCGCCCATCGGCCGCTCCACGCGCACGCCCACGATGATGGCGGTGCGCGCCGACGGTCGTGCCGCTCGCACCGGCTACGAGGTCCTCGGTCGAATTGACAAGCCCCAACCAATGACGTTGCTCCGCCTTCAACTCGATACCGGCCGAACGCATCAGATTCGCGTTCATTTGGCGACGATTGGCCATCCGGTGGTCAATGATCCTCGCTACGGACACCGACGCGAGAAGCGTCTCGCGGAGGATCGATTCTTCCTCCACTCAACGACGTTGTCGTTCGCGCATCCGAGAACTGACGAGTGGCTGACGACGAGCGTGCCGCTACCCGACGATCTAAAGGTGCTGGTCCCGACGTCGCTGTCGTTTTAGGCGACTTCGCGAGCGGCCAAGACGGCCGTGTCCTCGCGAAGAAGTGTCAGCGCCTCTTCCTCAGCGCGACGCACACGACGCACACCAATATCCATCTTGGTGGCGGTTGCTTGCAGCGAGAGGGGAGTGGCACCATTCAACCCAAAGCGCAGGGTCAAGACCTCACGTTGCAGGTCATTCAACTTGTCGAGCGCGCCGTGGAGCTGGTCGTCCATCATGGTCTGCTCGATGTCGCCAACCCAGTCGTGCTGGCTCGGCGCTACGAGGTCACCCAACGTGGTGGCCGAGTCTGACGAGGCGGGCTGGTCCAAGCTGGCCGTGACGCCAGCGAGGCCGTGCAGATTGTCGCGCACGGCCTTGGTCATGCCGGTCGCTTCGCTCAGTTCGTCGTCAGTGGGCTTGCGTCCAAAGATCGACGTCAACTCAGCCGTCGTCGCTTCGAGGCGCTGGAGCTGCTCGCCGACTTCAAGGGGAATGCGAATAGTGCGACCGTGCTGTTGGACCGCGCGCTGGAGGGCTTGGCGAATCCACCAGGT
>PLZP01000028.1:0-161 GCA_003152215.1 Acidimicrobiaceae bacterium | reverse complement strand
CGTCGTAGTTGGGCATGGGGTAGCGATCGAGATCGCGCATCAAAAGCCCCAACATGTCGTTGGTATTCACAGCAGATCGGCGGGGGGTGCTAATCACTTGAATCTCCTTACCTGATTCGAAGTCAACTCGCCCGCAGGCGGTAATTTCTCCTACGAACGTC
>PLZP01000072.1 GCA_003152215.1 Acidimicrobiaceae bacterium | reverse complement strand
GAACAGTAGTGACGCTCGGCTTCACGCACGTGCGCCACCACGTCGTCGCGGTCACGTCCTCCCCCGCGTGGTCCCTTCGCCAGCTGTGCCGGAGCGGAGGCCACCACCGCATCGAAGTAGTTCCACGAGTCGACGAGCACTTGTACCTGTCGCTGTAGGTCGCGACCGGTGAGTGGCGCCGCGTCCCACGGCGTGTCGACACCGGGGGCCCCGAAGTCGGTCGTCGCATTGCCGGGCACCGTGCCGACCACGTCAAGTCTCCCGGGATTGAACGGCATCGAAACGATCTGCGCGTAGCGGTCCTGATAGTCGACGAGCGACTGGAGGGCAGCGTCCACTGTCTTGGCGCGACGACACCAACCGGGCCAGTCAATGGCCGCGGCGAACACCGAGGTCGTGCCCTCTTCGAAGTAGACGCGAGTTGTGGGCACCGGACACCTTCTTTCTGCGCAGCACTCGAACTCGAGTCACCGAGTGCACGAAACGCTACCGACCTGGTACGACACGCTTCTGGGTAGTCTGAGAAACGATCACTGCGGACAGACCCTTTGATTCTCTACCGACAAGGACGACCAATGGCGACAACCAGAAATGCAAGGGCTCACTGGGCAGGCTCACTCTTGGAGGGCTCGGGCACCGTCGAGATGTCCTCGAGCGGTATCGGGACGTTCCCCATCACCTGGGCCGCTCGGGCCGAAGAGGCCAATGGTCGCACCAGCCCCGAAGAACTCATCGCTGCGGCGCACGCGTCGTGCTTCTCCATGGCACTGTCGAACGGCCTCGCCAAGAGTGGAAATCCGGCCAAAACACTCAACACGTCCGTCGAAGTCGACTTCCAGCCCGGCGTCGGTATCACCGAGATCCGCATCACGCTCTCGGGTGAAGCAGAGAACCTCGACGCCGCCGGCTTCGCTGCGGCCGCCGAGGACGCGAAGGCCAACTGCCCGGTGTCGAAGGCGCTCGCCGCGGTGCCGATCACGTTGAGCGTCGTTTAAGGACTCGCTCGGATCGATGAGCAGCCATCCGATACCGGGAACACGTTCTCGACGCACGTCGAGGTCAGTTCCTCCAGTATCACTGGCGGGTCANNGTCGCGACCAACCTGCTCGCGAACACGAACGCGTTCTTCAGCGACCTCGAGGCGACTGGTCGCCACGACGCGTCTCTCTTTGAGCACCTCGACCTCGCGGCGGGCATTGTGATGTTCGTGGCGTTGGCGTTGCGTGGCCCTTGGGGACCCCAAGGAAAACGCCGCGAATGGCCCTGGTTGCTCCTCTTCGCCCTCGCGGGCATAGCCGGCGGCCACTACTCCTACGCCTGCCCCGAAGGGCTGAGCGCCGCCTGTCGCAGCGCCGAGTGGCATCTGCGGCTCCCTTTGCACCACTACCTGCACGTGCTGAGCGGCATCATCGAGTTCGCCATGATCACGATGGCGATCTACCTCGCGTGGCGGCGGACGCGCGATGAAAAGACACTTGTGGCTGCGGGCATCAAGTGGACGGGCGTGGCGATACTGGTGGGCTATCCCTTGTTGGCGGTGGCCTATCTCAGCGACCGCTTCGGGTCCTTCGTCGAGCCCATCTTCTTCATCTCCTTCTCGGTCATGATCTTCATCGAACTCTTCGAACCACGCCGAGCTCGCCGGCCTCTTCACTGATCCGGACGGGGCGGCGTTCGACACGAACCTCGGCCCCGGTTCGAAGCGACGAGTCGAGTAGTTTCGAGGAGAATATGAAGCGTCGCGAGTTCCTGAAGGAGCGAACATGTTCGAAGTGGTGATGGTGGGAGCGGATGACAGCGTGACCGCGAAGCGCGCGGTCGAAGTGGCCACCGACATCGCCGCCATGTACGGCGCGACGTTGCACATCGTGACCGCCTTTGAGAAGGGCGAGCGCAAGGGCGACGTGGGGTCGGAGTTCACGCACGTCCACACCGAGGACGACGGCTTGGCCCTGCTCCAGACACTCTCGTTCATCGCGAAGAAGCAGAACATCGAGCCGGGGCTTCACTCGGTGAGGGGCGACGCCGCCGACGCACTGTTGGCGAAGGCCAAGGAGCTCAACGCCGATCTCATCGTCGTGGGCAACCGAGGAATGCGCGGGTTGCGCCGAGTGCTCGGCAGCGTGCCCAACTCCGTGTCACATAACGCACACTGCTCGGTACTCGTCGTCGACACCATCGACGGCTAACACCCGCGTTTTCGACCCGCTTAGGCCGTCACGACCTCGTCACTTAGCTCGACCATCTCGAGTCGCTCTGCCGTTCCGGTGAGGTACGCCACCGCGGCCGACGCCAGCATGAGCAACGCCGATGCCACGAGGGCGATGTTGAGACCGTGGGCCAATGCGCCGTAAGCGGCGTTCACCACCTTCTTAATTGTTTTTGCGAACTGCTTTCTAATGGCCGGATTAAGCCCGGCTTCGGCGGCTTGCGTCTGACCCGTTGTCACGGCCGAAATGACGAGATGCCGAAATGACGCCGGGATGCCCAGTTGCACCAGTCGCGCGGTCAAGTTGACTGTCAGTTGCCCGTTCACGATCGAACCGAGAATCGCCACACCGGCAACGGCGCCGAGTTCGCGACTCGTGTTGACGGCCGAGGATGCCATCCCGGAATTCGCGGCCGGCAAGCTCGAGAGCGCCGTGGCGTTGACGGGCACAATGACAATGCCAAAGCCGATGCCGGCGAGACCCATGGTCCAACCGAGCGTTGACACGTCGACGTGAGGACCAACCGCGAGGTAGGTGAGAATCACGCCGGTGCCCGCCATCATGCATCCGATCGTCATGGGCACGCGCGAACCAACACGGCCAACCCAACGACCGGTGAAGAGTGACGCCGCCACAATGCCCCCCAGCAGTGGCAGGAAGTCAAGCGCCAGGCCGAAGGCGCTGATGTTAGTAACGACCTCGAGATAGAGCGCGACGAAGAAGAAGATCGAGAAGATGGAGAAGAAGCTCGCGAAGGCAATGAACGCGGAGCCGGTGAAGGACTTTCGACGGAAGAATCCCAGTTCGAGCATGGGGTCCTTCGCGCGTTTTTCGGCGAGGTAGAAGATCGGCACGGTGAGAAAGCTCACGATGAACAAGGTGATGACCCACCCGCTCGCGTACCCCGTGAGCTCCCCCTGGATCGCCGCGAACGTGACCGTGCCGAGCACCACGGAACCGAAGAAGAAGCCCGCGAAGTCCATCTTTCGACGAATGGCATTGACACTCTCGGGTAGGGCGACCGCCGCGATGACCAACGCGAGTCCGCCAAAGACCAGGTTGAACCAGAACACCGCGCGCCACGACCAGAGACCGACCAGGATGCCGCCAATGACCGGACCCATGGCGAGTGCGAGTCCCGAGACCGCGGCCCACGCGCCGAGGGCGCGCGCACGAGCCTTGTGCTCGGGATAGATCTGGCGGATCATCGACAGGGTCGCCGGTTCGGACGCCGCGGCGCCTATGCCCATGATGATTCGCCCGATCACCAGTTCACTGGGATTCACCGAGATCGCGCAGACAATCGATCCCGCGCAGAAAATCCCCACGCCGATCAACATCACTCTCTTGCGGCCGAAGTTGTCGCCCAACGATCCGCACATCAACATGAGACTCGCGAAGGCCAACGCGTAACCACCCACGACCCACTGAAGCTGGCTGACGTTGGCGTGCAGCTTCGCCTGCACGCTGGTCAGCACCGCGGCCGCAATGGTGTTGTCGAGAAAGGTTAAGAAAAGAATCGCGAGTAGGGCAGCGAAACTGAAGTGCGCGCGAATGCCGCGGACGATGAGATTCGAACCTTGCGTGGGGCTGACGAGCGCACCAGCGGCGAGGGAGGTCTGGTCTGTCATACTCCCCTTTCAGCCGCCGCACTCGAACGCGACTCGTTCGTGACGCGTCGATATCTGCAACCAACGATTCTCTTGCTCGCCCTAATGTAGGACGGTTTCAATGTCAATCGTGCGCTTACGGGCCAGTAAGCGTCACAAAATCCCTCGTGCGGTGACCTCGAAGTTGACGCGTTCGAGCACGCTAAACGGAGGGTCGAACGACTATTTCTTCGGAAGAGCGAAGACGATGTCGGTCGTGGCGGTGTCCTTGCCCGAGATATTGCCAGCACTTACCGCACAACTCCTCAAGTTCGACGCCTTGGTGCCGCACTTGCCAGAACCGATAGTGCCGGTGACGATCTTGAACTTCGTCTTCTTCAAGACACCCGTGGCGCTGATCTTGACGGGCGTGGCGGTCTCAATGTCGCACTGCGCCTCACCCTTGGCCGTGGCGAGACACTCCGTGATGTAGACCATGTCCTTGGGCTTGAAGCCAGTGCCCGACACGAGGACGGACTTCCCGTTCGTGATCCCCGTCCTAGGAGTAACGACCAGCTTGGGCTTGGCGGCCGCGCTGGCGCTCGTGCTGAGCACACCGCTCGTGAGTATGCCCGTGCTGAGCATCGCCGCAACCCCAACCACTCGAATCGTTCGCATCGATATCACGCTGTCTCCCACTCTCTTTGACTCCAGCATCACTGGTCGTCGTTCGTGTCACGAGGTGACATCAACCAGCGTCTGAATCGTTCGCGATTGCATGGTACCAAGGAGCACGAGCTTCTTGACCTCGCTCAAAGGGTATTCACAAGTACTCGACGACCTTGGTCGAGTAGACGAACACAATCCTGTGTTATTGCGTCCTTCTACTCGACCATACAGGGTCGTGCTGAATCGTGAAGAGCGTGATGAGGAGTCCCTCCACGACGGCCTGCCCTTGCGTTCCTACGCCGTGGCCACGAGTGTGGACGTCGCACTCGTGGCCCCAACAGCATTGGCAATGGTGATGTTCGAGTCTCGTGCGTACGTCGCGCCTGACATAGTTACCACGCGCGAATGCACCGTTCGATATCGAACATGATCAATTCCCCGACCCATTCGTCGTCGCGTTGCACGACGACGAACCGACATGGATCGTGACACTTTCACCAGCGGGAACTAACGCCTCGAAGTTCGAAGCGACGTTTGCGGTAGCCAACACCGAGCCCTCGCCGCCGACAGCAGCGTTCGATGCACTCTCTGAGACCGTCGAATTGCTGTTGTCCTTTTTGATGGTAAGCGTGTGGGGAAAAAACGTTAAGGGTTTGTCGTTCGAAACGCCTGCGCGGACAACGCCATCCTCGGCCCCGGAAGAACGGTTCAACACATCGAGTGTCCTCGCGGTCATCACGGGTTCTTCGTCCACTGGGCGTAGAGGGTGGTGCCGGCACTGAGGGTGACGACCTGGCCCGGCGCGTAGGCGACGTTGCCCGGCGTGTTCGCGTCAAGGTCAGTGTCCCAGTAGGAGAACGTGTAACCCGGTCGGACGAAGCCGTTGGCCGACAGCGCCTTGGGAACACCGACCGTGAAGGTCTCGTTCGCCATGGATCCAGTACCACTGTCGCCACCATTGAAGATCACCGTGACGGTCGTGCCGGACGCCGTGAAGGTGGCCGTGACCACGACCTGGGGAGCGGCGCTGTAGTTCGCGTTGCCACTCTGGTTGAGGTCAATGACGCACGTGCCCGCGCTCGTGGCCGAGACGATGCCCAAGGTGCTCA
>PLZP01000052.1 GCA_003152215.1 Acidimicrobiaceae bacterium | reverse complement strand
GTGAACCACCCGATCATGCCGCCGACGACACCAGCCGCCAGGACCGCGAGAAGTATCGACCAAAGAATCGGATCGCCTTTCGACGTGACAATCCAGGGGAGCAATGGAATAAAGGCGCCCACCGCGAAGGAGACCAGCGACGAGATCGCGGCGGCCCACGGTGAGCCGGTCGCCGAAGGGTCGACGCCCAACTCCTCACGGGCGTGCGTACGAAGCGCCATCTCGGGGTCGCGCATGAGGTCGATCGACAGTCGAGCGGCGAGTTCGGGGTCAATGCCGCGACCGACAAATAGTTGGCGAAGCTCTTCCTGCTCTTCAACCGGAGAGGCCGCAAGGGACTTTCTCTCCACGTCAATCTCGTATTCCAGGAGTTCCTTTTGCGCGCGCATCGAAACATATTCCCCGCTCGCCATGGAAAACCCGCCGGCCACGAGTCCAGCCAAGCCGGCCAGTCGCACGATGTTGTGGCCCGGACTGGCACCCGCGAAGCCGAGGATCAGCGAGGCGTTGGTGACCAGGCCGTCACTCGCGCCAAAGACCGTCGCGCGGTACCACCCGCCCGCAACCTGACGGTGTTTTTCAGAGTGGTAATTCTGCGACATCGTCTCATCCTACGGTTCTCGCTGCGTCAAGTTCGCTGAACAGTCGCCTAACTAGAATGGCTGCTGGAGGTTTCTATGACGACGCACGTGAAGAGCATTGCCGACCTGACACCACTCATTGGTACGCATCTCGGGTATTCGGATTATCGGACGGTGACCCAGGAAGAAGTCAACCTCTTCGCGGACGCCACGGGCGACCATCAGTGGATCCACGTTGACCCCGAGAGGGCCAAGTCCGGTCCCTTTGGCGGCGCAATCGCGCACGGCTATCTCACGCTGTCGCTCATTCCCGTGCTGTTGGGTGGCGTGATGAAAGTCGACGGCGTCGCGATGGGCGTCAACTACGGCACCAACAAGGTTCGTTTCACGAGTCCGGTGCCCGTGGGCTCCGAGATTCGAGCGGGGGCGACACTCGCGTCGGTCGACGAAGTCACCGGCGGTGTCCAAGTCGCGCTGGACGTGGTCGTCGAGGTGAAGGGCAATCCGAAGCCCTCGTGCGTCGCCCAAGTGGTCTTTCGCTACTACCGCTGAGCTCGTTGCCCACCACTCCCCTCCCCCAAGGCGAAGAGAAGACTCGTCAGGTTCGCGTCATGTTCGACGCCATCGCGTCGCGCTACGAACTGGTCAACAAGTTGATGACCTTGGGACTCGACAGCCGCTGGCGCCGACGCGCCGTCGCCGATCTACGGCTACCTCCGGCGAGCGTTGTCTTGGACGTCGCGGCGGGTACCGGTGACTTCACCCGGGAGCTGGCCCGCCAGGGACATCGTGGGGTTGCGACTGATCTCAGTTTCGGGATGTTGCACGCGGGACGGGCAATGAACGATTCTGTGCAGGCCGACGCGTCGACGCTGCCCTTTCGATCTGGTGCATTTGACGGCATCACCTGTGGGTACGCGCTGCGTAACTTCACTGATCTCGCCACCACCTTCGATGAGATGGCCCGCGTGCTGCGACCGGGCGGTCGAATCTCACTCTTGGAAGTCGCCGAGCCCCGCGCGGGTCTCTTTCGCGCCGGGTTTCGTGTGTGGTTCCACAAGGTCGTCCCGTTCATTGGATCATTGGTCTCTGACCGCGCGGCGTATCACTATCTTCCCCAGTCGACGGCGTATTTGCCCGCCAGTGAAGAGATCGTACGAATGCTCAATCGCTCCGGGTTCGCCGCCGTGAACCACCGACGCGTCATGGGTGGTCTTAGCCAGCAGTTCGTCGCCACGAGGACCTCGTGAAGTTCGTCCGAACTCGGATTGATGGTCAGCACCGCGACGTGCTTCGAGCAATCGGGGCGCGCGATGGCTGGCTGCTTGAGAACACTGACGTCCTACGAGTCGGATTCGGACGAGGAGTCGATGTCGTGAGGTTGGGCAATGGTCTCGACGATTCATTTGACGCCACCGCGCAACTTCGTCGTCACACGCTCGAAGGCGTCGAGGGGCCCTCAGGTTCTGGCATTGTCGCCTTCGGTGCTTTACCGTTTGATCGTTCCGCGAGTGGACAACTCGAGGTTCCGGAGTTCGCCATCACACAGAACCGCGATGGCGAAGCCTGGCTTACGGCCCTTGACGGCTCCACGAACTGGAGCGAGTTGCTCGACGCATCGCTCGCGCCAGTGCAGGAGGCCCAGAGTCTTCGTTCGCTCACCATGCAGCCCACGCCTGATGAATACGCCCACAACGTCGCGCTCGCCGTGGAGATTCTTCGTTCCAAAGAGATTGACAAGGTGGTGTTGGCCCGATCAGTCCACGGGACCGTGCCCGAGCCAATCGACCCGGCCGCGATTGCGCAACGACTGCACGGACGAGAACCGCTGTGCACCGTGTTCTCCATGCCCACCATCGATGGGCGGCGCTTCGTCGGTGCCACGCCTGAACTCATTGCGCGGCGCCACGGCGCCACGTTGGCCTGTCACCCACTCGCCGGAACAATTGCACTCCCGCCCAACGTGGCTCCCGACGACTACTTGAATTGGCTGCTCGGGAGTTCAAAAAACCAGTACGAGCACAGTGTGCCCGTGAATGAGATCGTCAACGCACTTGAGAGTGTGTACGACGACGTGCACGCCGAGTCGAGTCCCTCAATTGTGGCGCTGCGAACACTGGCACACCTCGGCACGTGGATCAACGCGTCGTGTCGCACTGTCGCTGACGCGCCCGACGCGCTCGCGGTACTTCGCTTACTGCACCCAACGTCCGCCGTTGGTGGCGTGCCGCGCCAGAGCGCGTATGAACTCATCCAGCGACTCGAACAGCATGACCGTGGCTACTACGCCGGGCCACTGGGCTGGATTGACGCGAACGGCGACGGCGAATGGTGGATTGGTTTCCGTGGCATTGAAGTAAAGGGCAACGAGTTCGAAGCGTGGGCTGGTGCTGGCATTGTCAGTGAGTCGGACCCAACGGCTGAACGCGAGGAAACCAAAGCTAAGTTGGCGAGTTTTCTTTCCTCAGTGTTGGTTGACGTCGTCCAATAGGCGCTGGGTCAACAGGTCCAATGGCAAATGCTCGGTTGCGCCTTGGTGTCGCAACCATTGCGCCAAGGTATCGCCGACGCAAAGTTGACTACAGAGCCCTGACGGCCTTCGATGCACCGGTCCGAGCGGTGAACGGCCGCTCAATCGCCCACTTCGTGACCAGCCACAACGCCTCGATCACGATCGCCTGGGACATTTTGGATTCGCCGTGTTCACGGTCGGTGAAGGAGATCGGAATCTCGATGATCGACGCTCCGGCGCGCTTCGCGCGATACGTCATTTCAATCTGGAAGCCGTAGCCGTCAGCCTTGACGCTGCGAAAATCAATCTCTTCCAATACGTCCTTCGAGTAGACGCGGTAGCCCGCGGTGGAGTCCGCCACTCCCAGGCCAAGCATGATTGACGCGTATTGGTTGCCACCGCGCGACAGCATCCGCCGTGACAACGTCCATTGAGGAATATGACCGCCGGGAACGTAGCGAGAGCCGATGACCACGTCATGGTCCTCGGCCGCACTCAGCAACGAAGGTAGAGCCAGGGGGTCGTGACTGAAGTCGCAGTCGATTTCCACGAAGTGGTCGTAGCCCCGTTCGATGCCCCACGCGAATCCCGAGCGGTAGGCGCCGCCGAGTCCGTCCTTGACGGGACGGCGCAGCACCGTGATCTGGCCAACGTCTTGGCCGACTTCCTCGGCCAGTGCCGCCGTGCCGTCGGGGCTCGCGTCGTCAACAACCAGAACGTCGCACAGGGGCGTGACCTTGCGCAACGTGCGCAGCATCGGCTCAACGTTCTCGATCTCGTTGTACGTGGGAAGGACCACGAGCGTGCGCATCGGACAATTGTACCGATGCGCGCCGATCGGCCAAAGGGCGCCCCGGTGTTTGAGATTGGCCAATATGCCCGTTTAACAGCGTGTGTCCTAATTGGACCCACCGATTCGCCTTGACCCTTTGAACCAAGTGGCTCAAATGGTGCTTGCTCACCGTCCGACTTCCCAGACAACATTCTGTCTGCGTCCTCGGTTCCGACCCAGGGCCCTCATCACGTTGCCGTGATGTTTGTGCGAGTGGCGATCGGCTCTTCCCGCGTGCTTGGCGGTGCAGATCCTTAAGGAATCAAGTTTTGGAGAGAAGCAGTCTGCGTGTGGGAGGCGGTATCACTTTTGTGGGCCTCTCATTGGGCTGCCAACGTGCGAGGTTGATGGCCGCGTTCAGGTCGCGGTCAATGACCAGGTCACAGGGCGTGCAGTGGTAGATTCGCTCGTTCAGGTTTAACTCGCGCTTCACGTGGCCACAGCCCGAACAGGTTTTGGAACTGGGATAGAAGCGATCGACCATACGCACATCGACGTCATGCCATTTGGCCTTGTAGAGGATCTGGCGAGCTAACTCGCCCATGGCGGCGTCCGAGATGGATCTCGCCAGGCGTCGATTCCTCACCATGCCTGCGACATTGAGGTCTTCGAGCGCAATTACTTGCGCTCGATTGACCAGTGTCTTGGAGACTTCGTGGACTAGATAACGCCGAGTGTTGGCGACCTTGCGATGCGTCTTGGCGAGTCGGGCTCGTGCTCGTTGGCGACCTTTGGACCCCGGTGTGGTTCTGGCCAGGGCCTGGTTGGCCGCCTTGAGCTTGACTTGCGCCTCTCGTAATGTTTTCACCCCCTCAAAACGATCGATGGGAATTCCGTTGACGTCGGCGGCGACACAAAGCGACGTGATACCTCGATCGACACCAATTGGAACTTGGTGGCGAGTACTTCGACTGCGTTCAGACTGGTGAAGTTGTGCAGCCACGCCGGTCAACGACACGATCCAACGTCCCGCGCGTTGATTAAGCGTTGCCGAATACACGTGGTAACGGCCGTTATCGATCATGCGGCGGACTTTACGAGTGGAGCCGAAGATTTTGACCGATCCAATTTTGGGGAGTCGCACGTGGGTAGCGTCGCTGAATCGGAAGGTTTGGCTCGAGGGAACTTGATCCGCCGTAGCCTGGTTGCGCAAGCGAAAACTTGGCGTCACTTTCCCTTTCACCTGGAAGCGGGGGAACCCGACTGGCGCTCCACCTCTCTCACCGTTTCGTGACGCCGCGAAGTTCTCAAGAGATTGGGCCGCGTCCACGCTGGCGCACTCGAAGACGTCGGCGGGTAACTCGTGTCGCCACGACAGGCCGCGGGTTCCGTCGTCGTTGACCGGCGAGTCGTCGGACTTTCCGTTCTTCCAGTCGTTGAATTCGTTGATGAAGCCGAACCTGGAC
>PLZP01000097.1 GCA_003152215.1 Acidimicrobiaceae bacterium | reverse complement strand
GGGACACAGGTGGTGAGTCTTTACACATCCTTTAGTAAGAGAACTATTTCTCCACCCGTGCTCACCAGCATCTTTCGAATGGACCATGTCTTCAAAACTTTCACTTTCCGAAAGAGACGGGAGCAACTCGAAAGCCTGCCGTGATGGATGCGGCATGTAGTTGGCGATCCCAAACTGCGACGACAAGATCGTCCAGTGCCACCTCAATGGCACTCGAGAGATGAACGGAATCTGAACCGCGAAGCATCAAGGCACGCGCGATTGCACCAGCGTTCTTCGCGACCCCTGCACTCAATTCGACAAGTCGCATCGCCCCCCAGTAGCTTTCCCAGGCCGTCATTGCATCACTCATTTCCTTTCGTGCAATGAAATTGTTTCGTTTGGCTGCCGCTAAAGCGGCGCAGACCTCCGGGTAAGCGAGCCTGCTCGAAACAGCAGCGTCGCATCCGTCCCAAAGTTCCTCAGCCAAATCACTCCCTTCTTCTGAAATGAGCAGTTTGACGAGGGCGCTGGAATCGAAATAGACAACGGACACGACTAGCGACGCTGCGCACTCACAAGATCGGCCACCGATGAAGTGGCGCTCGGTCGCCGCTGACCACGTGCTTTGATCTTCTCGGAAAGAACGGGCCGCGATATAACACCTTCGAAGGTGAGACGTTCGAGAATCGAAGATGTGTCAAGGCCCAACAGACGCGCCACGGGAACTCCTCGATCAGTGACGATGATCTCTTCACCCGAACGTGCTTGCTCCAGCCATTCGCTCAAATGAGCTCGCAGATCAGTGATGGGGACGTCCATGGGGACAGTGTACATTATCTAATTCGTAATCTGTACATATTAGCGGTAGGTTCGATGACTTCCAACGGTCGATTGACGTCTCATTTCTATTCATCATCCGTTCAGCTGTTAAGTACCACCCTTTGCATCGCATGCAAGGGCGTCAGCATTATGTCAACCGAAGCGTGAGATTGAAGAACCTTCGCGATAGACGGCCCGAACGTCGTGCAGTGCTCGGATATCGAAACGCGGGTCTCCGCCCAACACAACCAGGTCCGCTTGAGCTCCCTGTGCGACAACCCCTATCTCTCCTGACAGCCCCAGAGCGAGGGCACCACCACGCCAGAGGGCATCAAGAACGAGATCCTCGGTCCAACCACCCAATTCAACGAGTCCCTGAGCTCGCCAGGCTAGGTCATGAAAATCCGCAAACTGGCCAAAGAGTGCATCCGTGCCCAGCGCGTGGATGACGCCGTGCTTGCGTGCGGTGTGTGCATTCACCCACGTCGCCAGTTGACGCTGCCCACCGAGTCCAAAAGCAATCGCTTCATCTTGCGATGTCCGTACGTGAGCGTTGAGCCATTCAGCAAGATCTTCTGGTAGGGGGCCCGCGATCACCGCTATCTGTTGACGACGGACCATCTCATCGATAACACCAAGATCTAATGGGCCCGCGTTACCTTCACCGTCCAACCACGTGCAGTGTTGAACCGTGTGCACGCCCGCTTCTACTGCGCGCCTTATTCCTTCGGTGCCATGAGCGTGGGCGGCAACCAGAAGCCCCGCGTTCGTAGCGGAGTGTACGGCGCAACGAAGTTCGTTGGTCGTGAATTGCGCGCGACCGAGCGCGGTTCCCGGAGTGCTCGCCCCTCCTGTTGCAATGACTTTCACCAGGTCGACGCCGTCAGCCACAAGGGACTCAATCGATGCGGCCATACTCTCTTCGTTCGAGGCAAGAAGACCGAACGATCGCAGATGGCCGTCAGGGGTCGTAATCGGTCGTCCGGCACAGTGGATTCTGGGACCTACTAATTCGCCTCGGCCAATCGCATCGCGAACTCCCTGGACAATGTCGCCAATGCTGCCGAGGTCACACACAGTCGTGACACCCGCGCTCGCCAGTCCTCGACAGCGTCGACTGACACTGTTCACTAGTTCCGATTCCACCAAGTGTTCCGGATTGACACTGAGACCACGTTCAAAGTCGAAACACAGGTGCACGTGAGCGTCAATGAAGCCAGGGACTAGGTACCCGTCGGGGAATGTGTCGATTTCTTCATAGCGCTCGTCGGCGAGCACGTCAATGGGAGCAACCCGCTCGATTCTGCCGTGGGCAACCACTACCCCAGCGTCATCAATGCACCTACCATCGCCCAGCAGGGCTCGCCCCACCGCGATGAGCCGCGGAAGTCGAGTCGACTCCACCAATGTCTAGTGCCCGACTGAAGTCGGTAAAGCGAGCAGTCGGGCAGGATTAGAGACCAGCATCTTATGTAGAACTTTGTCATCAATCCCGTGTTCCTTCATTCGTGGAACGACTCGTTCGAGAATGTGGTCGTATCCGTGGCCCCCGTAACGGAACAGCCATTTTTTCACCGCGATGTCGTGAGAGATGAGGATCTGGTCCTCGAAGCCCTCGTCGATAAGTGCGGAAATTCGCTCAATGCGAGTCTTGTCGTTAGGGAGGTCCACCGGGCCATATCGGACATGACTCGACTCTTGGCCAAAAAGGTCGAACTCAAGAAAGCAGCCCGAACGACCGACGGCCACGAGCTCATCGTGCTCCGGAATTGTCCGGTCGAGATGGCCAATTACTACTCGGTCCAGTTGCGCCCCAGCCGACGACAGCAAGTCAAGAAGAAGTCCGGGTGCGTCAGGATGTCTTCCGGGATGAATCGAAATTGAGGAACCGGTAGCCAATTGAGCAAACACCGCGCCACGAAGCCCCTTCTCTTCGTTCACGGTGAGCGGCCACGAACAGCCCATCTCACCAATGATCCCGGCTCGTATTTCTCCACCGTCGATGCCTTCTTCTATGTCGCGCACCATTCGTTCGCCGATTTGTTGCGATGTCATGCTGCGGGTCAACTCAGATTGAAACTCGTCCAGGTAGACACCCGTGCTCGCGACAACGTGCAGACCGGTCGCCTCGGCGAGCGCGACGAGTCCGCTCAGGTCTTGGCCTGCGCACGCCGGCGTCAGCTCCACGACGGTCCCACCTCCAGCGCGCTTGAAACGACGCAACTCCTCAATCTGGCTCTGAACATCAGAGAGCACCAGGTTGTCGCGGGACTGTCGATGATGAAAGCGAACCCACCCGAGGTTTTCTAAGGAGACGGCGGCATTCGCGTATTCCTTCTCTAGTAGATCGGTCGGCTCCTCGAAGAATCTACCGAGGTCAATGAGCACGTGCTCATGCGGCAACACCACGCCGAGTTCCGACGTCGCAACGTCACCCGTGACAGTGTGGACTATTCCCTCTACCTCGACGGTTGACGCCACCGTGGCGGATTCAGCCATCGATGTCGCCCTTGATATCTGATTGGGACGATCGAATCAATACTGGGTCTTGCGTCTTGTTTGGATTCCGGAGGTTGTTGAGAAGTACCTCTTCGAGCTCGGCGAATCGTGGTGTGCCAATACACTCCAGCCCCCGGGGCCTCGGTAGGTCGACATCGAGGACGCAACTTACGTTGGCCGGACGATTTCCAAGCACGTATACCCGGTCCGAAAGAAGCAGCGCCTCGGGTACATCATGAGTGACCAGTACGACGGTCCAACGAAACTGCTCCCACATTGACGAAAGCCACAGTTGCAATTCGGTACGCGTCAAGTAATCAAGAGCGCCGAATGGCTCGTCCAAGAGGACAATTTGTCGACCCTGTACGACGGTTCGTAACAGTGCAACTCGCTGACGCATCCCACCGGAAAGTTCGTAAGGATAACAATGTTCGAATCCTGACAATCCGAACTTCTCAATGAGTGGTTGAACGAATTGGCGTGCTTCCTTCTTCTTCATGCCTTGAACTTCAAGACCGAGAGTGGCGTTGTCGAGGACCCGACGCCAAGGAAACAATAAATCCTTTTGTGGTTTGTATGCAAAGTGCTCACTCGCACCCGTCGCCACGGCGTCGTTCACCTTCACCTGGCCGCTATCAGCACTTTCAAGTCCAGCCAAGATATTGAACAACGTCGACTTGCCACAGCCACTAGGACCGATAATTGAAACGAACTCGCCCGCCGCGGCTTCGAGTGAAATGCGATCCAGCACCCTCAACTGCTCACCACGGCGCTGGAATGTCTTGGAGACATCTACAACTTCAATGGACGCTCCCGGACCGCGAAACTGCGTCGGAATCTTCGAACCTATATTCACTTGATTCTCTTCACTTGACGCGAGTTTCGGTACCAGGGCATGGTCACGTTCTGTATCAAGAACGTGAGGCCGTAGAGGGCCATGCTGAGCGCAGCCGTCACCACAACGGCCGCAAACACAAGGTCGGTCCTAAGCGCGTTCTTTTCCAACTCCATGTAGACGCCAAGACCCACGGAGGCACCGACCCACTCGCCAAAAATGGCCGCGAGTACCGCGAAACTGACGGCCACGCGGAGCCCAGCAAAGAAGAACGGAAGCGCCGTTGGTACGCGCAACATCCAGAACTCCTTAAAGCGCCCAGCTCCCATTGAACGGATCAGGTTCGACGCCTCGGGTTCAGTCGAATTGAAACCTTCGAGCAACGCCACGGTTGTCGGGAAGAATGTCACGAGGATAACCACGAGAATCTTGGGAAGAAGCCCGAACCCGAACCAGATGACGAAGAGCGGCGCAATGACGAGGACGGGGATTGACTGGGACGCGACGAGCAGCGGGTAGACAACTCTTCGAGTCGGTTTCCACAGATCTATGGCCGCCGAAAGGACTGACGAGACCACGAGTGCCGCCAGGATACCAATGAGTGTCTCTTTGATCGTGGGTAGTGCGTTCTGCCAGAGTGCGCCGCGATTTATCCAACCCTGGCTAGCTACTCTCGCCGGAGATGGCAGGACGGTGGGGTCAACTTTCAACATTACGACAATCAGTTGCCAGAGCCCGACGAGAACGGCCATTGCAATTAGCGCGGGCCAGGCGCCGGCCAGCCTGGTCCCGATGGTTCGCGTCAATCGTGACCTTGGGTTCGCCAACCGCACCCCGTCCGACGCTTCCGAAGCGTCGAGCGGGGTGCGGTTGCCCTCGATTTCGTTGGCCAACGCCCTCGATAAGCTCACGTGACTCGTCCCCTGCGCACTGACTAGATGAACTTGTTTGTCATGAACTTCGACCAGTTAGGTTCATGAGTCAACTTGTTGCCGTTGGCGTCTACGAACGCACCCTGCTTGTAGAGGAAGTGGCCGAATTGCTCCCACATGCTCGCCGTCTGCACGCCGATCGTGCCTTGGGGACTCAGCAAATAGGACTTTGCCATCACTTCGCTCGCCTTGATCGCCACCTTGAGGTTGACCGCCGTCGGATTCAACTCGTACTCAATACGCGCACCAGCGGCAGGATTCTTGTCGATATATTGATAGGCCCTCACAAGGGCGCCGACGAATTTCTTTGCCAGCGCAGGATTTGCCTTGAGCCACGCGTCGTTGCCGAGGATAAGCGCAGCGTATTGATTCGGCACGCCGTAGTTGGTCATGTTAAAGAGACGAAGTTTCGCGTGCTGTTGCAACTCAGCTTGGATGACGTCGGAAAAGAAGAATGCGGAGAAGCCGACCTTTTTTGATTCGACGGCCTGATAGGCGCTGCTACCGAGAACGATGTTATTCACGGTGCACTTCGAGGGTCCGCCCGCACCTTTGACAATCGCTGCGATAATTGCAGGGTCACCCGGGTAGCCGAATCCGCCATACGTCTGACCGCAGAAGTCCTTGGGTGAGGTAATGGTTTTATTGCTGGCAAGTGCGCCGTAGAAAGACGGGTTCGTTTGAAGGACTGCCATTACCGAAGTGATCTTCAAACCCGATGCGAAGTCAAATAGCACGTCCGACTCGGTGTCGCCAATCGCAAATTGAACTTTGCCGACGCTCGCCAATGTGTCCGGAGGCGTCTGACCATAGGGCACGACGGTTGCGGCAATGCCGGCATCTTTGAAATAGCCCAGCTTCTCGGCCACAAAAACGCCCTCATTGTCCGCGTTCGGAATGAAGTCGAGCGCGATTGAAACGTTCGACAACGCATGAGACGAGCTCGCGCCCGCCGTTGTCGATGCCGAGAGCATGGTCGTCACGGAAGCCCCTGCGACTAATCCTGCGACGACGAGACTAAGGCCTCTTAAACGATATTTACTTCTCATGATTCCCCCTTTGGTAGTGACTGCATTTGTGTGTTACAGAGTCTTTGAAGCGGAAGGAAGTCCCCGCCGCGCGAATGCATCACGGCGCGACCGGGACTTCGCCATGGACAACCCTGACGTCATCCGGTGGTTCAATTTCAACCAGACCGACCACTGAGTCGAACTGATAGCGGCGAAAGTTCCCATTGCAAGGTGCACCCGCTGCGAGATACATCTCGTGAGCGTCAAGGTCGTATACGACCGACGCAATCGTCGCGTAGCGCTCGTATTCTGAAGCGCGCTCGTCACCGTGTGCGCACACGCCAACCGGGAAGTTCCGATGATCCGACAGGGCATCTTTCAGATTCTGGATTGTGAGATCTGGTGCTCCCCGGCGCAGTGACGACTCGAGACAGTCAAGGCGAAAGAGCGTGCCGGGACTCGTACTGACTCGACTGTCCGACCGCGCAAGGTCTGGAGAGAGAAAGTGGTTCGTATGCGCAAGTACGCCACCGCTTGGCATAAACGTTCGTACCGCTGTTGCTCCGCCTGGATTGACTTCCATGTCAATTGCCAAACCGTCAACGTCGCCAAGAAGAAAATTGCCCGACAATGCCCTCTGCGCGTTCATCACCGTGGATACACCGTCAGTAATCGACTCCGCATCAAGCAGTCGACGCAACAAGACGTGATACGGAACGCCCACAGCCCCGTCATCGAGAAAACTCACCAAGGTATTGGTACAACTCGCGACGCCAGCAGAGTTAACGCCGGTCTTCGCGAGGAGCCCCGCTTCGACGATTGTCACGTAGTCTGGGCCGTCGTCACGGCGCGCATGAACAAGAACAACGGTTTCGCGGGCGTGAAGCAACCAATCCCAGTTCTGGCCGATCAATGTGTGCGAGTTGGCGGTGGCTTCAGGCAACACTGCGAACGACGAACATTCGTTGGCGAGCGCGCCCGAGAGATTCTTGTTGTCTTGGGCACCAGAAGCGAACATGACCTCGCTCCTCACGTTGAGCGCGAGGATGTCGCCAAACTCAACTCCACTTCCTTCGGCAATGCCGCGCATCTCTTCGATTATGTGTGGGGCGAAGTCCTCGACTACCTGTTGGTACGTTCTCGCATGCGAGACGACCTTCGCCCAATCCCAATCGGCGTAGTGGGCAAACACCCGTTGGTATGCCGTGATTGAACTGTGCACTTGCATGCGCGCTTGTTCACCGTACTGTCTCCCCCGTTGCAGGGGCGTTCCTTGAACTGAGACACGCGACATGCCACGGGGTGTTGATGCATCAACCACGAAGTTCACTCGCCCCTGGCTGCGTACATCAGGTAGTTCGCAGACCCGGCCGCTACCGCGCCTGTCTTTACTTTGGCGGCCGAGGAATAGTTGGCCGAGGACTTCGCAACGTAGTCGCGGGTACCGCGGGATTCAGAACTTCGCTCAGGAAGTTCCTCAATCGCCTGCTTAATTACCCGACAAAAGTCAGGGAGGTCGTTGGGAAGTCTGGACGTGATCAAATTTCCGTCACGAACCACGGGCTCGTCGACGTAGTTGGCCCCCGCGTTTACGACGTCATCTCGTATGACCGACACGCACGTGAGCCGGCGACCCTTCGCAATACCGGCCGAAGCAAGGACCCATCCGGCGTGACAAATAGCCGCCACGACACCACCGCGCTCGTCGACGTTTCGAACCAGATTCAACATCCCCGCGTTGCGTCGCAGCGACTCCGGGGAGAACCCGCCAGGAACGACGACGCAATCGAAATCCGCGGGAGTCACGTCGTCGACTGACTCATCTGGAACCACCGGATAGCCCAATTTGCTGCCATACACTTGATCAGCTTTTGGTCCAACAATGGTCACGGCCGCGCCCGCCTCGCGGAATCGAAGCACTGGATACCAGAGCTCAAGTTCTTGGTATTGGTTCTCGGCGAGCACGGCGATCCGTGAGTTCTCAATCTTCATAGTGACCTTCTTTCATTACGTGGTAGTGGGACGAGTCGACATGTTGTTGGGCCCATATTTCGTTATCGAATTCAGAACGCCAGAATTCGAGCCGGGTTATCGACAAGAACTCTCTGCACTTCAACGTCAGTAAAACCCTTCTTCGCCAGACGGGGCAAGAAGCTGTCGAACATATAACTAAGGTCCACGCCCTCATTCAACATTTCTGGCTCTTCTTCGGTGATAGGCCCGCGACAGTGATGAAAGAATCTGTCATAAGTGAACACAAGTTGGTCCAGGTAGCCAGCTTCGGTTAACTCGCACACGGCCACCGCCATCGCCTCATCAAGCGCCTCGGCGCTCGGGTTCTGCCACGGAATGCCAATGTGATCTATTTGTAGATTCGTACCTCGTTCACAGAGCTCCAAGAGTTGCTTCATGTCAAGATTGACCAGCGCGTGTCCAATGATTACCTTGGCCGGGTCAGCGCCCTCGGACTCAAGAAGGTCAAGTTGCTCGATGCCAGGATTCCTCACCGACCAATCCGGCGGGTCGGTATGAGTATTGACACAACAACCCAATTGCGCCTGAGCTCGGCCAGCGGCCTTGACGAGATGCTCTTCGTTGCGCGTCATGTGAGTACCGTTCGGTCCCTCCGGTGCTGGTCCGCCGTGGCCGTCGCCGGAACCTGTCGCGATCTTGATTGCTCCGGCCTTGATGTCCGTGCTCTTGAAGCCAAAGGCCATGCCCTGCGTGATATCCGAGATGAAGAAATCACGTACGTAATCAGTGCTTTGGACTTTCCAGTGATAGGGAATCCCAAGACGCTCAGGGAAGAATCCGGTGATGGCAATGATGTTCATCCCGCTTCGCCTAGCCACTTCGGCAATCAGTTCTGGATGGCGACCAAGTTCGCAGGCCGTCATGTCGACCATGGTTCCAATTCCGTGATCCTTCATGCCCTTCTTCATGGTTGCGGTGACTTCATTGGCCACCGTATCGAAGTCGAACGCTGACCGACGATCGAACTCAGCCCCCGGGTTCGCATAGAGAATGTGCTCGTGGGTCAACGTAATGCCCGCATCATCAGGCGAGACATCTCCAAGGACCGTTCGTAGTTTGCTCATACCGTTTACCTCACTTACCTTTCGACAACAGCGTCAGTTTGATTGAATGGAAGAATGTGGGGAGGTCGTCAGCGCCACGTGACGTGATCACCGATCCGTCGGCAACGACGTCGTCGTTGACCAGTGTGCCGCCAGTTTCCGCGGTTTCACCCTTGAACGTATCGTCGGCCGTGAATCGCTTGCCCTTCAGGGCGCCAGCGGCGGCCAGTACACCAGTGCCGGTGCCTATCGCCGCAACCAGTAGGCCTCGCTCCACGGAACTTCTTACGAGATCGACGGCTTCCCCAAGCTTTTCGAGGCGTCGGCCGGCTTCACCTCCTGGAATCACGACTCCATCGAGAGACGAGACGTCGAGGTCTTCAAACGTTGATTCAGCCAACATTGGATATCCGAGAAAACTCTCGTATGCCTTGACTGTCTGAGGCGCTACGACGACGACGTCCGCACCTTCTTCTCGCAGTCGCAAGAGTGGATACCACAACTCCAGTTCTTGGTATCCCTCCTCGGCCAAAACCGCGACTCGTTTGCCTTCAAGACTCATGATTCCCTCTTCCCTAGGTGAAGCGCCTTTTGTGGTGTCGTGATACCGATTGGTCACGATGTCGTTGCAAATCGAAACGTCAGCACTGAATGGAGGATCACGTTGCTACGCCTTGTGAGTTCGTTGTCTAGCCAGTTGTCCGAGCGCGACTTCGACGCCGCCAAGATGGCCAGTCATCGCGGCGGCGGCTCCATCAGCATCCTGGCGTCGTATCGCGTCGAGGATCGCCCGATGCTCCTGCGCTGCTCGCTCGCTTCGGTTCGGCACTTCTCTCAATGCGAGAGACTGCACCTGCATTGTCTCGCGCAAATCTTCAATCAGACGAACCACGAGTGCGTTTCCCGTCGTACGTGCAATCGTGATGTGAAATTGTCCGTCGATGCGGACAGACTCTTCGGCGCTCGCAGCGTGCTCGTGATCATCGAGCAAACGAGTTAACTTGTCGAGGTCCTCTGTCACCCTGACTTGCGCGGCGCGACTGGCCGTCGGCACCTCGACGTAACGGCGGATCTCATTCAGGTCCGTTGCCGAATACTGACCAAAGGACAGTCCAACCTTGACGACCCGGGACGTCACGAATGTACCGCGACCCGGTTGAGACTCGGTAAGGCCAAGCGTCTGAAGACTGCCAAGTGCCTCACGAATGACTGGGCGACTTACGCCGAAACGTTGACCCAATTCCGCTTCGGAGGGCAATTGATCGTCAACCATCAACTGTCCGGATTCAATCATCGACGTCAACTGGTCCCGTACGGCATCAACAGCACTGCGACGAGAAATCCGTGCAAATGATGGCGATTTGGGCTCCGAGACGTCAGGCAAACTGGTTGTAAGACTGTCAGACATCTCCACGACGTACTGTCTACCACAACTATCAAGGGATCGCAAACTGCTAGTTCGCCACAACGCGGGAAGACGAATTCGTGCCAACTTCTATCTTTCAACTAACCAATCAAGTCAGGGCGCAATCACGCGTGTGTTGAATTCTTAAGGTTGGTGATGCCAGGGGTTTCGAATCCCCGTACCTGCGCGAATTCGGCGCAGCAGAGACTCCAGCCTGACCCATCGCGGTTCGCGAAAATGGAGGGAAGGCCCTCCTAGGAACCTTCCTTCCATTGCACTTCACGTCATCAATTGCGAAAGCGTAAGACGATTACTTCGCGAAGTAGTAGTACTCCGGGGTGTAGTTCGAAAGAACGCTCTGGAAGCCAATCTTGCTCTTCAGCCCCTTGATGACTTCGTCTTGGAACGTGGCGAGCGGGTCGTACAAAACCGGAAGTTGATCAGCGGTGTACTGACCGTACGTCGTGAGCTTGACGTTTTGCGCCAACGTCGCTCGAATGAGCGCGTCCATCGTCGCGCTGGAGTACTGACCACTGTTCGACCCAGCACCCGTGAGGAGTAGCGGTTCGCCGGACGGGAAGTAGTCCGGGGCGTAGAGCCAACCCCCACCCCAGTTGCAGATATCGAAGGTCGTCGTGGGGCTGTACGCGCTCGGGCATGAACCAGCCGTCGCGGCGAAAGTTCCCGAGGTGTGCGTCGATTTGATACCCAAGGTCGCCCAGTCGGCGAGGATGGCGCTCATTTCCGTGTCCAACGACGGGTCGCCGGAGTACCACTCGACGTTGAGCGTCAGCTGGTCACCCGCGGCGATGCCGGCGCCGCAGTTCGACGTTCCGGTACCGGGCTGTGCGCAGACGAGCGACGATCCCGACTTCGTCCAACCGTGACTCTTCAAAAGCGACGCGGCCTTCGAGAGATCAAAGGGATAGGGCTGAGTTATGGTTCCCGACTCCGTTGAAGGGGTGGACGGTGGTAACTCCGACCAGGTCGCCTGCCCGTAGTTCTTGAGTGCGTTCTTAATGATCGCTGGCTGGTTGATACCTAATTCGAGAGCTTGGCGAATATAGAGCTGGTTCAAGAACTTGGCGCCAGGATTCTTTCCGAAGTTCAAGTTCATGTAGTTGTTGGAGAACGTGGGAACGACCACCAGGTTGTATCGACCCTTGAGAACTGGCCAGTTGGGACCGGCCTTACCCGGTGCGGGAGCTGGCGAGGTGAGAATGGACGGGTCAACGTAGCCAAAGTCGATATTGCCACCCGCTAACTGGTTCTGCTCCGCGACGGCGGAGGTGAAGGCAACTAGTTTCACGGTTTTGATCATGGGCTTTTGCGGACCCGAGTACTGCGAGTTAGCGCTGAACGTGGCGTCGCCCAAGTCGTCCATCGCCGTGAGCTTCCACGGTCCATCGACGCCACTCTGCCACATCGTTTTGGGGAATGTCGAGACATTCTGGGCCTGCGCGTTCAAGTACGTCCAGACCTTCTTGCAAGCGGCGATCGTCGACGCTGCACCGTAGGCACCGGTGGCACAACCGCCATTGAGTGAAGAGCCGTTACGGTCCCACGCGTTCGCCATCGGCGTAATGGTCGCCAACTGGTTATCGGTGAACCACTGCGGATTTACCGACGCCGTCAAGTTGATGGTCACCGTATTACCCGCGACACTTGCATTCTTGACCTGGTCGGGAATGCCGAGTCCCTTACTGTAGGTACAGAACTCAGACGGCTCGGCCTTGTACATGTTTAGGAAGAACAGCACGGACTGACCGTTCACCGTCTGGCCGTCGGCGAACTTCCAACCCTTCGTCGTCAAGGTGACGGTCTGGTTGTTGTTGCTGTACACGGGCAGGTTGCCACTGGAAAGATTCGCTTGCAGGCCCGCGTCGCCGGCCAGGCCGAACCAGTACAAGGGTCTGAACATCATCACTTGGAACTGCGACGTATTGGTCACCGTGCACTTCGCGGGGGGATAAAAGGGCAGGATGTAATCGGGGGCCGCATTGGCGCCCTCGGCGATGGTCAGTGTTTTGTTCGTGACCCCGCTCGTTGGATTGTTCTTTCCACCCGAGCTCACCACTAAGCCAATTACGACAACGGCTATGACTACGAGAATTGTGAGCGCAGTCCACGTCTTAGTCTTTTTTTGCATTGAACGCCTCCCGGCACTTCGAATGACCATCTAAAAGACGATCAAATTCGTATACCCAAGGCTAGGTACGCACCACTACGAGTTGTACGGCACCACTGCGACGATGACGATGGGACTGTTCTAAATTCCAGCATGACGAATTCGTTACAAAGAAGTAAATCGCCAGCAGTTTCTTACGTTTGCGACACCGACGCTTCATCAATCAAAAGGGCGAGCAACCCTGAGTGAATGTTCTAAGTCAATTTTGAGGATTGCCTCTCGGTGATTAGAACAAGTTGGCTCTGATCAAACCTCTCCGTATTCCCTCGTGGTCGAAGACCGCACGCGGCAATACTTCAGTTCGATTCACCCTGAAATAGTTCACCGATCTCTGACGCAGTCGCGGAGGGAAGAAGTTCTCGATGTTGCGCGCGACCCAGTCACCATTCCTAACGGCGTTGAGTTCTCGACTTCGGATGGGTGTCTGGTATCGAGTGGCCGTAATCACTCGAGGTCGACCGGTGAAACCAAAATCAAGAATGTCAGCAACGCCAGCGAAGGAGCACGAATTCGCGCGTGCGAGAGCGAATGAAAGTTTCAATGGTTGACAGGAAATTGGACGATCACGAACACTGGTGAATGATTCAAGCCGCATGGCATTGAAGGGGTCAGAGGTTCGAATGGGATCAAAAACTTCGTTGCTGGTGGGCATCTTTGGGCGCGACGAGAAGTCAGGGGTTAGCATCGTCATGGTTCGGAGTCTCCTTGTTGGGTTCGAACCGTCAATCACAATTCAACACGGAACCCGGCCCATGACCGGGACAACTGAACACCTCGACCCAAGACGTCAAACGCAACTTTCCTTCGTATCTCGACCCCGAGAGCGTGTTCCAGATGGGAGAACCACCAGATGAACGCCAGCTCGATCGTGTCGCTCGTTTTGAGTTCATTTGCAGTTGTCGTTGCAGTATGGGCTGGTCGCACTCAGCTTCGATCGGTGCGAGAGTCCGTCAGGGCCGCCGCCGTATCGAATATGTACACCGACTTTCGCCGCCTGACCGAGTTGCGACTCGAGAACTGGGAGCACAGTCACATACTTGAGCCTCCAGCGAATTACGAACATATAAAGAGAATCATGAGACTAGCGCTCTCTGACCTAGACGCAAAGGGTCAAGCTCGACACGTCATCAAAGAGCGATCAGTGGCTTTGGGGATCTTTCAACTGTTTGAACAAACGCTCTATCAAGTGAGAGATGCCCATGGAGTTGATCACAATAGAGAGGCATTCCTCAATGACGTGCTGCATTACATGACCACACGTCTCTTCCTAAATCCTCGACTCCTCTATCTTTGGTCGCTGGATGGAGGCTCGCTCTGCGAAGATTTCGAACCAGAAACCATCGCGTACTTCGATCAGCACGTCCCCCGCGACAAGATGTACCCGGACACGATAGGGCTATTCGGGGGAGACGATGAGTGAAGTGAAGTGGCCGATCGAGGACCCATTTTTTGTGCTCGACCCCCAAGCCCGAGCTGGCTACTGGGAGGATGTCCACGCTGGACAGGATTACGACAACGTCTACAGTCTGACCGAGGATGAGGGCCTTCGCCTCAAGATAGTTGGAGATTTGAGGAAGGCCGGTCCAAGAAGAATTCTGATTCCGGGTTGTGGGAGCAGGGTCGAACTGCAGCGGGCTGTTATCGAACAGCTCGAGGACGTGGAGATCGTGTGTGTCGACTTCCCCGGGGTCGTCGAGATGGCCGAAGCGCGCTTCGCTCATCCCCAGTTGAAGTACGTGGGTTCAGATATCAATACCTATGCTTCTGATGTTCCGTTTGACGCGGTTGTCCACGTTACTTCCGTAGTCTCGGAACTCGACAGCGAAAACCGGCACATCTTGAAGGCCACCAGTGAGCTTCTTAGGCCGGGCGGACTGATGATCGGCGTCTTCCCCACGGTCTTTGCGATGTTGGATGTATCCCTAGTAACTGGCGAGACTTGGCGATCGAACAATATTGATCTGCCTTCCTCTTCGTACGAGGAACCGAAGCAGGGCGTTCGACAGATTTTTTATACCCCATTACGATTGAGAAGGATTCTCATTGAGTCCGGCCTAACACTTGAAGAGATGACGATCTTCTTCAATGATTCAGAACACCTCCGTTTGGAAGGTGCCAAGCAGTACAACCTTCATGACGAAGATGCAGTCCTCTATCACTTGTATTGCGTTGCGGTGCGAACTCAATCGTGAAGTCAACTCGAATCGCAACGTGTGAGAAACTCCCCGACTTGACGGCGAAGGTCAATTACTCGTAGAAGCACTGGCCACTGAAGGGGTGAGGACTGTTCCTCTCGTGTGGTCAAGAGATTTGAATACTGAAGTGGACCCCGGAAATTGGA
>PLZP01000074.1 GCA_003152215.1 Acidimicrobiaceae bacterium | reverse complement strand
TTTGTGTGGCCGTTCTGCCATGTCCTGTTTCCGTCTTTACTCACCATATCCTTCCGCGGCATTCGGTGCGGACACTTTCTGTGCCATCAACAATTGGATTGTTCTTTGGTGTATGTAGTTGTCCAAGTTTGCTGACAATTAGTGGCCCGTCATCCTGAGACGTTCGTTCATGATGATCAGACTTTTACCTCGCACCATGCGGATGTCAACACTCTTGTCAACACTTCTTCTGCTCAGTGCACGCATACGTACGCAAACCTTGCTCACTCGCCCACTGCGAGAGTGCCAACTGATCAGCGCATACCCAAATTCCGCTCATCGCGCGTAAGCCGATCAACTGACTCTTCCGGGTTCAAGTCCCGGCCGGCGCACGAAGAGTTTTGTGGAACGTCCACGTTGCCCTGCGCCTTCGATTCGTTGAGAAGACGATGCGAAAAATGGTTCTTCGTCACTTCTCGTTGGCGAACGGCGCGACGTTCCCGGTCGTCCCTATGAAGTCCGCGGCGTCCTTTCTGAATCGGCGTTGGCGACGACGTGTGACGACGACTCGTCAACAGGTGGCCGGCGATCGGGTGCCACGGTCACGCCTCCCCCACTCGCCGGTTCAGGTCGACCAGCGATGTTGTAGACGCTCGCGCCGTCAACCGTCTCGTTGGCGACGAGCAGCGCCACCAACTTGTCAACGGCGTCTCGATGTTCCCTCAAGATGGCGGTCGCTCGCTCCTCGGCCTCACGCAGCATCCTCGCCACTTCCCCGTCGATCAGCGATTGCGTCTGCTCTGAGAAGGGCCGACTCGACACCGCATTGCCGCCCTCGCCGAGGAACACCGAACCACCGGAGGGGTAACCCACCGGTCCGAGTGCCGACGAAAGTCCGAACTCGCGAACCATCTTGGTCGCGAGTTCGGTGGCCTTGGCGAGGTCGTTCGAAGCCCCAGTCGATCCCTGACCGAGGACGACGAGTTCGCTCGCGCGCCCGCCGAGAAACACCGCGAGCGTGTCGAGGAGATAATCGTTTCCGTAGAGGTGTCGTTCGACGAACGGGAGTTGCTCCGTGACACCGAGCGCCAGACCGGCGGGAAGTATCGTCACCTTGGCGACCGGATCGGCTTTATCGCAGTACGCCGCGACCAAGGCGTGACCGGCTTCGTGTACCGCGACGGCGTGTTGTTCGTCGGGGAGCAGGACGTTCGAACCGTCGCGTTGGCCCAGAATGATCCGATCACGGGCCATGTCGAAGTCCGCGGCGCTCAACACGACCCGTTCAGCGCGAACCGCGATGATCGCGGCCTCGTTGACGAGGTTCGCGAGGTCGGCGCCGGAGAAGCCGGGGGTGCCCCTAGCCACGACTTCGAGATTAGCGTCGGGGGCCAACTGCTTCCCGCGAGCGTGGACCTCCAAGATCGCGAGTCGTTCGGAGAGCGTGGGCAGCGGAATGATTACTTGTCGATCAAATCGTCCGGGCCGCAATAGGGCCGGGTCGAGTACTTCGGGTCGGTTCGTGGCGGCGAGCACCACGATGCCGGTCGCCGGATCAAAGCCGTCCATTTCGGCGAGCAGTTGGTTCAACGTCTGTTCGCGCTCGTCATTAGCAACGACCATGGCGCCCCCGCGGCGCTGGCCGATGGCGTCGATCTCGTCGACGAATATGATCGACGGTGCGCGCTTTCGTGCTTCGGCGAAGAGATCGCGCACGCGCGCCGCGCCCACGCCGACGAACATCTCCACGAAACTCGACCCCGTCACCGAGAAGAAGGGGACGCTGGCCTCGCCCGCGACGGCCCGAGCTAGAAGGGTCTTGCCGGTGCCCGGGGGTCCAATCATAAGTACGCCGCGTGGCGCCATGGCGCCGGCTCGGGCGTAACGCTCTGGGCGCTGCAGGAAGTCGACGACCTCGCGAATCTCGAGTTTGGCGCCCTCGTAGCCAGCGACATCGGCAAAGGTTGTCTTCGGGCGTTCTTCGTCGAAGACCTTCGCCTTGGAGCGGCCCACGCCGAGCACGCCCTGCAGGCGCCCGCCGGCTCCCTTTGACATCCGCCACCAGATGTAGCCGAAGAAGAGGAAAGGCGAAAGCAGAATCAACCACGACAAGACGACCGCTCCAAACGACGTCCCCGTCGTGGCGGCGGTGATCTGCACATCGTCGTGTCGGAGTTCGTCGAGGAGGGCTTGACCGGCCTGCGGCGGGATCGCCGTCGTATATTTGTCTCCGTTTCGCAAGGTGCCGCTCGCGGCACCGCTCGTCTCCAGGGTTACCGTTTTCACCTTGTGAGCGGCCACGTCACTTAGGAATTTCGAGTAGTTGAGGGTGACAGGCGTCGGGCTGCTGGTGGCCGGCACCACGAAGAACAACAGCACAAACGTCGCGAAGGCGACCAGCCAGAGGTAGTGGCGCAGCGCCGACGGTGGAGGCGGCGCGGTAGGAGTTCCCCGGTCTCGGGTGGATGGTGCGTTGGCCGTCTTCGTCATGATCCACCACCACCGCGCAGTGATGACCACGACGTCAACCTCCGGTGCCGGATATCTCGCATCTGGTCCTCCAATGCCAAGATTGACATTACGCATTCGAG
>PLZP01000086.1 GCA_003152215.1 Acidimicrobiaceae bacterium | reverse complement strand
TCCATCGATCATGCGACCGTTGGAAGATATTCAGTATTAGCACCGGTTTCCCGGTGTTATCCTAATCTTCGGGGCAGGTTGCTCACGTGATACTCACCCGTTCGCCACTAAATAGTTCGGAGCAAGCTCCTTGTATTCCGTTCGACTTGCATGTGTTAAGCACGCCGCCAGCGTTCATTCTGAGCCAGAATCAAACTCTCCATCAAGATTTTTCAAGGACCGAAGTCCTTTACGAATCAGAGAGCCAGATGAGTGACTCTAATACTCATCTGACGACAACGAGTTTCCACGGGGTGGTCTCGTTGCCTACTGCAATACTTCTTTTGACGAACGACGCGTTCTGTTAGATCAGTCCATCGTCGCCCGTACTGGCTTTTGGCTCTCGTTCTTCCGTTTTCAAGGAGCGACGACACACGTGAGCGAACTCAGCGGTGTGACGTACACCATCTCGGGATTTCTCCGTCGATTCCGCGACCGATTAACCCCGGTCACAGGGATGCCTACCTTATCAGCGCCGTCTGCCAGGGTGCAAATCACACCCGGCCGCGGTCTCTGCGGTTGGATATTTAGATTAGCAGAATCTCGCTCGCAAAGATCACCTTTCGCGCAAAACGACGGCCGTCGCGATACAGATTGTCGAGAAACGCTTCTAACGCGCCGGTACTTCGTCTGACGACGTGGTGGCGTACTCGACGAACGCACTCAAGGTGCCAATCAGTCGCATCTCTTCAATGGTGCGAGCACGAGAGTTCAAGAGCTCTTCGGTGCAGACCAGGAACGCGAGACAGCGCGCGCGGCTGACCGCGACGTTGAGTCGATTTCTCGAGAACAAGAACTCCGGCCCGCGTGGCATATCCTCGCCCGATGATGTGGTCATGGTAAAGAACACGACGGGCGCCTCGCGACCCTGAAACTTGTCAACCGTGCCAACCTGCACGTCGCTAAGCCCCGGCGTGCGATCGAAGTTTCGTTGCAGTAGTCGCACTTGATCGTTGTAGGGGGCCACCACCATGAAGTCGTCAGCGCCCAGTGCCAGCGTCTCGCCACGCTGGTTCACCCACGGCGTGCCGATCATTCTTTGGATTTCGGCGATGACGATCGTGGATTCTTCTTCGGACTCCGTAGAACGCTCCTGGTGATGCGCGCGTAGCCATCGCAGCCCCGTGCCGAACTTCGTGGACTGCTGCGCGCACGACGGGTGACTCGTGAGACGCCCCTCGTAGATCTGTTTCGAGATGAAACGACAGACGTCGGGATGCATTCGACGCGTCTCGGAGAGGAAGACGCCTTCGGTGTCGGGCAACGTCGCGTGATCGCCAAGGATGTGCTCGAGCACGCTCGCCCCCGAGCCACCGGGATGCTCCGCCTGTGAAACCTGACTCAGTTGAAGCGGATCGCCGAGCATGACGAGATTACGTGCGGCGTTCGCAGAAGCAATGGCGTCGGCGAGGGCCAACTGTCCGGCCTCATCGACCACGAGCACGTCGACTGGATGCGATCGCATTCCTGGTCGAGCCCAGAGCCACGTCGTGCCGGCGACGAGGTTGAACAGCTCGTTCTCCGCAGCGTCCCCCTTCGTTGAGTACTTGACGCCCGGGAGGGCGCCGGACTTCGGCTTGTCAGAGTGTCGGTGTGCCCGAAGAAGATCGAGTTGCCCCTTCTCGACGAAGACGTTGTAGGTCGCGAGGAAAAGATTGTCGATCGCCGCATGGCTCATGGCGGTGATACCGANNCGTAGCTATTGTCGAGATGACCAATCCACGTGAGCGTGAACGACAAATCATCGGTGAAAATTCCTTGCGCCGGTCCGTAACCGGACTCAAAGCGAGGGCCCTCACGAGCCAGCAGCGCCCTCGACACTCGACTGGGGGGATCTGCGTCGTCTGGCGCCACAATCTGTTCGGCGAGATGAAACAGAACTCCCGGCTTCTCCTGGGGCCAGATGTAATCATCGACGCAGATAACTGACGGCATGACTCCCGACTCTTCAAACGTCTCCTTCCAGCGAACGCGGAGTTCTCGCTTTTCCAGGTCAATCTTGGGCACGTAGGCGAAGCCACGTTCTACACCGACGCCGGTGAAGAGCACGTAGCGCTTCTTCGGGTCAGCGAGCGACGAACTGACTGGCTGCGCGGGCCAGGTGAAGACGGCGTTCTTCGCCGGCGCCCCGCGACTGACCACGTCCTCGAACTCTTCGAAGTGAAGGTTCGCAATGAAATCCGGGTCGCCGTAGAGCGTGGCGAACTCCGAAGCCGCTTCCGCGAATTTTGGTTCGATGTTGGCACTTCGTTCGCGCCGCCAGTAGTTGAGGAGATCACTCAAGAGGTGCTCGGGACTGTCGTCGCCGAACGCCTTCAGCGCTTCGACGAGGGCGTCAGTGTCCAGTGCGTGGTCGGACTCTTCCAGTACAGCTTCGCGCCACGTCGTCTCGTCCGGTCGGTGATCGATGAGCCAGTCACGAAGCGCCATCGTGGCGGCGACGTCATCCTCGTTGTAACGCGCGATTGCTGCCAGCAACAGTGGATCCTTGGTGGACATGTAGAGGTCGTACTCCACCACCGCGCCGGCGCCCTGCTCGATGCCCCCGCGACGCTCGAATCCGGAGAGGTGTTCGAGCGATTTGAGTCCGTAGGACTCTGTACCCACCTGGAAGGCGTTCTTCGACACGATATAGAGGTCCACGAAGAGGCCGGTCTCGACGAGCGTCGTGAAGTGGCTTTCGCTCTCGCTGCCTCTCGTGAGGCGCTCCATCGACGACTTCTCGGTGTGGTTGTAGTGGTACACGTGCATTGATGGATAAGAGGCTCTTCGCGCGATGAAGAACTCGACCAACCCTCGAATCATGGCGGCCTGCTCGTCGAGGTCATGCGCCCAACGCGCGTCGTAGATCCAGTGACCGTCATCGTCCCGGTAATAGAGGCCGGCCAAGAAAAAGAGATCATTTTGCGCCGTCCAAAACGGGTGTCCCTCGAAGTCGAAGAAGACGTCGCCCTCGTCACTCTTGGGCAAAAGATCAAAGCCGTGTCCGAAGACGGGATCGTCGGTCGCTTCCACGAGTTCATACACGGGAGGTTCCAGTGGCCGCTGTCGTGACGCCACCTGCAGTGACGCCTGTCGACTCAGTCGGGCCAGGCTCTCGTCGTGGAGCTCGGGCACCGCGTCACGTCGTGTCGAAAGCTCGACGACGGTTCGTACGCCGTCGGCTTCGAGCGCCAGCCATTCGGGTCGTCGAATATTCGCGACGTAGACCAGGGAGTCCTCTTCACGCCACCGGGCGTCACAGACGCGATTGAATTCGCAGTAGTCGCAGTGATTACATGGTTCGGGTCGCGTCCCTTCGATCTTGTCGCGATTCAGCAGTTCGGCCAGTTGACGACGGAGTCGACGCCAGTACGGTCGAAACTGCTCGACCCGGAGTGACTCTTGGAGACCGGAGCCGAGCCACAGGTGCATCTCACGAGGTGGCGCGCCGGTCAAGGCTTCGAGGGCGTCAGCGTAAAAGCAGAGTTGGAGCACATGACCGGGTTTTCCTTCAACGCGCGTCAGCTTGGCATCGACGGGTTCGTAGTTGTAGTAGCCGTCCTCCGGGCTCTCAACTCGAATCAAGAAGTCGGCGATACCTCGAATGCCTTCGTGGACGAAGGGCATTTGGTAGACGACGTCGTAGCCGCGCTCCATCGGATTGCCAATCCTCGCCACCCACTGAAGAAACGTCTCATCAGCGTTGCGACCGGGCACCTGATACACGGAACGACCGTCGTTCTCCAACTCCATCAGGCAGTTGCGCTCGTGCGCCGCACCCTTTTCGATCAACAGATCGGCGAGCGAACCCATGGGTTGTGGCTCGACACGCAGCACGCCCGCGTCAACCTGATTTCGAAGCGAGAGGAAGTGCGCGCACTCCAACCACGCCGTAATCTTCGACGGGGTTATTAGACGTTCGACCATTTATCCTCACTGTAGGTTTTCGTGGTGGGCAGTTTCGCCACCGAGTCCACTGTGACCGCTTCATGTGACACCACGTTCAAACGCTTGGTATCAGAGCCGCGTCGAGGCGCTCGCTCTCGCTTCATCGAGTCGTCGGCGCTGGACAGCGGCGGCCTCAGGCCCGGAGGCGCCCGGTGATCGGCGCCGACCAAGCGCGACGCCCGGCGTGAAGAGTTCGCTGAATCGGGCCAGGTTGGCGTCGTCATTCACGACGTCGGCGAGCGATCGTGACGTGGACACGGCCTCCCCCACCAATCGACCAACCCGCTCGTGGGCTTGACGGAAAGGGACGCCCTCCTTCACGAGTTCCTCGGCGATATCGATGGCGACCAGAAATTGGTCGCTCGCAGCCGCCGACGCGGACGCCACATTGAATGTCAACGACCCGTACGCACCGCGTAGCGCGTCGAGTACTAAGAGCACTTGGCGCACCGAATCGAAGAGCGGTTCCTTGTCCTCTTGGAGATCGCGATTGTAGGAGAGTGGCAACCCTTTCAAGGTCACCAACAGGCCCGTCAAGTTGCCGACGAGTCGTCCGCTCTTGCCCCGGGCCAATTCAGCGACGTCGCTGTTCTTCTTCTGGGGCAGCATTGACGACCCCGTCGTGAAGTCGTCGCCCAGTGTCGCGAAGTTGAACTCCGCGGTCGTCCAGAGCACGAGCTCCTCACCCATCCGAGAGAGGTGCACGCCGAGCAGCGCAATGTCGAAGAGCGTCTCGGCGACGAAGTCCCTATCGCTCACGGCGTCCATGGAATTGGCGAAGGCCCCATCGAAGCCGAGGATCTCCGCCGCGACCAATGGATTGATGGCGAGCGACGTGCCCGCGAGGGCACCGGCGCCCAGTGGCGAGACGTTCATTCGGTCACGAGCGTCAAGGAGTCGGTCAACGTCGCGCAGAAGGGACCACGCGTGGGCGTTGAGGTGGTGGCTCAAGAGGACCGGCTGCGCCCTCTGGAGGTGGGTGTAGCCGGGTAGATACGCGCCGTCATTACGATCGCTCACGTCCACGAGGGCGTCCACCAGGTTGAGCGCCATCAACGCGACCTCGGTGAGCGCGTCGCGCGTGAAGAGCCGCAGTGTCGTGGCGACTTGGTCGTTGCGGCTGCGCGCCGTGTGNNATCACTCAACAGTCCGGCCGCGGCCAATCCCTGTACGTGGGCTTTCGACCCCAGAATGTCGTGCGCGTAGAGCACGTGGTCGAATGAGTAACTCTCCGAAAGGTCCCACATCGTTGAATCCATGCCCGACGAGAAACGCCCGCTCCAGAGCGTCATGGCGCCGGCGGCTTGGCGTTCTTCGCGCCCTGGCGAGCGGCCCACGTCTTTACGCCCAAGCCGTAGATCTTGATGAAGCCTTCGGAGTCGGCGTGGTGGAACGTATCGGCTGCGTCGTAGGTCGCGAGACCGTAGTCGTAGAGCGCCTTGGGGCTTCGACGCCCGACAACGCGCAAGAGTCCCGGCGCCTCGAAGCNNCACATGCCGTCGTAGACCAGTTCGGACCAGCGCGTCTCGAGTCGTCCCTTTTCGTGGGCGACGTCGCGCTCCAGCACGAGGTCCTCGAGGTCGGCGTGCGCCGTGATCAACGCCAGTGCCGCCGGACATTCGTACACCTCGCGGCTCTTGATACCGACACGACGATTCTCCACCATGTCGAGACGTCCAAAACCGGTCGCGCCCGCACGCGCATTGAGTATCTGAATGAGGTCCGCGAGTGGCATGTCGACGCCGTCGAGCGCGACGGGGACGCCTTCACGAAAACTCACCGTCAGTTCCACCGGCTCGTGATTGGTGACGCGCGTCAAGGTGTAGGGCTCTTCGGGCGGCGCGTCCCACGGGTCCTCGATGGCACCGCACTCAATGGCTCGTCCCCACAGGTTCTCGTCGATCGAATAGATCTTCTCTTTGGTCGCCCTGATCGGGATGTCCCACTTCCTCGCGTAGTCAACGGAGTCCGCACGGGTCATGCCCCAATTGCGCGCGGGCGCGAGCACTTCGAGGTCGGGGGCCAACGCGTGGGTACCCACTTCGAAACGAACCTGGTCGTTGCCCTTGCCCGTGCATCCGTGCGCCACCGCCTGGGCATTGAACCTGCGTGCCTGTTCGACGAGGTGACGCACAATCACCGGACGTGACAGAGCCGACACGAGCGGGTACTTGTTCTCGTAGCGAGCGTTGGCGAAGATGGCCTTCGCACAGAACTCCTCGGCCATTTCGCGTCGCGCGTCGACCAGCACGAAGTCAACGGCGCCCGCGGCGAGTGCGCGGTCGCGAATGTCGTCAAAGCTTTCGGAACTGTCGACGTCTTGGCCGACGTTGACGAGCACGCCCACCACTTCAACGTCCCACTCTTCAATCATCCAACGGATGGCGACGGACGTGTCGAGTCCTCCGCTGTAGGCAAGTACGACGCGCTTGGTCATTGCATCTTGGCTTTCTTCATTGAGGAGTTCGAGTCTTCCAGCCCGGCCAGCGCGCGAAACTCTGTCGCCAGCGACATTCCGCCCCGCTTCTCGTCTGCGATGACGAGCACAGTGTCATCCCCCGCAACGCTCCCGAGCACACCCTCGAGCGCACTGCGGTCCAGCGCCGAGGCGACAACGTGGGCGCAGCCCGGCGGCGTGCGCACGACGACCAAGTTCTCGGAACTTTCGACGGAGACCACCCACTCGCCCATCATGCGGCGCAGGTGGTCGAGCGGGGCGTGCGTGAAGGTGGACGCGGTCGCCGTCACAATGCGGCGAGCTCCATTTTCGTCGCGAACCTTAATGGTGCCCAGTTCCTGTAGGTCACGCGTCACCGTCGCCTGCGTGGCGGAGATACCCTCGGATTGAAGACGTGTCACCAACTGGGCCGCCGTTGAAATACGCTCACGTTCAATCAGCTCACCAATTCGGTGCTGTCGTTGCGTCTTGGTCATGAGTTCTCCCCTTTTATCCAACGTAAAACGCCGATCATCGCTGAGCGACGGTGAAACACTTGGCGCCACACGAGTGACTGGGCGCTATCGAGCACCGCGTTCGTGACCTCGTCGCCACGATGCGCGGGCAGGCAGTGCAGCAGCACCGTTCGTTTTTTCGCCAGCGCCAACAGCTTCTCGTCGACCCGAAAGGCCGAGAGCTCGCGGCGACGTTGGTCGGTCTCGGCCTCCACGCCCATTGACACCCACGCGTCGGTATAGATGACGTCGGCCTTCTTCACTGCTTCAGTTGGTGAATCGGTGAGGCGCAGTCTTCCCACGCTCTTGAGGGCGCGCGGATCTTCCGGTCCACCCTCGCTCAATTGGTAGCCGGTCGGTGCACCGACGGTGACGTTCACGCCGAGTCGAAGGAGGGCGACCGCTAACGAACGTGTCACGTTGGTGGCGTCCCCGACGTAGGCGACCTCGAGACCCGCCAGGCCGTGGACGTCGCCCTTGGCGAATTGGTCAGCAATCGTGAGCACGTCCGCCACCGCTTGAGTTGGGTGCGCGGCGCCGCTCAACAGATTGATCAACGACATCCGGTCCAATGAAGCGGCCCGCATCCGCTCGAAGATGGCGTGATTGCGGACCCTGAGACCAGCGATGGCGAACATCTCGGCGAGCGTGCGCGCAATATCTTCGGCGCATTCGCGACTGTCAATCCCGACTTCCTCATCACTGAAGAACGTCGCGAAACCGCCGAGTTCATGGACGGCGACTGAGCTTGAGGCGCGGGTGCGAAGACTCGGACGCTCAAAGACCAGAGCCACTCCTTGCCCCTTGAGGGTCTCGTCATCAAAGGGCGAACGGGCCAGGGCGTAGATCGAGTCAAGGTCGCCGTCGCTTAACTGTTCAATTGTTATGAAGTGACGAGTCATCGCACTACCTCCGTGGTGGGGATCGATCGCGCCAGCGCACTCGCCAGCGCGTGTGGTCGCGTGCCATTGGCTATGAGGACCGACGTGGCACCCCCCTCGAGCGCGTCCAGCGCGGCCAAGCCCTTGGGCCGCATGCCGTCTCGCGCAGAACCGGTCGCAACAAGATCGAGCAGTTGCGCCATCGTGATCTTCTCGACCCCGGTCGCCGCGTCATCAGGGTCGCGCCGAAGTTGGTCGACGTCACTCAGCAGTACCAGCATCGCGCCGAGCGAACTCGCGATGGCTCCGGCGGCGGTATCGGCGTTGCAGTTGAGGAGCCCACCTTCGTCGTCGACCGCGATCGAGGTCAGCACGGGCGTGAAGTGCGCATCCCACAGCGAGGTGATGACGTCGGCGCGCACTTTTGGCACCGCCGCGACACGGCCCCATACGTCGTCGAGCGGCGCCGCAGACAAGACAGAGCCGTCCGTACCGGAGAGCCCGACACTTACGAGGCCCCCTTGATTGAACGACGACACGACGGCCAAGTTCACTTCGCTCAACGCCATGGCCACGTAGCGCATGGTCGACGTGCTCGTCACACGAAGCCCTTGGTGGAACTGTCCCTCGAGACCAACGTCAGCGAGCAGTGTCTGGATTTGCGGTCCCCCGCCGTGAACCACGACGACCGTGGTTCCCCCTGCTTGTAACCGGGCAATGTCGGAGGCGAGTCCCACCAGCACCGGCGACGTCGGACGAAGCGAGTCGAGGGCGTGGCCGCCAATTTTTACGACGAGTGACGTCATGGTGTCACGCCCGAACGGGGCAGGCCGAGCACTTCATCGCGACCCGTAGCGACGTTCCACGCCTGGATAGCCTGCCCGGCGGCTCCCTTGATGAGATTGTCGAGCGAACTCATCGCGACGAGCCAGCCCGTACGGCGATCCACTCGGGCGCTCACGAAACAGAGGTTGCTTCCGACGGGGTCCTTCATCGTCGGCGGCTCATCGGTGACGATCACGAAGGGGTCATTGGCGTAGACGTCGCGTAACACGTCGAGTGCGCCGCCCGTGGTCAGCGCGCTATCGCTCAGTTGGCCGTAGGCGGTGACCAGCATTCCGCGACTGGTCGGCACGAGGTGTGGCGTGAAGATGATCTCGGCCTCGAGTTCCTGTTGTATTTCAATGGTGTGTCGGTGCGTAAGGAGTCCATAGGCCTCGGCGTTGCCGGCCAGTCGTGAGAAGTGCAATCGGTCACTGGTGGCGCGACCGGCTCCCGACGTGCCACTCAATGCATTCACGATGATGCCGGTGCGATCAATGAGCCCGCCGTCGAGAAACGGTCCCAACGCCAGGGCGCTCGCCGTCGGGTAGCAGCCGGGTACGGCAACCAGCGTGGCGCCTTCGAGTTCGCTTCGGTGACGCTCGACCAGTCCATAGACCGACGAGGCGAGCAACTGCGGCGCAACGTGCTCCTGCGCGTACCACTCGGAATAGTCCTCGGACCGCTTTAATCGAAAGTCGGCGCCGAGATCAACGACCGTTATCCGACGTTCTACGAGGCCCGGGACGAGTTGCTGACTGTGACCATGCGGCAGCGCGAGGAACACGACATCGAGTTCAGTTGTCGAGAGTGCGTCGACCTTGGAGAACTCCATTGAAGGGTAGAGCGACCCGAGCGCGGGCACGAACTCACCGATTCGCTTGCCGGCGTTCGAGTCCCCCGTCGCGAGTACGACCTCAAGATCAGGGTGGGACGCGCAGAGTCGCAGAAGCTCAGACCCGGCGTACCCAGTGGCGCCAATTACTCCAACACGCATAATGCCATTTTATGCACATGGAGACATAAAAACGCAAGTATTACAGGCAGGGACTAGACTTTTTTCCATGTCTCGACGCGGATGGGCCCTTTTTTTGGCAATGGCCGTGATCTGGGGTATCCCCTACCTCTTGATTCGTGTGGCTGTTCGCCACCTTGATCCCGGGGTCATGGTGCTCTTTCGCACGGGTCCGGCCGCAGTGTTGTTGATGCCGATCGTCATTGTGCAGGGTCAGTTCAAGGTTCTTGTTCGAAATTTCAAGTGGATCGCCGCCTTCGCCATTGTCGAGTTCGGCATTCCGTGGTACGTCATGGCGACGGCGGAACGGCATATTTCGAGTTCGCTCACGAGTCTTCTGATCTGTTGTGTGCCCTTATTGGCGGTCCTGGTGCAACGGCTACGTCGCACCGGTGAGCACATCTCGCACCAGCGGTACTTCGGACTCGGCATTGGTGCGCTAGGTGTTGCGCTGCTCGTGGGACTGGACCTTCGAGGCGGTTCCATCACCTGGATTGCGATGATGATGATCGTCGTTCTTGGTTACTGCATCGGTCCGATTGTGCTCGCGACAAGATTGTCGCATGTGCCGGGTGTCGTGGTGGTGGCCGGCGCAACGGCACTCGTCGCGGTGTGTTGGCTCCCGTGGGCCATTGTGCACTGGCCGACCCACGTGTCGGGCGAAACTTTCAGTTGTATGGCCGTGCTCTCCGTCGTGTGCACCGCGACGGCGTTCCTCGTCTTCTTTGAATTGGTGAAAGAGGTCGGCTCGTCACGCTCCGTCGTTATTACCTACTTCAACACCGCCATCGCAGTCGTGCTCGGTATCGTGGGACTGCACGAAACCTTGACTTCGGGCATCGTCTTTGGGTTCCCACTCGTCTTAATTGGTTGCATCTTCGCTACCAGTCGCCCAAAGGAATCAGCGTTGTTGTCCGAGGCGGCGTCTGAAGCGCAGTCGGAGTTAGCCGGAGAATTCGGCCGAGACCTGGACGACGCCGTCGACCAACAACCAGAGTGATCCGGGCACGCTGGCGAGGGTCACGTCATGCCCGCTCTCGACGGGGCCGTGATGTACCACCGTCACCGACGAGACCGGCGCGGTAACGATCTCGCTTACGGCTTGCCACACTGCTGCGTTGTTCACGTGTCCCACCACGTCGAGATCAGCTCGGCGCAGGGGCCACGGCCTCATCGTGGCACCGGGCGCAACGACCGGCTTCGCCACGCGACCCGAGACCTTTCGCTCCCGTATTGCGTCGCCGTAGATGTCGTAAAACTCCGGTCGGATCCGAACGGGATGGCCCGACGGGTCGATAGGCACCCAGAGGGCGACGGCTTCGACGAGCAGTCGGCCCTCCAGTGCGATGTTCGTTCGACGCTCCGCCCACGCCGCACCAACGCCACCACACCACGTCGTCAGCGTCACTCGCTCTTTGTAGCGCGGCCAACGACCGCCGTCAGCGACGCGAAGCGCGGTACGTCGAACGACCCACGTGTCGGTGGATTCAATACCCGTGTCGTCCCAGTCATCGGTCGCGATGTCCTGGAGCATGCGCGCGACACCGTCGAGTCGAAGGGTGCCGTTCGCGTCGGCGTCACCGAGGCGGACGCAGAACTGACCGCTGAAACGTCGTCCCTCGTCGGGGAGCGTTACGAATTCGATCACACTGGCAAACTACCGTGGCTCACGAGGAGCAGCTAGCGAAGCGTCGCACCGAGCGACGTGGCCGCGGTGATGAGTTCGTTGCGGGCAAGCGCAACCTCGGCCTCACTGAGCGTGCGCTCAGACGAACTAAAGCGAACGCTGTAGGCGAGGCTTCGTGTCCCCTCGGGGAGCGTGCTCCCTTCGTAGACATCGAAGAGCTCCACGCTCTCCACGACCGCGGACGCCCCGCGAAGCGCCTTCGCCAGGTCCTGCGCGTGCAGTGATCGCGGAGTGACGAACGAGAGGTCGACCACCGCGCTTGGGTACTTGCTCGGCACCGAGGCGAACTCGCTTCGACGCGTTGCCTTCGCGCGATCGCAAAGAGCATCGAAGTCAATATCCAACACTCCGAGGCGGCGGGGCGCCGACGCCGAGAGCACTGCCTCCACCAAGTCACTGTCAACCTCGCCCACGTAACCGAGTACTGCGCCCGACGCGCGGTCCACGAGCGAGGCGCACCGTGTTGGATGGAGTCCCTTGGGAGGTTGATCGCACGTGCGAACAACGACGTCATCGAGCCCGAGCCGCTGCGCCAGGGTCACCCAGAGGGCCACCGACGTCGTCGCGTCATCTCGGGGGCGCCCGAGAACCACGGTCACTCGCTCACTCTCCTCGGGCAGCGCGAGCTCAAACGAACCGCCCTCGCCGCCCCTGGTGAACCGCGGCGACCCGGCGACGCTCGGGTGGGCAAAGACATTGCCAATCTCCGCGACCACGATGTCACCGTTACCGCGCTCATAGTTCCTCGCCCACGTCCGCACGAGACTCGTCAGCAGCGTGGCGCGCAAGACCGACTCGTCCGAGGCCAGCGGATTCGTAATTCGAACTCTCGCGACACCTCGATGCAGCAAGTCGAACTCCGCGTCGCTGCCGAGCGTCGGCGTCCAACATTCGATGGCACCGAGATCGACCAGAACGTCGCGGACTCGACGGCGTAGTTTCTGGCGTGGGGTCAAACCACCGGGTTCGGACCAGGTTGGCGTGCGACGAGGAATCCGTCGGTACCCGTAGAGACGGGCCACTTCCTCAATGACGTCGGCTCGACCGGCGACGCCACTTCGAACGTCGGGTCGCGACGTTGGTGGCACGACCTGCAGTCCATCCCCGTCGGACGTCACGTCGAAGTTCAGACCGCGCAACAGCCTGGTCGCTTCATCGAGTCCAATGGAGACGCCGAGGAGCCGCTCGATGTCGCGTTCGAACACGGCGATCGTCGGCGACGCGGGCGTCTCGCCACGCACGTCGAGTGGCTCGGCCAGCCACTCAAGTTCCGGGCAACTCTCCGCGAGGATGGCGACGAATCGGGCCGCCGCGCGAAGAGCGAGTTCGGGGTCGACGCCTCGCTCGAATCGAGTGGACGCCTCACTGCGTAGTCCATGACGTTTTGAACTGCGCGCCACGCTCATCGGATCGAAGTAGGCGGCCTCCAAGAGCACATCGGTTGTCGTCGGGCTGATCTCGCTCGACGCGCCGCCCATAATGCCAGCCAGGCCGAGCACCGTGTCGTCGCCATCGACAATCACACAGTCTTCACCGGTGTCGCCGAGTCCGCGGCCACTCTGCGCGAGGGGACGCTGCACACCGTCGAGCGTCTCGAGGGTTTCGCCGGCGCGGGCCCGGCGAGCACGCAACGTCTGCTTCGCCACGTGCGCGGCGTCGTAGGGGTGGGTGGGCTGCCCGAGTTCGAGCATCACGAGATTCGACGCGTCGACGACGTTGGAGATTGGTCGCTGTCCGGCACTCTGGAGTCGCGCCGCCACCCATGCGGGCGACGGACCGACCTTGACCTGACGCAGCACTGAGACCGTGAGTCGCCCGCAGAGATCCGGGTCGTCGATGCCGGCACTGGCGTAGGAGTCGGTCCTCTCCGTCGTAGTCGGGTGGGCGAGGTTCGGTTGGGCGAGGGGTCGACCGAGGCGCGTCGCCAAATCGCGCGCCACGCCCATCACCGACCACGCGTCGGGTCGGTTGCCCTCAACCGTGATGTCAAAGACCACGTCGGGCGTAATGTCAAGTGCCTCGAGCAGGCTCATTCCCACGACGGGATCAATGAGGTTATCGAGGAGCATGAGCCCGGAATGGTCGTCGCCGAGTCGCAGTTCCGTGGCGGAGCACAACATTCCGTTCGATGTCACACCGCGCATTGTGCGTCGCGCAATTTCGAAGTTGCCCGGAAGTACCGCACCAACCGGCGCGAGCGGGACGTGGTCCCCCACCGAGATGTTCATGGCGCCACAGACGACTTCTAGGGGACCGTCGTTCGCGTCGACGACGACGAGTCGAACGCGATCGGCACCCTCGATTGCGCGAATCTCATCGATGCGCGCGACGACGACGTCGACCAGTCCCTCGCCGACGTGTTCGGTGCCTTCGACCACCAGACCGAGGTCGTCGAGAATCTCGCGAAGTTCCTCCGTCGACTCGGGTAGGTCAACGAACTCACGCAGCCACGAAAGGGAAATTTTCACGAGAACTGCTCCAAGAACCGTACGTCGTTCTCAATGAGTGCACGCATGTCCGCGATCTCATGGCGCATCTGTGCGCAGCGGTCGATACCGAAGCCGAAGGCGAAGCCGCTCCACTCGTCGCTGTCGATGCCGACCGCGGCGAGTACCGCAGGATCGACGACGCCGCAGCCGCCCAGTTCGATCCAACCGGTGTGCGAACAGGTGCGACATCCCTCGCCGCGACAGATCGTGCAGGTCACTTCGAACTCCGCGGACGGCTCGGTGAAGGGAAAGTACCCGGGCCGCAGTCGCGACTCGATGTCCGGTCCGAAGTAGGCACGCGTGAACGTCTCAATGACGCCGGCCAAATCGGCAAAAGCGATTCCGCGGTCGATGACGAGCCCCTCGATCTGGTGGAAGGTCGCGAGATGGCGAGGATCGGGGGTGTCGCGGCGATAGCAACGTCCGGGCATCACCGAATGGATTGGCAGTGCGTTCTCGGCGACCGCCGCCTCCATCAAGTGGATCTGCGTCGGCGACGTGTGGGTGCGAAGTACCACCGTCTCGGGTTCGCCGAGGTCGACGTAGAAGGTGTCCCACATGCCCCGCGCGGGGTGCGCCGGCGGGATGTTGAGCGCCTCGAAGTTGTACCAATCACTCTCAACCTCGGGGCCCTCCGCGACGGTGAAGCCCATTGCGACGAACACGTCCTCGAGTTCACGCTGGGTGATCGCGACCAAGTTCGGGTGACCGACGGACGCGGGCCACTGCACGGCACTCACGACCACGTCGCCCAGATCCAAACGGTCGTGCGCCAGTACCTCGACGCGCGCGAGGGCCCGTAGCTCCTGGCGACGGTCCTCGAGGGCGCCTTCCACCACTCGTCGGGCCTCTTGGAGTCTCGCTCCGGCGTCCTTACGATCCTCGGGAGCGAGCACCCCGAGTGATTTCTGCAACGTCGACAGCACCGAGCGGCGTCCCGTAATGGCGGCCTCGTTCTCACGCAGATCGTCAATCGTCGCCAGAGCGGCGATGTTCGAGAGCAGTTGCTGCGTCTGATCGGCGAGGTCGTCGAGGGGTGAGGTGGTCATGACGATTAAAGGCTAGGTGTTGGCGGTGGGGTGACGGCGTTACCACGCTGCCAGAGCGCCTCGAACGCAATGAGTGACGCGGCCACACCCGCATTGAGTGACTCACTACGCCCGACCATGGGAATAGAAATTGAGCGATCACACTTCGCAATCACGTCCTCGCTCAGACCTTCGGCCTCGTTGCCGATGACCACGACGGTCGCGATCGTGTAGTTGACATCGCGGTGACTGGTCCCTCCGCGCACGACGGTGGCGAGGGTCTGGGCGCCCAAACCCGAGAAGTGCGCGAGTGTCGCGTCGAGCGCGGCAACGCAGACGTCGAGATGGAAGATCGATCCGGCCGTGGCTCGAAGCGTCTTGGGGTTATAGGGATCGACCGACTGTCCCGTGAAAATCACGGCCGACGTCCCCGCGGCGTCGGCAGAACGGATGATCGTGCCGGCGTTGCCCGGGTCTTTCAGGTCGTGCACCACCAAGATGAGTCCCTGACAGGCAATAGATTCAACATCCTTCGATGCGAAGCGAACGGCCGCGAGGACCGGTTGTGGTGTTTGGGCGTCAGCGACCTTGGCGAGGACACCATTCTCGAGCGCGAAGACGCGCACGCCGAGGTCATTCGCTTTATTGGTGAGCGCCACCACTCCCGGCGACGACATCTCATTCGCGTCCACGTAAATCGCCTCGAACTGGGCGCCGCTCTCGAGCGCCGCCTGCACGAGGTCGGGTCCCTCAAGCACGCAGACGCCTTCGCTCCAGCGCAGCGAACGTTTCTGGACAAGTCGGCGCAGTCGGCGCACTCGCTGGTGCGACGACCCCAACCGCTCGATCAGGACGACTACTTCGTGAGGGCGGCGCCAGCCTGGGCGACGATCGCCGCGAAGGCAGCGTTGTCGTTCACGGCCAGGTCCGCCAAGATGCGACGGTCAACTTCGATGCCCGCGGCGTTGAGACCCGCGATGAATCGGCTGTAGCTCATGCCATAGGCCCGGGTCCCCGCGTTGATGCGCTGGATCCAGAGACGTCGCATGTCGCCCTTGCGCGCGCGGCGGTCACGGAATGCGTAGACGCCCGAGTGCTGCACGGCCTGATTGGCGGAACGGAAGGTTCGGCTGCGGTCACCGTAGTAACCCTTGGCCTCTTCCAGAATCGCCTTGTGGTGCTTCTTGGCGTTGACCGCCCTCTTTACGCGTGCCATAAATGTCCTTCTCTCTTCTCGATCTCTCTACAGACCCATGAGGCGTTTGGTCTTCTTCTCCAACGCCTTGGGTAGGTCCGTCTCACGTCCGAGGCGACGGGCGCGCACGGATGACTTCTTCTCCATGAGGTGGCCACGGAAGGCCTTGCGTCGGCGCAGTTTGCCGCTGCCGGTCACTTTGATCCGCTTCTTGGCACCGCTGTCGGTCTTCATCTTTGGCATTTCAGCCCTCCTCTGCGTTCACTTCCACCGAAACACTCGGTGCGGCTACTTCTTGTTCTGCGACTCTCGGGCTCTCGGCCACTTTGGGCTTCGCCTTCTTTTCCGGTCCTAGGACCATGATCATGTTTCGACCATCGAGTTTCGCGGCCGACTCGACCTTCGCGACATCATCGAGCTTTTCGACGATCCGATCAAGAATCTTCTTGCCGAGCTCGGGATGCGCTGACTCGCGTCCACGAAACATGATGGTGACTTTCACCTTGTGACCATCGTTCAGGAACTTCTCCACGAGCCGCGTCTTGGTATCGAAGTCCCCGGGACCGATCTTCGGCCGGTACTTCATCTCCTTGACACCGACGTTGAGAGTCTTTCGACGCGATTCCTTGGCCTTTTGTGCCTCGTCAAACTTGAATTTCCCGTAGTCCATGATGCGACAGACGGGTGGTTGCGCGGTGGGCGCGATCTCTACAAGGTCAAGGTCGAGGCTTCGGGCCAACGCCAATGCTTCACGGGTCGCCATCACGCCACGTTGGTTGCCCTCGTTGTCGATCAGTCGAACAGTCTCCACGCGAATACGTTCATTGACGCGGTGGTCTCCAGGCACTGTTGCGATAACTCTCTCCTTGCTCTTCGTGACGCCTCGGTGGCGCCACCACGGCAAGCGGGTCGCAAAACTCCTGGGAACCCGGCGCACATTGGTGGCCAGGTGGACGTTGGCACTGCCAACCTCACTTGCTGAACTGCCCAAGTACTTTAGCAGACCGCGTTCATGGTCACTTTGGCGGCCCATTTCTTCGTGACGTCACGACGGCGAAATCCTTCCGCGATACCTTACTGGGATGGCTGATGACCAGAATGAGACGTCCTTCGATGAGTCGGAAGAGATCGCCTACCTACGCGCAACGCCCGTGGAGACCGTGCTCGGCAACCATTTCTTTGTCCTCCTGCAGCTGGCAGCTCTTCAACTGAGCGCCACGCCGGCGAACCTCGCGGGCGCCCAGTTGGTCATCGACACCATCGCCGCGATGCTCCAGGCCGGGGGTAGTCGACTCGGTGAACACGTGGATCTCTACAAGAACGCGTTGGCCGAGGTGCAGCAGCTGTACGTGCGAGCGGCGACCGGTCCGACGACGACTGGAGCGCCCGGCCAGGAGTAGTCCTCGCCCCGTTCAGCCTTCAACGGCGAACGTGAAGGTGAGCGCGAGTCCGCCCAATGAGCTCTTTGACGTCGTCATCGAGCCGCCGAGTCCCTCCACGATGTCGGCCATAATGCTCATGCCGAGACCAGACCCGCCGGTCTCTCGCGAGCGCGACGCATCGAATCGACGGAAGCGTTGTGGCCGAACGCCATACTCCGGAAGACCCGTGCCACCGTCTTCGATGACGAGCAGCACGTTGAGGCCGTCACGGTGAAGTCGCACCCGCACCGCGCTCTCCTTCGACGTGTGGCGGATGACGTTGGAGAAGGAGTTGGTAATCAGTCGATCAATGAGGTCTTCACGTCCGCGGATCGCGAGACCGCCATCGATGTCGCGCGTGACCGCGCGTTCGGGATGATCGCTGACGAACTCATCGGTGCGCGCGCTCACGAGCGTGCTCAGCGCCACGCGCTGATCGAGGTGGTGCGGCGCCTCTCGCGCTTCCGCCGAGAGAAGGAGGTCGGCGACGAGGGAGTCCATGCGATCAATCTCTCGACGCACGCGCTCCACCGCGCGCGTGCGCTGCTCTTCATTGATGCTGGGGTTGGTGAGAAGTTCGTTGTAGCCCTTGATGACGGTGAGTGGTGTGCGCAGTTCGTGCGACGCGTCACCCACGAACTGCTGCATTGCTTCCACGCTGCGAGTCTCAATGGCGATGCGCTGATGCAACGCCACGACCATCGTGGCGAGTGCCGCCTGGAGTTCTCGGACATCGCGACTGCCTACGCTGGGCGGAATCTGCCCCTGGTCGTCGCCGTTCGCGACGTCACTGGCGTAAGCAATCAAGCGCTCCATCGTGCTGAGGTCCTTGCGCATGACGAGCCGGGCCAACAACATCATCACGAGGGCGACGAGCAGTCCCGTCAACGCCACCTCTCGAATGAGGTGCTGACCCTGCGCGGTGATCTGCGAGGTCGAACCGGCGACCACGAGGTAGTCGCCTCCCCCGATGAACACTGATCGAATTCGAAACCCCGGCAGCGTGGGAAGCGACGTGACGAACTTGAGTGATGCCTTCACGTCCGCGAGCGTGGGCTTCTTTCGAAGCGGCACGAATCCGGAGTTCACCTGCACCACGCCACCCGAGGGATCGACGACGTCAAGGGTGAGGTCGTAGGTGTTGGCCTGGACCACGTTGAGCGCGTCGCTCAGCGCGGCCGTCGAATCACCGTGGCCACTGCGGATCACGACGTTGATCTTGTCGTTGAGGACGGTGTACTGCGAACGAGTACTCGCCTCGACGGCGAACCAACCCACGGAAAATGCCACCAGGGAGGTGAGGACGATCAGGAGGATCGTCAGTCGAGTGGCAATCTTCACTTTCCCGCGGTCCAGGTGACGAGCTTGAAGCCCACGCCCCGAACGGTGGTAATCGGTGCGAAGTCCCCGCTATGGATCTTGCGTCGCAGATACGAGATGTAGGTGTCGAGGACCGACGTCTCGGAGTCGAAGTCGATATTCCACACCTCACGCAGCAGCAGCTCACGCGTCACGAGGCGATCCTTTCGCTCCAGGAGCACTTCGAGGAGTCGAAACTCAGTGGCCGAGAGCGTGACGGGTTCGTCGTTGACCGAGATCTCGTGCGTGTCAACGTTCATCACGATCGGGCCGGCGCTCAGCACCAGGTCGTCGGCCGCCTCGGCGTTCGAGCGTCGCAGGATCGCCGAGATCCGAAGCAGGATCTCCTCGAGGCTGAAGGGTTTGCGCACGTAGTCGTCGGCGCCGAAGCGCAGGCCCTTAGCGACGTCCACTGGGGAGTCGCGAGCCGAGAGCATCAGCACCGGCGTTTGGGTATCGTGTTCGCGAAGTTTGGCCAGAAACTCAAAACCATCCATGGTGGGCATGTTGATGTCCACGATGCACAGGTCGGCGTGGTGGCGTCGCAGGAGGTCGAGCGCCTCCGCGCCGTTCGTGGCGACCTCGGTCTGGTAGCCCGCGATCTCCATGGCGTCGCGCAGTAGATCACGGACGCCGGGCTCGTCGTCAACAATCAAAATCGTGGTCATCGCACTCCTCGCATTGATTGAGCGTACCCGCCCACTTCTGGTCACTCACGAGGAGTTTTCCCTGCTCGGAACTTCACAGCCAATAAACAAGCACCTCACAGGCTTTTCAAAAACTGGATTTCTACTGTGGGAACCGTTCCTTTGAAAGGGGTCCATATGAAGAAGTTCCGTACACGAGGCGTTGTGGCAGTCGCCATGATTGCGGCCATGGGTATCAGTACCCCTGCGATCGCATTCGGCGCCAGCTCATCGTCCACCGCATCTACCTCAACGCACCTGGCACTGTCGGCNNCGCCCGCGCCGCCGCCCGCGCCGCTCTGACACTGTCGATTGCCAACGCCATGGGCGCCCGCTCCACCGCGCTGGTCAGTCTTGGCGCCCCGCCGAACCCACCGGCCAACGGTGCCAACGCAGCCTGGATCACCTCGCTGCACGGCATCAATGAGACGTACCGCCTGGCAGTAGCCACTGCGGACGCCGCGTTTGCCGCCGCGTTCCCCACCGCCACTACCGCACCTGAGCGCGCCGTAGTTCGTGCGACGCTCGCCTTGGCCGTTGCCAACGCTGAAGTTGCCCGAGCTGCTGCCCTGGTAGCCCTCGGCCCTCCGCCGGCGCCAACAGCCACGACGACGACCACGGTCCCTGCGACGACAACGACGACGGTTCCCGCCACCACGACGACCACCGTCTAGTCACTGCATCTCCCTTAGTCGGCGCGCTGTCCCTCGGGACAGCGCGCCGATCCCCTTTGGCGTCAACGTCCCTCTCGGGGCCCACGATGCGTACGTATTCGTAGCGCCGGTGATCTTTCGCTCACCGATCTCACAACCGAAAATCATCGGATTCACAGGATTTTCAAAGATTGCGTCAGTACGCTTTTGAGTATTCCATTGAAAGGTTCAACGTGAAAGGCTTCGCTGCTCGCACGGTCGCCGCAATGGCGATTGTGGCGACGCTCGCCCTAGGGACCCCTCTCGTCTCGTCGGCGAACTCCACCGTCCCGTCGACGACTACGACCACGCTGGCCATAACGACCCTGAAGCAGTACCAAGCGGCGCAGAAGCTCTACTTGGCCAAACTCAAGGTGATTAACGACACCTTTGTCGCCGCAGTCGATGTCGCGAAAGCCGACTACGCCGCCACCGTATCGGTGGCCACCAACTCCACCGAACGCATCAGCGCTCGCGCCACCATGCGCCTCGCGATTGCCAATGCGACGATTGCTCGCGCCAGTGCGTTGATCGAACTCGGCAAAGCTCCCGTGAGGCCAAAGACGCACAAGAAGGTCACGTAGTCATTGGCGAGGGCCGCTCGCACGAGCGGCCGAACGCGTCAGATCGTCTCAATCTCTGTTACTTCGTCATGTCCGCGTCGACCGACTGACCGTTGTGCTCGGGCTTTCGCCCCTACGGCAATCGTTCGCGTCCCGTCGGCGATGTCGACGCAGTGAAAACTCAGTTCACTATCGTCGACGCTTCGAAACACACCTACGCCACGGGCTGCATCAAAGGCTTCGATGGTCCCCAGGACCTCCATTACGAGCCCAAGGATCCTTGCTGGAGGATCGACACCATCTCGAGCGCGGTGAGCGCCGCCTCGCGTCCCTTGTTGCTCTCGTCCGCGCGCGAGCGGTCGCGCGCTTGCGCAAAGGTCTCGGTCGTCAGGACGCCAAAGACAACGGGCACCCGTGTACTCAGCTGGACGTCCTGGACCCCGCGCGCACACTCCCCCGAGACAATCTCATAGTGGCTTGTGTCGCCACGCACGACGGCGCCCAGCGTGATCACGGCATCGACGGGACGTTCGCCATCCGCGTAGGCGAGGGCTAACAGAGGAATCTCGAACGCACCCGGCACCCAGCCAATGGAAATATCACTTCGGTCGACGCCGGCCTCGCGAAGTGCGTCGAGGGCTCCGTCGAGCAGACGCAGGGTAATGGCGCCGTTGAAACGGCTGCAGGCGATGCCAATTCGCACGCCGCGGCCGAGGTGCGAACCCTCTAGGTGTTCACCGACACGCGAGCGAACCCCGTCCAGCGCTTTGGGATCGAGTTCGGTGTCCTCACTCGAGGCCATCAAGTCCCCCGAGCATGTGGCCCATGCGCTCACGCTTGGTGCGCAGGTAGTCAATGTTGTATGCCGTGGGGTTCGTTTCGAGGGGCACGCGTTCAACGATGTTAAGGCCGAAGCCTTCGAGTCCACCGCGCTTGCTGGGATTATTGGTCAGGAGTCGCATTGAGGTCACGCCGAGGTCGACGAGAATCTGTGCCCCGATGCCGTACTCTCGCGAGTCGACGGGAAGTCCCAGTTCGAGGTTGGCGTCGACGGTGTCGCGTCCGTCCTCTTGGAGTGCGTAGGCCTGGATCTTGTGCGCCAACCCAATGCCGCGACCCTCGTGACCGCGCAGGTACACCACCACGCCGGCGCCTTCGGCCGCCACCTTGGCGAGTGCCGTTTGGAGTTGCGGCCCACAGTCACAACGCAGTGACGTGAACACGTCACCGGTCAGGCATTCAGAGTGCACGCGTACGAGCACGTTGGGGGTGGTTGAAATATCGCCGTAGACGAGGGCCATGTGCTGCTCCCCGTTCAAGACGCTCTCAAAGACGTAGGCCTGGAACTGACCGAACTCCGTCGGGAGCGAGGCTTCGGCGATACGGCGGACCAGTTTCTCGGAGTGGCTTCGATAGCGAATGAGATCGGCAATCGAGATGATGGGGAGGTTGTGCTCCTGTGCGAACGCCTCGAGCTCGGGCAGACGGGCCATGTCGGACTTGTCAGACGTGACGATCTCACAGAGCACACCCGAGGGGTACTTGCCCGCAAGTCGACAGAGGTCAACGGTCGCCTCAGTGTGGCCAGCGCGCTTCAAGACGCCACCTTCGCGGTAGCGCAGCGGGAAGATGTGGCCCGGGCGGTTCAGATCGTTCGAGCGGGTCGCGGGGTCAATGAGCGCGCGAATGGTCGCGGCGCGGTCGCTGGCCGAGATGCCGGTCGTGGTGCCGTGGCGAAAGTCGACGGTCACCGTGAACGCAGTGCGCTGGGCCTCAGTATTCGCGACCACCATGAGGGGCAGATCAAGCTCGTCGGCTCGCGATGATTCGAGCGGCACGCAGAAGACGCCGGAGGTGTACTCGAGGTAAAAAGCCATACTCTCGGGCGTGACGTCCTGAGCGGGCATGACGAGGTCACCCTCGTTCTCGCGGTCCTCGTCATCCACGACGACGACCATGCCGCCCTTGCGCAACTGCGCAACGGCTTCTTCGATCGTTGACAACGCCATCAGACCTCCACGTCTATTCGTATATCTTCCCCTACTTGGCGCAAACCCACGACCCGGCCACGGCGAAGTGCTGCAACTGTTGGGGTTGACAGCCCCGCTAGGGCGCCCAGCGTACCGGTCGCGCCGCCAAAACTCGCCGACTGATACCAGACAATGTGATTCACCAGACCGGCCTCTAGAAAGGAACTGGCCGTCGTGGGCCCACCCTCCACGAGTAGTTGGAGCACGTCGTGCTGCGCTATTTCATCGAGCACGTGGCCGAGTTCGCCACTCAGTTCGAGACAAGGTCGAACCTTCGCCCCTTCGGGTGCTGCGCCGAGCACGACCCGCAGCGGTTCGAGCACGAGGTCACCGAGTCGTGCCGTGAGGGCGGGGTCGTCACTACGAACCGTGCCGGCGCCCACCAGCACCGCCTGGCTCTGCGCGCGCAGCACGTGGGCGTCGCGTCGAGCGTCCTCGCCGGTGATCCACTGACTCGTGCCGTCCGCCATGGCGACGATGCCGTCGAGCGTGCTCGCCACCTTCAGCACCACGTAGGGTCGTCCGGTCACCCGGTGCCAGATATAGGGCGCCAGTTGCGCTCGGACCGCCGCCTCTTCGATGCCCACTTCCACGTCGACGCCCGAGGCCTTCAAGAGTTCAATACCCGAACCCGAGACGCGCGGATCGGGATCGATGGTGCCAATGATCACCTTGGCAATTCCGGCCGCGATAATTGCCTCGACACAGGGACCCGTGCGTCCATGGTGCGAGCACGGTTCGAGTGTCACGACCAACGTCGCGCCCCGAGCACCTTCGCCGGCACGACGAAGCGCTTCAACCTCGGCGTGGGACTCGCCTGGCACTTGCGTGTGTCCTTCGCTCACGACGACACCTCGATCGCTGACGACGAGCGCCCCAACCCACGGATTGGGTGGCGAGAGGAATCGAGCTTTGTCGCCAGCGCTCATCGCCATCGTCATCAATTCAGTGTTCGAGAACTTCATGCCCGGCCACTTCGTGCCGCGACCCGCAGGGCATGCGCCGCCTCGAGTGGATCGGGTCGACTGAAGACTGCCGAGCCGGCGACGAGCACGTTGGCACCGGCTTCGACGACAATGGGCGCCGTCGCCACGTCGATGCCGCCATCGACTTCAATATCGAGGGCCAGTTCGTTCGAGTCAACCTCGCGACGGGCCTCGTTGACCTTGCCCATCACATCACCAATGAACGACTGGCCACCGAAACCCGGGAAGACCGTCATCAGCAACAGCAGGTCGATGTCGCCGAGGAATGGCGCCACTGCGGCGAACGGGGTGTCGGGGTTGGCGGCGAGACCGATGCGAAGTCCGAGTGAACGGGCTTCGTCGATCAACGTCGCCGTTCCCCCGACCTCAACGTGCACCGTGCACCCGTTCGCGCCCGCGTCCTTGAACGCTTCGAGGTAGCGCCCGGGTTCGCTCATCATGAGGTGACAGTCGAAGAATCGCTCGCTGTAGGGGCGCAGCGACTTCACGACGGGTGGCCCGATAGAGACATTCGGTACGAAATGGCCGTCCATCACGTCCACGTGCAACCAGTCGGTCTCAGCGTCAACGCCACGCACCGCAGTGGCGAGGGAGCCGAAATCGGCGGACAATATTGATGGCGCGATGCGAAGGGCTCCAAAGGGTCCTGCGTCAATCAGCGTCACGTGAGCAGCCTAGGCGCGCTCAGAATGCTCAGGCCCACATGGTCGAGTGCTCGTCGAGCCTCGCGCCGGCCCACCACGCGGGCGCGTCCATAGAACTCTTACCCTCCGGTCGCACTCGCCTCAGCTCCACGGCTCCCCCGACCGCACCGAGAAGAATGCCGTCACCACGTCGAGTGACGTGACCAACGTCGACGTCAGTTTCTGCGCTTCGCGCCGCCGCCTCGACGAGGAGACGACGACCATGAACGAACGTAAACGCCCGACCGAGACGTACCGTCCGGAGCACCTGCTCGCTCGCCATTGACGGCGTCAAATGGAAATCCTCTTTCGTCAGTTTCGCCGCGTAGACGACCTCGCCCGACTGAGGTGTTGCGTTGGCTAACAGCGACGTTGAGGCCAACACCTCGACGAGCGCCTCGGCGCCAACGAACGAGAGTTCGCCCAATAACTCCGTCAGCGTCTTCTCGTCAATAGTGACCCTTCGCTCGACGTGCACGGGGCCGGTGTCCAGTTCGACCTCGAGCGTCATGACACTCACGCCCGTCTGCGCGTCACCGGCCAGGATCGCGCGCTCAACCGGCGCCGCGCCACGCCACCGCGGCAACAAGGAGAAGTGCACGTTGAGCATCGGTGTGCGCTCGAGCACCTCGCCGGGAATCAACGCACCGTAGGCAACGACGACTCCACGTTCAACCGACACACCTTCGAGGTCGCTCAGACGGTGCGCAACGCGAAGTCCGAGCGACTCAGCAGCCACTTTGACCGGACTCGGCGAACGTTCATTTCCTCGACCGCGACGCCGATCCGGTCTGGTAATGACGAGGTCGACGTCGTGGCCCGCCCCAATAAGCGCACGGAGCGTGGGTACGGCCGCCTCGGGAGTGCCGAGGAACGCGAGGTGCATTCACTCACCCAGCAGAAGGTGCAATCCGTCCGGATCGGAACTCGAGACCTCAAGACTTCGCTGGCGAAGTATTTGCTTCGCCTCACGGCGTTGATCCGCGTCCAGCCGCTCAATGAGCAGCACGCCGTCGAGGTGGTCCATCTCGTGTTGAAAGATTCGCCCCTCGAACTCGTCGGTCTGAATGTCGAGCTCGTTGCCGTCGAGGTCGAAGCCGACCAGGTGCACCGCATTCGCCCGGGTGATCTCCCAACTGAGTCCGGGGACTGAGAGGCATCCCTCCTCGTACGTCCACTCGCCATCGGTTTCGAGAATCTTCGGATTGACGACCACGAAAGGACCCTCGCCCTTGTCGTAGACGAAAAGTCGCTTTTGCACGCCGACCTGATTGGCCGCGAGGCCCACGCCCGGCGCCTCATTCATCGTCTCAATCATGGTTTGAGCCAACGCGGCAATCTTTCCGTCGATGTTCTCAACGTCGGTCGTTACCTGGTTCAGCACCGGGTCGCCGTACATTCGAATAGGCAGCGTCGTCACTCCCCCACGTTACCGCCGGATCATCTCACGGGGTTCGAGCGAACCGAGTGGGCTACTGCACCGCGATGCGCAGTTTGCCCGCCGGTCGCGTCGCCGCGCGAAGCGCGCCGGTCAGGGTTGCGACGTCGCGCGCGCGAACCGTGAAGCCCCCCGCGAAGGGATGCACCGATACGTCGTTCTTTAGTTGGGCCACGAACGCTTGCGCGGCCTCCCCCGAGACCTCGGCCTCCGCTCCGAACGGCGCGAGACCAAGAAGACGGGCCGTCGCTATCTCGTCGGCGATCAGTTCATCGAATCGTGCGTGCACCAGTGCGTCGACGACCGGGTCGTTGCGACGGCGCGTCTGCAGTACAACTTCACCTCGCCGCTCCGTTCGCGAACCCACGAGGCGCCCCGCCTTGCCCACCGCCGTGATGGCACTTCGCCGCGCGGAGGCCCGTGGTGCGAGCAGGTACTGGTCGAAGTCAACGAATATGACGACGCCACAGCGGCGCACCCGCTGCCACACCGCCTCGGTACCGACGACGACCCTCGAGAGCGGGACATCAATGTCGAGTGACGCCGTCACCTCGGTGACTTCTTGTCTAAGTTGCGCCGCCACGTCGCGCGAGAGCGTGGTGACGCCCGCGCGTACCGGCTTAAGATTCGTCGCCGTGCACGTGCGACAGAAGTTGGCCCGAAGCTCGTGTCGATCACGGCACGTCAACTGACCGTCGACTACTTCCTCACCCTGGCCGCAGACGGCACAACGCGCCAACTCTCCGCACTTTTGACAGGCCACGAGACGGCCCGTACCGAGTCGTTGCAGTACGACGACCACGGCCACACGTTCGGGTCCCTCGAGCGCTCGGTGCGCCGCGAGAAGTGCCTCGCGCGCAAGGACGCCATCGTGAGGGTCACTGAGGCGTCGATCGACCACGTCCACGCGGGGCCATCCCGCGTTGGTCGGGCCCCACTGTCGATACGGTTCGTTGTCGAGCAGCGTCGGAGACGGCAGGCCGGACGTGCACCACAACGGCGCACCGTCTCGTCGACACCGTTCTCGTAACATCGTGACCGCGTCCCAGGTGGGGGCCCCTTGCGAGCGGTAGGACTCGTCGTCGGCGTCGATGATGATCGCGCCACTGACTTTCGGCACGGCCGCGAGCGCCGCACCACGAGAACCAACGACGACCGGCCAACCGGCGCGCATCCGGTCCCACTGCGACTCCCCCGACGCCACGGCACAGCCACGCTGTTCGAGTCGTCCTCGAAGGCGCTGCGCCCACGATTCAGTGGGTACGAGCACGAGGAGCGATCCGTCACGCTCACGGCAGGCCTCGTACGCGCAGAGGATCAGCGGCAACGGATCAGTCGTGGGAGCGACCTCGAGGACGCCGGGCGCGACGTCGCTGACGTCCGCGAGGGTGGACTGCGCCAGTGCCGCGGCCTTCGGCGCTGTTGGAAGTGATGTGACGAGATGCTTCGGGGAACTGGCGAGGAGGAAGCGGCTGAGGGGGCTGTACCATCGCTCGCTCGCCCACGTGAGCAACGCCAAGAGTGACGGCGGCGGTCCGAAGCCGAGCCACTTCGTCAGGGGCTTAAGGTCAGCGGTCGACTCGACGTCATCCGTCACCCACCCGCGTACCGATCGGTGATTGAAGTCGACGCGGACTCGGTCGCCGACGCCCACGTTGGCGGTCTTGTCCGTGACGAGATAGTCGAATGGCCGATCGACCGCGGCCACCTCAGTGACGATGCGGACTGCGCGCCCGGCGCTCACGCCTACAGCGACAGTTCTCGGCGCAGGTCGTCGACGCGCGGCGTCTGCTCCCAGGTGAATCCCTGGTCGCTACGGCCGAAGTGTCCGTAGGTGGCGGTGCGCTGGTACAGCGGACGACGTAGGTCCAGGTCGCGGATGATGGCGGCGGGTCGTAGATCGAACAGAGCATCGACGGCCTTGGCGATGGTCGCGCGGTCCACACGCTCCGTGCCAAAGGTGTTGACGTTTACCGACACCGGTCGCGCGACACCAATGGCGTACGCCACCTGCACTTCGCAGCGCTCCGCCGCGCCCGAGGCGACAACATGTTTGGCGACCCAGCGCGCGGCGTAGGCACCGGAACGATCGACTTTCGAAGGGTCCTTGCCCGAGAATGCACCACCCCCGTGTCGGGCCATGCCGCCGTACGTGTCGACGATGATCTTTCGACCGGTCAACCCGGTGTCGGCGTGCGGGCCACCGAGAACGAACTTGCCCGAGGGGTTGACGAACACTCGCATTGACGAGGTGTCGAGGTCCGTGGGCAACATTGGCTTGATGACGTGGTCGAGCACATCGTCCATGATCGTCGTGAGCGAGTCAATGCCGTCCTCATGCTGGGTCGAGATGAGTACGGTGTCGATCGCGACCGGTCGATCCTCTTCGTACACCACGGTGACCTGGGTTTTGCCATCGGGTCGAAGATAGGGCACCAGTCCCGATCGTCGAACCTGCGCCAAGCGCATCGCGAGTCGGTGCGCCAACCAGATGGGAAGCGGCATGAAGTCTTCGTTGTCACTGCAGGCGTAGCCGAACATCATTCCCTGGTCTCCGGCGCCGAGGGCGTTGAGCACGTCCTCACCGCCGCCCGAGCGATGCTCGAGTGCGACGTCAACGCCGTCGGCGATGTCGGGACTCTGCTTGTCGAGCGACACCAGGATGCCACAGCTGCGTCCGTCAAAGCCCATGGCGCCGTCGTCGTAACCAATGTCGGTGATGGTTTGGCGCGCCACCTGATTGATGTCCACGTAGGCACTCGTCGTGATCTCGCCCGCGACGACGCAGAGGCCCGTGGTCAAAAGTGTCTCGCACGCGACACGCGCCATGGGGTCCTGCGCGAGAATCGCGTCAAGTACTGCGTCAGAGACCTGGTCGGCGACCTTGTCGGGGTGTCCTTCGGTCACCGACTCCGAGGTGAAGAGGGTGCGGTCGCTCATGGGGCTCCTTGCGTTAGCAATGAAGCCACCCTAGCCAATATGGCCATCGAGACATCCTCTTTTGATCGCAGCGACACTGTCTCGGCGACCTCGTCGCGGCCCAAAAGAACCACTTCATTGGTGGCGTGTTCGAAGCCCACACCCGGTGCCGAGACGTCGTTGACGACGAGCAGGTCAACGCCTTTTCCGCGGAGTTTCTTGAGGGCGTTCTCGGCCACGTTATTGGTCTCCGCCGCGAATCCCACGATGATCTGACCGTTTCGACGACTCGCGACGAGTTCACTGAGAATGTCCGGCGTCATCTCGAGCTGCAGGGTCGGCACGCCGGCGTCCTTCTTTATTTTCACGCTGGACGGCTGCACCGTGAAGTCCGTCACGGCCGCGGCCATGATGATGCAGTCGCTGTTGGGTGCACGATCAATCATCGTGTCGTGCAGCTGCTGCGCGCTCTCAACGCGCAGCACCTCAATTGATGAGGCGACGTCGAGGGCCAGCGGTCGTTCGAGGGTCGTGACGAGCGTGACGTCTGCACCCAGGCGCCGGGCCACTTCGGCGAGGGCGTAGCCCTGTCGACCAGACGATCGATTCGCGATCACTCGCACGGGGTCGATGGCCTCGCGGGTTCCGCCGGCGCTGATGAGCACCCGGCGACCCGAAAGCGGTCCCCGGTAGCCACGCAGGATCCGTTGGACCAGTTCGAAGATCGCGGCCGGCTCGGCCATACGTCCGACGCCCACGTCGCCACCGGCGAGGTGCCCGGACTCTGGTTCGAGTACGAGGACACCGCGGCGGCGAAGCGTCGCGAGGTTTTCTTGGACCGACGGCTGTTGCCACATCTCGGTGTGCATCGCCGGACACAGCAGGACCGGCGCGTCCGTCGCCAGCAACGTGGCCGTGAGTAAATCGTCGGCGAGCCCGTGGGCGTAGCGCGCAATCAAGTGCGCGGTCGCCGGCGCCACCACGATCAGGTCGGCCGATCGACCGAGGTACGTATGAGGAATGGGCGTCGTCGGATCGCCGTAGAGCGACGTTCGCGTGGGCTCGCTCGCGAGCGCCGAAAACGTCACCTCGCCCACAAAACGGGTGGCGTCAGGGGTGAGGACCGGCGAGACGAAGTAGCCGGCGTCACGAAGGAGCCGAAGTAGTTCAACGGACTTGTAGGCGGCGATACCGCCGGCGACGCCTAGGACAATACGGGGAGTTGACGGATTAGGCGTCGCGGAGCGCATCGGTGAAGGCGTCCAGGTCGTTGTTCGCGTCCTGGCGTGCCTCTTCGAGCGCAACGGCCTGGAGACGCTCGTCCTCGAGTTCCTCGGCGGTCGGGCGATGAAACTCCAGTTTGCCCTGGTAGAGCTCTTCCATGGCGAGCGAGAGCGACTTGTTGGAAAGGCTCGTGACTTGTGGCGGAATCAGTGCCCCGTGACCAGAACCGAGCCCGTTGTAGTACTCGTTGATTTCACGGGCCCGGATAGCCGTGACGGCCACCAGGGTGAACTTCGAGTCGCCAACCTTGTGCAGGAGCGTTTCAATGGGTGGATCGACGAGGGTGGGGCGTTCGGCCATGGTTTTCAGTCCTTTATGGAAGGGGTTCGCCGTTGCTGGCGGAGTTCCTCCAGTATAGAGAGGATCTCCCCGCTTGCCCGCTGCACGTCATCGTTGACAATCACGTATCGAGCAATCTTCTGGCCTCTCGCCATCTCAGCGGGGGCACTGGCGAGACGCGTCGTGACGTGTTCGTCGCTGTCGCCTCGACCACGAAGACGCTCTTCGAGCTGTTGCATCGAGGGGGCGACGATGAGAAAGACGACGGATTCGCGAGCGCGCTCCACGACCTGTTCGGCGCCCTGCACCTCAATTTCGAGCAGCACCTCCGCGCCCTCGGGGGGGCGCGGACGGGGCGTCCCGTACAGATTGCCGTGGAACTCCGCCCACTCAAGGAACGCGTCGTCCTCGATCGCGCGCTCGAAGGTCTCGCGATCGACGAAGTGATACTCACTACCGTCTTCCGTTGCTCGTACTGGTCGTGTCGTCCAGCTCTTGCTGAGCCACAGTGCGTGGTCGCCTGCGACTAATGCACGAGCGAGCGTGCCCTTGCCCGCTCCACCAGGACCGATGAGTACAACGATGAAGGGCTCAGCGGACAAGAGCCCGAAACAGTTCCGCGCGCTGCTTGGGGCCAAGTCCTCGGATGCGCCGGGTCTTCGCAATGGAGGCGTTGTTCATAATCCGCTCGGCCTTCACTTCGCCGATTGCCGGAAGGGCGCTGATGAGGTCGTACGCGCGCATCTGAGCAACGCACTCCTCACGAGCGGCGAGTTCAAAGAGTTCGTCAAGTGAAAGTTCACCGGACTTGACCATTCGCTTCACCTCCGCACGTCGGCGGCGGTTCGCGACCGCGAGTCGCGACGCCTCGACCCGCTGTTCTTGCGAGAGGGTCGGCGGCGTTGGTGTCACACCGTCAGATTACTCCCCTCTCGTGACGGCTGTTCAGGCGAGCGCGGAAGCGAGGTCGTCGCGCCATCTCTGAGCACTGTCACGTAACGCTGAACGCTCCGGCCCCGCGTTAAGTACGGATCGTGCAACATTCACAAGCACGGTGCCCGCGGGGCAGCGTTCAAACAGCCGCGCCACGTGTTGCGACGTCGCACCTTGCGCACCGACGCCCGGCACCAGGTAGGGACCGGCGAGCGTCGCGAGGTCAAAGGACGGCGCGTCGCGCGTGGCGCCGAGCACCGCCCCGAACGAACCGAGTCCTTCGCCGCGACGGTTCATCTCAGCAACGGTTCGCAGCACCATCGTCTCGACCGGCTCATCGTTACTCGTGCGCGCACTCTGTATGGCGCGACCCTCGTCGTTCGACGTCGCCGCGAGTACGAACACTCCACGACCGGTCTCGTGCGCCAGTGAAAACAGCGGCGAGAGTGCGTCGAAGCCGACGTAGGGACTGACGGTGACGGCGTCCGCGCGCAACGGCGAGCGCTCGCTGAGCCACGCTTCGGCGTACCCCTCGTTCGTCGGTCGAAAGTCACCGCGCTTGGCGTCGGCCACCACGAGCACATCGGCGTCACGGCACTCGGCGAGGAGACGCTCCAACACTCGATAGCCCTCGGACCCGAATCGCTCGAAAAATGCCACCTGCGGTTTCAAGGCCACCGCGACGCCGCGCGTGGCGTCAAGAACGCTGAGCGCGAAGAATTCGAGCCCGTCCACGTTGTCGCTTCGACCCCACGCCTCGAGCAGCGCCCGACTGGGGTCGACACCCACGCAGAGTGGTCCGAGCGAGCGAATGCGCTCCTGCAACCGGACGCCGAACGTATCAGTCATGTGCCACTCCTTGTAGTTCGCGAACGGTTCGTACCCCGTGACGCGACATCCACCGTTCGAGTCCGCTCTGTACATTCCACGGCGCACGCGGGTTGGCGAACGTTGCGGTGCCCACTTGCACGGCGCTCGCTCCCGCCATCAGCATCGCGGCGGCGTCCTCACCACTGCTCACTCCCCCTACGCCAATGATTGGTGCATCGGGATAGGCGGCGCGACAGTCAAAGACACAGCGCAGCGACACGGGAAGGATGCCCGGACCGCTGACCCCGCCGCCCACGTTGCCGAGGGTGGGTCGTCGCAGTTCGACGTCGATCGCGAGACCGAGCAACGTGTTCACCAGTACCAGCGCGTCCGCGCCCGCATCAAGCGCGGCACCGGCGACCTCGATGAGGTCCGGCGTGTTGGGGCTCAACTTCACCCAGAGGGGAAGGCCCGACACCTTGGCCGCACGAACGATGCTCGCGGTGGCGAGCGCCGAGTGCGCGAACATCGACGAGCGACTCTCTAGGTTGGGACAACTGGCGTTCACCTCGAGCGCCACGACGTGGGCGCCGTTCATTGCGCTCGCCGCGTCGGCGAACTCTCCGACGGTGCGTCCCCAAATCGAACCGACCACCCGCGCACCGCGTTGCACGAGTGCCGGTAGGTACTGTTCGCGCCACGCCGCCACGCCCGGACCGGCGAGACCGACCGCGTTCACCATGTGCTCGCCCATCGCGGCCAGTCGCGGTGGCGCGTTCCCCTCCCAGGCGAAGGAGGCCAACGACTTCGTCACGACCGCACCCAACGTCGTGAGTTCTCCGTACCCGGCGAGTTCGTCACCGTAGCCCGACGTACCGGCGGCCGTCATAATCGGGGACGGCAGCAACACCGTGCCAATAGTCGTCGTGAGATCGGTCATTGGTGCAGCTCCTGGAGCGACACCACGCGCCAACCCTGCGCGCGAGTATCCGCGATGCCTTTGGCCGCGGCGAAACCGGCGGCCAGCGTCGTCAGACACGGGACGCCGTGCACGACGCAGGCCCCGCGGATGAGCGCCCCGTCCTCGTGCGCGCCACTGCCCGAGGGTGTGTTGACCACGAGTTGGACGTCGCCCGAGGCGATCATCGAGACCGCGTCGACCCCCATTTCAGCCAGTCCGACTTTGCCCACGAGTGTCGCGACGGCGACGTCGTGTGCGCGCAAGTAACCAGCGGTGCCGACCGTTGCCGCGAGCGTGAAGCCGAGACCGCTCAACAGTCGGGCCAGATCAAGGCCGGCCACCTTGTCGCGATCGGCGAGCGACATGAACACCTGACCCTTGTCGGGCAGGCGCGTCCCGGCCGCCAATTGCGCCTTCGCGAACGCGATGCCGAAGCTCTCCCCGATGCCCATGACCTCACCGGTCGAACGCATTTCCGGACCGAGAATGGTGTCCACCCCCGGGAACCGACTGAAGGGTAGGACGGCCTCCTTCACCGAGACGAACGACGGGACCGGCGTCGCGCGCGGTACCACGCCGTCGTCGCGTAACGCCGCCAGGGACTGGCCCATCATGACGCGCACCGCGACCTGGGCCAGCGCCACGCCCGTGGCCTTGGCCACGAAGGGGACGGTGCGACTGGCGCGGGGGTTCGCCTCCAAGACGAAGACCTCCTCGTCCTTGACGGCGTACTGCACATTGATGAGTCCAATCACGCCGAGCGCCTCGGCGATCTTGTGCGTATAGGAGTGCAACGTCGCAATGACCTCGTCACTCAACGTCTGGGGTGGCAGCGCGCAGGCCGAGTCGCCCGAGTGCACGCCCGCCTCTTCGACGTGCTCCATGACCCCCGCAATGAAGACATCACCGTCCATGTCGCGCACCGCGTCCACGTCGACCTCGATCGCGTCCTCGAGGAAACTGTCGAGCAGGATGGGCCGGCTCTGCGAGACACCACCCTCTCGGGCCAGCGATCCGTGGGCGCTCGTGAGGTCGTTCATCACACGGGTCAGTGACGAGTCGTCATAGACAATCTCCATGGCGCGACCGCCGAGGACGTAACTCGGTCGTACGAGCACCGGATAGCCAATGGTGCGAACGATTGCTTTCGCCTCGGCGAGGGAGAGTGCCACGTCGCCCGGGGGCTGGCGAAGGCCGAGGGAGGAACAGATTGACGACCACTGTTCGCGGTCCTCCGCGGCGTCGATGGCGGCGACGGGCGTACCGAGCACGAGCTCGGGACTGAGGGAGTGCGAGAGCTTGAGTGGCGTCTGGCCGCCGAGTGAGACAATGACGCCGATGACCCGTGCGCCGTCGATGCAGGCGGCCCGCTCGGCGGCAATCACTTCGGCCACGTCGTCGGGCGTGAGCGGCTCGAAGTAAAGGCGGTCCGACGTCGAGTAGTCAGTCGAGACCGTCTCGGGATTGCAATTGACCATNNGCGTGCACGCAGCAGTAGTCGAACTCGATGCCCTGGCCAATTCGATTGGGGCCGGAGCCGAGGATGATGACTCGATCGCGCGGCGAGGCCAGCACCTCACTGGTGTCCTCGTAGGTGCTGTAGTGATAGGGCGTGGTGGCCTCAAATTCCGCTGCGCAGGTGTCGACGGTCTTAAACGTCGTCACCACGCCCGCCCTTCGGCGCAACGCCGTGACGTCGACAGCAGTTCGACCCGTCAAGTCGGCAATCTGCGGATCCGAGAATCCCCACTGCTTGTAACGACGCCAGCCCCGTGCGTCGAGCGCGTCCACGTCGACGCCATTGGCGAGCTCGCGTTCACGTTCAACGATCTCGGTGAGTTGGTGGATGAACCACGCGTCGATCCTCGTGCGCGCCACGACTTCGTCGATCGACGCACCGCGCCAGAGCAGTTCGTGCAGGGCGAAGAGGCGCTCGGGCGTCGCCACGACACAACTGTGCCAGAGCGACGCCAGGTCGAAGTCAATGAACTCTGAATCACGCCCCAGCGCGAAGCCCGACCGTCCCTGCTCGAGCGAGCGCACGGCCTTTTGCAGTGACTCCGCGAAGTTGCGACCAATCGCCATGACCTCGCCCACCGACTGCATTCGCGTTCCGAGCTCGGGGGCCGCCCCGGGCAGCTTCTCGAAGGCCCACCGCGGAATCTTGGTAACGACGTAGTCCATCACGGGTTCAAAGCTCGACGGCGTGACTTTGGTGATGTCGTTGCGGATCTCGTCAAGGGTGTACCCCACGGCGAGACGGGCGGCGATCTTCGCAATGGGAAAGCCGGTCGCCTTGGACGCGAGTGCGCTCGATCGGCTGACGCGGGGATTCATTTCGATCACGAGACGCTCGCCGGAGTCGGGGTCAACCGCGAATTGGACGTTGGAGCCGCCCGTCTCGACACCGACCCGGCGAAGTACCGCGAAGGCGTCGTCGCGCATGGCCTGATACTCAACGTCCGACAGGGTTTGAATCGGTGCGACGGTGATCGAGTCACCGGTGTGCACACCCATCGGGTCGAAGTTTTCAATACTGCAGATGACCACGCAGTTGTCCGCAACGTCGCGCATGACCTCGAGTTCGAACTCCTTCCAGCCCGCGATCGACTTCTCCACGAGTATCTCGCCGACCGGCGACGCGGCGATTCCCTCCGTCGCGAGGCTGCGCAGGTGCTCCTCGTCGTGGGCAATACCGGTGCCGGCGCCACCGAGAATGAAACTCGGACGAATGATGACGGGCCAGCCGATCTCCAACGCAATGATGACGGCTTCGTCCACCGAACGCGCGAAGCCCGATTCGGGGACGGCGAGTCCAATGTCGGCCATCGCCGCTTTGAAGAGCCCGCGGTCCTCGGCGGTGGCAATGGCCTCGGGTCGCGCGCCGATCACTTCCACGCCGAGTCGCTCGGTCACGCCTCGTCGCACGAGCTCCATGGTCAGGTTGAGCGCCGTCTGTCCCCCGAGCGTGGGCAAGAGCGCGTCGGGACGTTCACGTTCGAGGATGTCGGTCAAGACGTCGGCGTCAAGTGGTTCAATGTAGGTGACGTCGGCGGTCGCCGGGTCGGTCATGATCGTCGCGGGATTGGAATTGACGAGAATGACTTTGAAACCGTCAGCTCGAAGAACCTGGCAGGCCTGAGTTCCCGAGTAGTCGAACTCACAGGCCTGACCGATAACGATTGGTCCCGAGCCAATGACCATGATCGAGTGGATGTCGTCGCGCCGCGGCATCAGCGCACGCCAGCCGAGGTCGTGAGCAATGTCTCGAATCGATTGAAGAGATAACGAGCGTCGTGGGGTCCGGGTCCCGCCTCGGGGTGATACTGCACCGAGAAGCATCGATCCTCGACCGACGCAATGCCTTCGATCACCCCGTCATTGAGATTGACGTGGCTGACGACGCCGCGCGCGATCGAGTCGGGCACCACCGCGTAGTTGTGGTTCTGCGCCGTAATCTCCACGCGGCCCGTCGCTAAGTCACTCACTGGATGATTGCTGCCGTGGTGACCGAATGGCAGCTTGAAGGTCCGGCCCCCCAGTGCGGTCGCGAGGAGTTGATGCCCGAGGCAGATGCCAAAGATTGGCACCGTGCCGAGGAGCTCCTCGAGCACGCCCACCTGCGCGCCTAATGCCGCGGGGTCGCCCGGACCATTCGAGAGGAAGACCCCGTCAGGATTCAGCGCGCGCACGTGCTCGGCGCTGGTCGACGAGGGCACGACCGTGACGCGGAATCGTTGGGCGAGTTGGTGGACCATGGTGGTCTTGATTCCGTAGTCGAACGCGACCACGTGCAGGGCACCGTCGCCCCGCGAATAGGCGCGACGAGTCGTGACCAGTGACACCAGGTCGGCGTTGTCGGTGCCCACGGCCCGAGCGGCGGCGGCGGCCACCACTGGGAGGTCGGCGTGTCCGAAGGCGCCCGGCAACGCCCCGTGGGCTCGGAGGTGTTTCGTGAGACGCCTCGTGTCGACGCCCACAATGGCCGGTAGGAGGTGTTGGCGCAGGAACCCCTCGAGCGGTCCGACCGAACGCCAGTTTGAAGGGAGGTGGGAGAGCTCGCGCACCACAATTCCGGCGCACCAGGGATGCAGTGACTCGTCGTCCAGCGGCGTGACGCCGTAGTTGCCGATATGCGGGTAGGTGAAGCTGATGATCTGACCGGCGTAACTGGGGTCCGTGATGACCTCCTGGTAGCCGCTTTGTGCGGTGTTGAAGACGAACTCGCCACTGGTTACCCCCTCGTCGCTCAGATACCCGGCGGCGTAGCCCTCGAACGTGGTGCCGTCGGCGAGGACGAGGACCGAGGGGACGTTCTTCACGTCAAGACCTCTTGATCGACGACGAGTCGGCCCTTGGCGATGGTCGCGCGCACGCGACCCGAAAGTTCGCGTCCGTCGTAGGGGGTGTTCATGGATCTGCTCGCGAGCGCGGACCGGCTCACTGTCCAGTGAGTGCTCGGAGAGAAGACGGTGAGGTTGGCGTCCTCGCCCGGCGCCACCGAGCCGCCGTGGGCGCTGTGCCGCGGCGGCGCATCTTCTCGTCGCAGTTGCGCGATCGCGGCCGGTCCACGGCTCATTACCTGGAAAAACACGGCCGGGTCGCACTGTGGCGCACCGAGGGCTTCGTACGTAAGCGATGCCGCGTGCTCCAGACCGAGCATCCCCGCGGGCGCCTCGTCGAAGGGCAGGTCCTTTAACTCCGGCGCGTGCGGCGCATGATCGGTCGCCACGGCGTCGACGTCGCCACGTCGCAGTGCGGCAACCAAAGCGGCCACGTCGTCCCTCGTGCGAAGCGGCGGATGCACCTTGAAGGCCGGGTCGTAGCCCTCGCAGCACTGCTCGTCGAGGGTGAAGTGGTGTGGCGCAATCTCGAAGGTGACGCGCAGACCCTGGGCGCGTGCCGCGACGACCAGGGCCACCGAACGTGCAGTGGAGAGATGAAGGAAGTGCATCGCCGCTCCCGTCGCACGCACCAGTTCAAGGTCACGCATGACCATGAGTTCCTCGGCGAGCGCCGGTCGCCCCGTGAGACCGAGACGGCTGCTCAGCGCCCCCTCGTTCATGGTCCCGCCGCCCGCCAGTTGCTCGTCCTCGCAGTGTTGTGCCAAACGCACACCGAGGGGGTTCGCGTAGAGCAGAGCTCGTCGCATCACCGAGGGGTCCCGCACCCCGATGCCGTCATCACTGAAGAGACGCACCCCGAGCGCGGCCATTTCCGCCATCGGCGCGAGCGCCTCGCCGCGACGTCCCTGGGTGATGGCCCCCGCAACGCATATGTCGAGTGGTGTGGTCGCACCGCGCGCGAGCACGTACGAGACGGTCGCGACGTTATCGAGACACGGCTCGGTGTTGGGCATCGCCACGAGCGCGCAGTAGCCCCCGAGAGCCCCCGCTCGCGCGCCGCTCTCAATGGTCTCGGCCGCTTCGCGGCCGGGCTCTCGAAGATGGGTGTGCAGATCAACGAATCCCGGTCCGACCCAACAGTCGCGGGCGTCAACCTCGTAGGCATCACTCGGCGCGTCAATCGCCGGTCCAACGTCGGCGATGGTGCCGTCCACGACGAGGACGTCACCGATCACGCTCGACGTCGGTCCGATGATGAGACCTTGGCGCAGGACGATGCTCATGACGACTCCCCCGATCCGGCCACGCTCAGATACAGCACCGCCATGCGAATCGGCACCCCATTGGCGACCTGTTGCTCCACAATCGCGGCAGCCGCATCGACGACGCGTGAGTCGACCTCTACCCCGCGATTCATTGGACCGGGATGCATGATGAGCGTTTCTGGCCGCATTCGGGCGAATCGCTCCACCGTCAAGCCGTGGGTGAAGGTGAACTCGTCGAGGCTCGGTACGAACGCGCCCGAACCTCGCTCCGCCTGGAGGCGGAGCAGTCCCACGACGTCAGCCCACTCGAGTGACTCGTCGAAGTCGGTGGCGACGGTGACGGGCCACTGCTCGACGTCATCGGGCAACAGCGTGCCCGGGGCACAGACACGCACCTCGGCGCCCAGCGTGCTGTAGGCCGCGATATCACTGCGCGCGACACGACTGTGGCGAATATCGCCGACAATCAGGATGCGAAGGCCTTCGAACAGTTCACCACCCGATTCGAGACCGGTCGTGCCTCGTCGCTGACTCAGCACCTGGCGGATCGTGAAGGCGTCCAGAAGTCCCTGGGTCGGGTGTTGGTGTTGTCCGTCGCCGGCGTTGATGACGCGCACGTGGGGCACGTAGCGACTCACCTGCAGCGCGGCGCCACTGGAACGATGGCGTAGCACGACGGCGTCGATGCCTAAGGCGTCGATCGTCGCGATGGTGTCGCGCAGTGACTCACCCTTCTTCACACTGCTTGATGCGACGGCCAGCGAAAGTACGTCGGCGCTCAGCCGCTTGGCCGCCGTCTCGAAACTGAGTCGCGTACGCGTCGACTCTTCGAAAAAGAGTGAGGCAACGACGCGACCCTTGAGGGCCGGCACTTTTTTGATCGTGCGGCGGTTGACCTCAACGAAGGACTCGGCCGTGTTGAGGACCTCGAGGATCGCGTCACGACTGACCTCGTTGAGTGACAGGAGGCTCTGACCGCGCAGTGAGGTGATCACGTTTCCTCCCTCGTTCCAATCCAGACCCCGTCCAGCGTGGCCACAATGGCTTCATCAATGGCGGTCGGCAGGTTCTTGCCCACGAAGTCGGGACGGATGGGCAACTCGCGGTGACCCCGGTCAACGAGGACACACAGTTGGACGGCCCGTGGCCGTCCCCAGTCTGAGAGCGCGTTGAGCGCCGCACGGATCGTGCGGCCGGTGAACAGTACGTCGTCGACCAGGACGACCGTTCGATTCGTGAGATCGTGATCGATACTCGTCTGCGATGACGCGGGCACGGGATTGTGCGAGAGGTCGTCTCGGTAGAAGGAGACGTCGAGCAAGCTGGCGGTCACTGGGGCATTCGAGATCTCAGAGAGGTACCCGGCGAGGGCCACGGCAATTGGTGCGCCACCACTCTGGAGTCCGATGATTGAGAGCGACTCCGTCGAGTGATTTCGCTCTACGACCTCGTGCGACATACGGCGCAGGGCACGCGTCACGTCATCGGCGCTCATGAGTTGGCTCTTCGCAAAAAACGCCAAGCCGCGTGAGCGGGCCTGGCGTTCGTCCTTACTACTCATCAGTCTCCTGTCGTACGAGCCTCACGGGACTCGCTTCACGACCGACTTACTTCGCCCGGGGGCGCGGAAAAGTCGTGCGGTGTTAGTGGATCGTGTTAATTGTAGTCGTTACGGCGGCCACAACTACTGACGAGATGGCGATCCACACCCAGAACATGCGGATGAGGCGTGCCTGATACCACTTCTCGCCCGTGATCAGCCCGCGCGAGGCGCGAACCGTGAGACCCAGTCCCAAGAACGCCAGGACCACCAAGTGGATGAGGCCCGAACCGACGAGCGCCATGAAGGCTGAGTCGTACGCCGTGTAGGCCATGCCCTGGCTGTCGTTGGTGGCGACGAAGATCTCGGGGATGGCGCGCAACTGGATCACGGTCAAGACAATCGCAACCAGTGTGACGATCGTGGCGAATGCGGCCGCTGAGGAGAAGGCCTTGGCATTCTTCGTCACGCGAAGCGCCCGCTCCCCTTGCCAGATAATCCCCGCGGTCACGACGGTCACCGCCGTGATGAGCCAATCGAATCCGGCCGACATCGCTTTGACGTGAATGAGCGTCGGTGCTGGCAGATTGGCCGCGTTCTGGTAATAGGCGTAGGAATGACCCTGATAGCCGAGCATGCTCATCCAGTGACCGCTCGTGTTCACCCCGCGCAAGTACAGATACGTGAAGAGAAGGGCACTGACGATGATGATGTCGCCGCCGATGAAGAGCCACACACCGAGACGCTGCCCTCGGTCCACGACCTCCGGCTCTAAGAAGTGGCCGCCGTCTTCGCCGTGCGGTCCTGCAGCGGGCGGTTCAGTCGTTTCAATACTCATCGCCGCACCATTTCCTTGTCGAAGTTGTAGGGGTCTTCCGTAATCACCGGCTGCACCTCAAAGTTCTCGAGGGGCGGCGGTGTGGGAACCATCCATTCCAGCGAGTTGGCCTGCCAGGGGTTGGGACCGGAGGGCTCACCCTTGTTCCACGACGTCACTAAGGCGACACCGAGAATGATCATGCCGATCATGATGGTGTAGGCACCGATCGTCGACGCGAAGTTCGTGTGCTCGAAGATGATGCTGTAGGAGGCGTAGCGACGGGGCATACCGCGCAGCCCCGAGACGAACATGGCGAGGAACGTCACCTGGACGCCGACGAAGACGAACCAGAATGAGATGCGACCAAGGTACTCATTGAGATATCGGCCCGTCACCTTGGGATACCAGAACGCCAGCGCCGCAATCGCCCCGAAGAGCACCGACCCGACGAACACATAATGGAAGTGCGCCGTCACGAACATCGTCCCGTGCAGTTGGTCGTCCAAGGGTATGTCGGATAGATAGATACCCGTGATGCCTGCGATGATGAAGTTCGCCATGAAACCGAACAGCCATATCGTCGGGAGTTTCATCCAGATATGTCCGCGCCAGAGCGTCCCAATGAGGACCAGAAAGAAGAGGCCAGTGGGGATCGAGATGATCTCGGTCGTCAACATGAACGGGCCGCCCAACGTGGGCGCCCATCCGGACGTGAACATGTGGTGGGCCCAGACGAGGGCGGAAAGGCCCGCCAAGCCGGCCATGGAGCCGACTGCCGTGCGGTAACTGAAGACCGGCTTTCGCGACATGACGGCCGCGATCTCAAAGAGCGCCCCCACCGCGGGCAACAGGATTACGTAGACCTCGGGGTGTCCCATCAACCAGAAGAGGTTGGCTTGGAGCCATCCCGTACCGCCGCCGGTAGAGACGAAGAAGCTGGTGAATGACGTGCGGTCGAGAATCTGGAATGACTCGGCCACCAAGAAATACGGGAACGCGTAGAGACCGAGCGCGGCGGCCATGAAGACGCCCCACGTGAAAATCGGCATTCGCTCGAGCGTCATTCCCTTGGTTCTCATGGTCATCATGGTCGTGATCGTGTTCACACCCGCGACGGTCGTCGAGACGGTAAAGGCGATAATTGTCAACGCGAAGAAGTCCATTCCAATCCCGGCTTGGTTCGAAATCGGGTCCATGACCACCCAGCCCACCGGAAGACCTCCAACGGCGAGGGTCGTGACGAGCAGACCAATCGCAGCCACGAGGGTCCAGAGGCTCAAGGCATTGAGCCGTGGGAAGGCCATGTCGCGAGCACCAATCATGATGGGCATGACAAAGTTGCCCCACGGGCCGGCCACGGCAACGATCATTGCGAGAATCATGACCATGCCGTGAATCGCGATAAAGCTGTTGTACACCTGCTGGTTGACGAAGTGATTCCCGGGGGCGATGAGATTAGTACGAATCGCCATGGCGAGGATGCCACCCACGCCGAACAGCACCATCGTGACCACGATGTACTGGACGCCCACCACCTTGTGATCGGTGGTGAACTTCCAGTAGCGGGCCTTACCCATGTTCTGACCGGCGTAGTACATGTCATCTGCATGGCTGTGATCGCGGCCAAGGAGCCATCGGAATGGCCCATTGAACGCACCGATGCCTATCCAGAAGCCAATGAGCCAGCCGAGACCGGTGAATGTTGCCACCTGGTCGCCGAAGGGACGTCCGGTGGAATCGAGCGTGAGGTGCGCGATCAACCAGAACAGATAGGCGAAGACGACGCCGGCCACAACGGCAGTGCCGAAGTTCTGTCGTCGAGCCAGTCCGCCACCCTTAGGAATCTGGGCGGTGGCGTTTCTTTCAAGTGTGGTGGTCATACTCTCCTCCTAGGATCGCTGCGGCTGCGCAGCGAGCCAACTGTTGAAGTTCTGTGTCGACACCACGAAACCTTCGGTGTCCATGAATGAGTGGTTCAGGCCGCAGAACTGTTCGCAGCGAACCGTGAACTCGCCCAAGCGGTTGGGTGTTGTGTGGATGGTGGTAATCGTGCCGGGGTTCGCGTCGACTTGGACGCCCATGTTCACGATCCAAAACCCGTGCGTCACATCGTCCGAAGTAACTCGGAATTCAACCTCGCGATTCTCCGGTAGATACAGCTGATTGGACTCCACGTGCGTGCCGGGGTACGAGAACGACCAGACCCACTGCTGACCCGTCACATCCACCACCAGCGGATTCTTGCCGGTCGATGAGTTGTCGACGGCGAGGGCTCCGAGTCCCCAGATGAGCAGGAAGACCGTCAGCACGGTCGACGCCAAGAGCCAACTGGCCACGACCTTGTTGTTTTCGCGAATTACCGGTGCGGGCGGCGGCACGTCGTCGCCGCGATACGACCACGTGCGCAGCATGTAGATGCTGGCGGCGTAGACGCCTGCGGCGACCGGTGCGGCGGCAACACTGAACACGACCATGGTGAGAATCGTCAGGTGCATGTTGTTGCTCATCGAGCGTGGCATCAGGTAGCCGGGAGCCCACAGTGAAACGGCGACACCGGCCACGGTGATAATTGCCCACAGCCAAAAAAACAGCTTCAATGGCTTCTTGTTGTCTTGGTCAGACACGAAATCCCCTTACTGAACCGTGAACGTACCGGACATGTACCCGTACGTTGACATTGCTTGGCCGAACTGCCCCTCGCGTGAACCACCGCACGGGAACTCGCAGTTGAATTCGTAAATTCCCTTGCTCCCCGTCTTGAACGAGAACTGTACGACGACGGGCTTGGCATAGGCCACCCCGTTCAAAATCACGGGCGTTTTGCTGTTGTTATCCGCAGGCAACGGAACCGACACGAAAAGGTCGGTACCCATACCGGGAATGCCGCGCAAAGTGAACGTGTGACCAATGTCATTGGGGTCCGCGTGCGTCACGGTCTTGCCGTTAATCGTCGCGGTGCCACCGACCGTACCCATGACCTGGTCAAAGAAAGCGTTGTTGAGCGACCCGCCTGAGTCGTACTGATTGATCGTGACGACAATCGTCGAGTTCGCGGGCACGTTGACGTTGTCGTTGGAGTACGTCACCCAGTCCGGATGCGCGCCGCCATCCTTGCCGTGCACTCCCTCGCCAGAGTCCGGATAGGTTGCCAACGTGATGGCGCACGTCTTTGACGCGCCCTGCACCGGCGTGCAGTTCAATGCAGTCTGATGAGGTGCGGCCGTTGCCAGCGCGAAACCCGCCAGACCCAGTGCGCCGCCGACGACCAGCACCGAAGCCGCGGCGATACCCAGGGACCTCGATCGATTCATTCGTTCTCCTTTGAACACTTCTTGGAAACGGCACGAGCCATCACTCGGATATCCACTACGAAGAAGGTAGTGGAGTTGAAAAGTAAATCAGGGATAAAATGCTTATAATGACTGGGGAAAGTAAGAACACGTTCAGAATCAACTTCGGGTTGTTTCTAGCCGAACTAATTTGCATCCCCGCGTTCCTGTTCGAGATGAAGCGCGCGCTCGGCGGCAACACGCTCTCGTGGGCCTACGTCTTTGAATGGCCGTTACTTGGTGGGTACGCCGTGTACATGTGGAAAAAACTTCTACAAGATGAGCGTGGAGAGCGAACGCGACCGCCGGTCGTGTTCGACAAAGAAGACCCCGAACTCGACGCGTGGAACGCCTATCTCGCGAGCGTTCATCAAAACGATCAGCCGCCAACACCCGACAAGCGCGAGGACTGACGTTCCAGGGCGGCGAAGAGAGACCCATCGCGCTTGACGACTGTTCGCGCCATGCCGACAAGAAGTGGCACCGCCCAGAAGTCGCCACAGATCCACAGAATCGCGGCCGCCAACTGTTGTTGGTGGAATGCCGCCGAGACCGTTGTTGCCATGCCGGGCATGTAGGGCATCCCGTGTCCGGGCATCATCACGTCGTACCACGACGACTTGGTGAAAATCGACATCGACATCGCGAGGATCAACATTTCAAACAAAGTGGCGACCACCATCACCAGTTGCAGACGTAAAGGAACTCGATTACGTCGAGGCGGTGACGTGATGAGGAAATGAAAGAAGAACAGGCCCGAGAAGAAGAAGGCCGGCTCCATCAACCAGTCCATCGCCCAAAGGTGTGACATGGCAAAGTCGAACAGCCGCGGCGTGTGTGAGGCCACCATCACCACGTTGAGCGTCAACGCCGCACCCAAGGGATGCACGAGCCACTTTGGTGCGTGCCACGTGCGCTCGACGTACCACCATCGAAGAAGCCGGCGGCGCCGTTCCACGCCCATGATCCACCACAGTGAACGGCCAAAGCCGGCGTACAAAAGACCCATTGGCACGAGGAACATCACGAGCACGTGGCCAATCATGTGGTCGGGCAGATTGGCCATTCCCCGACGTGCGAATGATGACGCGGTCGCAAACCACAACACCGACCACGAAAAGAGCGCGAGTCCGGCGTGCCACGTCGTACGCGACGACCTCGACGCGCGACGGTCGTACGCGAGGATTGTGAGTACCGCGCCGGCGATTGCGAGAACGCCGAGGGGTGCCACGATCAGTGCACGCCTGACTCGTGCAGCAACGTGAGCAATTCGCTTTCGGCTGAATGTTGTCCGGCCCAGTTGGCGAGGGGCTCGTCGGGGACGATCCACTTGAGTCGTCCACGGGGATTGATGATGAACACGTAGTCCGAGTGGATACTCATCTTGGCGGTGGGCGTCATGGACACGCCGATGCCGAATGAGTGCCAGACCTTTTGAACGGTGGCGAGTTTTCCCGTTACGAAGTAGAAATTCTTCACTCCCGACAGACTATGGAGCGTGATGAAATGATTCAGGTCCGCCAGCTTCTCGTGGTACGGATCAGCCGCCACCGCGACAATGTCAATCTTGGCGCTCGGTGAGAGTTCGGATCGGACCTGTTTGAGTTGCGCCGCCAACAAAGGACAGTCGGTCCAGCATTCGGGGTCGAGGAAGGTCAACAGCGTGTAACGACCCGAGTGTTCGTCCAGTGAATACGTCACGTCGTGTTGGTCGGTGAGGGTGAAGCTCGGCGCCACGGTGTTCACTGCGGCCGCGGGGCCATTCTGCGCCAAGTAGAGCGTGCTCTCCGCGGACGCGACGGTTGCCCACCCCATCGACACGGCCGCGAAAAGGACCATTGCTGACGCGAAGGAAGCCAGTACCGCACCGGAACTCGATCGCATCTCAACTGGCAAGTGGCGCCGCAACGGTGCGACCGACGCGCGCGCCGGACTCGCACACCACGCCAAGACGGCCAAGGGAAGCATTGAGTTGACGTCAGTGGCGAGTCCGCCCCAGAACGGCACATCTTGAACCACCACCCACACAATCAGGCAGCCAATGACGAACGTTCGCGTGGGCCAGCGCAGCCCATGCTCACTGGCAAACCAAAGACCACCGGCGCAGATGAGGAGCCAGAGGATCACGATGATATTGATGCCGCCGCCCAGGGTCCCGGCGACGTCACCAAATCTCGTCACAATCCAGGCGAGCGGGTGGGGCTGGGGCGTCGCGGTCATGTTCTTCGCCATGACGGTGAGCGCATTTGCGTTTCCACCCTTCCAGAAGTCCCGCGAAGGTAGGAACTGCAACACCGCGCCAATCGCCAGGAGCACGCTGAGGCCCCGGAGCGTGTAGCGAGAGAATCGTTCGGTGAACGTGCGCAGCGGCAGCGCGAGCCAGATGCCCGCCACGATGTACAACAGCGCGGCACCGGGCCACCCAAAGAGTATTGAGTTGGAGCTCTGAAATATCCCGCCCGCGCCGTTGCCGACGAGCCAAATCATCGCGGCCCAGCCCACAGAGACGGCGGCGGCAATTCGCCCGACGGTGGCGTTGGAGATGATGAGGAGAACACCAATGCCCACCTGGATCCATGCCGTCCCAACGGCCAGGGCAATCGGATGATTGTTCCAAATACCGATGCCGTCGAACATGATCGCGTGGAGCCACGCGGGCGTGCCGCCCGCGAGCGGCGCCACGACGTTATTCGCGAGTCCGAGCGGCATCGAGGCCTGGAACTGCAAGACGCCGTCAACCAGCCAAATGACACCGAAACCAATACGCAGGTACGTCCGACCGCGAGGTTCTGAGAGCCCACTCGTCGACAAGTTGAAAGTGTTCACCCGTCGCAGAAGACTCGCGACGACGAGAAGAAGAAGTGCAATGCCGATAATCCACGACACGCTGGTCTCAAAGGCGTTGTGCCGAAAGATTGAATTAACGAGCGGGTTCGTGAGCGAGATTGGTGAGCCACCCATACCCGGCATCGTCGAGACTCCCTTTTCTAACTAAGTACAATCTCAGCGATTGAAGATAATACGCCGTTCACGAATTTAGGCGACGCGTCGGTGGAATAGACCTTCGCCAACTCAACCGCCTCGTCAAGGATGACCGCCTTCGGCGGCGCGTCGTCCATCAGCATCTCTGCGATGGCGAGGGTCATGACCAACCGGTCAACGAGCGCAATGCGCTCCAGGGGCCAATCGATGGAGTATTCGGTGATCAGTTCGTTCGCCCGGTCCACGTTCCGCTCCGCCGACGTTAGAAGCGCGATGACGTAGTCGTCGGGCGCCAGCGGTAGTGCCTCTACGACGACGAGCACCTGGCGATCCTTTATTGACGCCTCGTACATGATCTCGAGTGCGCGTTCGCGCGCGTGATGTCGACGAGTCCCTAGTTCACTCACGCTACGCCCGGGTCATATATTCGCCGGTGCGCGTGTCGACTTTGATGACCTCTCCAGGACCCACGAACAACGGCACCTGCACCACAAGTCCGGTTTCGAGCGTCGCGGACTTTCGTGCGCCCGACACGCGGTCTCCCTGGATACCCGGTTCGGTTTCGGTGATGGTCAGTTCGACCGAGGCCGGCAGTTCAACACCGATGATCTCGTCATTGTGGAGGATGAGCATGGCCTTGCCGGTCTCCTTCAAGAAGTCGGCGGCGTCGCCCAGACTCTTGGACGAGACCGGGACCTGGTCGTACGTCGACTGGTCCATAAAGATGTAGTCGTCGCCGTCGCGGTATAGATACTGCGTATCGCGCTTGTCCATGATGGCCTGTTCGAGGCGCTCGTCGGAGCGGTACGTACGCTCAATGACCGCGCCGGAGCGGGCGTTACGCAGCTTGGTGCGCACGAAGGCACCGCCCTTACCCGGCTTCACGTGCTGGAACTCAATGACCGTGAAGAGACCCTCGTCAATCTTGATGGTGATGCCGTTTTTGATATCCGAGGTTGAAATTGCAGCCATGGGCGTAGAGACCTTTCGCGAATCGTGCGGTGCCTATTCTACGCCGCACCCCGCGGACGTTGAAAACTAGGACTTCTCGGTGAGGCGGCGCACGGCGTCCAGCGCCAACTCGTAACTCGTGGCACCAAAGCCGGCGATCGATCCATTCACCGATCCGGCCAACGTGCTGAGGTGTCGAAACGGTTCGCGCGCGGCCGGATTGGACAGATGGACTTCAATCTTGACCCCGTCGAACGTGTCGAGCGCGTCGGCGAGGGCCCACGACGAGTGCGTCAGCGCCCCCGCGTTAATCACCACGGCGACCGCGTCGTCGCGCGCCGCGTGCACTGCCTCGATGAGGTCGCCTTCGAAGTTCGACTGGACGTGGCGAACGCTGAAGCCAGCCTCCACCGCGAGTTGTCGAAAATGCTCCACGTGCTCGTCCAACGTCTGCGTGCCGTAGACCTCAGGGTTTCGTGATCCCAAGAGATCGAGGTTCGGTCCCGACAACAGCAGTATCTCGTTGCTCATGGTTCTCCTTGAAAACGTTCTAGTACGTCGTGCACCAACGCACGGTCAACGCCGCGCACCGTCTCGAAACCGGCGGCACCCCCAAGGACAAATGTGAGGTCGTGGTGGGCCTTCTTATCGTGACTCATTGCCTCGAGTAGGGACGACGTCGGAAAGTTCACGGGAATGCGTGACTGGAGACCGAGCGAGAGCAACACTTCGTCGTGTCGAACGATTTCGCTGGGATCAACTCGTCCGAGTGCCGCTGCGAGACGAGGGGCGAAGGCGAGGCCAATGGCGACGGCCTCACCATGACGAAGTTCTTCGGAGTCGCGCGCGAGCGCCACCTTCTCAAGCGCGTGCGCCAACGTGTGGCCGTAGTTGAGTAGTGCCCGGCGTCCGCCTTCTCGTTCGTCCTCACGCACGATCGCTGCCTTGAGCGAGACCGACAGCACGATGAGATCGTGGAAGGAGACCGCGGACAACTCCGCCGCAAATCCGCCTTCGAGGAGCCAACATTTGGCGACCTCGCCCAGACCGGCAAGTCGCTCGCGTTCGGGCATCGTCAACAGCGTCGAGAAATCACACAGGACGCCGATTGGTTGGTGGAAGGAACCCACAAGGTTCTTCCCGGCTCGAAGGTTGACGCCGGTCTTGCCGCCGATGGCCGCATCGACTTGACCGACGAGTGATGTAGGGACCTGCACGAGGGCAATTCCGCGCAGGTACGTCGCCGCGGCGAAGCCCGCGAGGTCGGTGACCGCTCCCCCGCCAATACCCACGATCACGTCGTCGCGGGAGAGTTGGAGCTCGGCGAGTTGCTCCGAGAGCGTCTCAAAACTCGCGAGGGTCTTGGCCAACTCTCCTTCGGGCACCGTAAGTATGTACTGATCAATGCCACTACGCAAGTCAAACCAGGGCTGCTCACTGAGCGACTTCGATGTCACGAGCGCGGCGACCTTGGCCTTGGGGGCTCTCGTCGCGATCAGTGACGCGAGATCGCTCCGCGCGTCTTCAGCGAGGACCACGTCATAGGAACGCTCCGCGAGTTCGACCGGCACGATCATGATGTCAACGCCTTCGCTTCGTCCATCACAGCGAGCGCGACCGCCGCCAATGAAGTACTGGCGTCCACGCGCACCTTCGAGACTTCCTCGTACCACGCAGTACGTTCAACGCGCAGTTGCTTCAGTTTTACTTCGGGGTCATGACCGAGGAGGGGTCGATCCACATCGCCGAGTCGGTCGAGCAGTACGTCATCGTCACAGTCGAGCCATACGGTCACTGCGTGGGCGAGCAACTCACGCCCGCGGGGCGTGCACACGACGCCGCCGCCGGTCGCGACCACGCCCGTCGAGTTGAGCGCGGTCGCCAGCGCGTCGACCTCGCGAAGGCGAAACGACGGCTCGTCGTGCGTGCGCAGGAAGTCAGCGGGCGTGACGCCGACGTGCGCTAAGAAGACTTCGTCGGTGTCGAGGGCCTCGCAGTGCCAGTGTTCGGCGATCTGTTTCGCGACCGATGTCTTTCCGACGCCGGGAAGACCCACGAGCACGAGTCGAGCCACGGCTACTCGCTTCGAGCGGCCGACGAGGTCGATCCCAGATTCGCCATGTACGACGCGTGATTACGGGCGAACTCCTCAACCGAGTCACCGCCGAACTTGCGGACGGCCTCATTCGCCAACACGAGAGCCAACATCGACTCGGTGACGACGCCGAGCGCTGGCACGGCAGTGACGTCGGTGCGCTCTTTGAATGACACCGCGGTCTCGCCCGTCGCGACGTCCACCGTTTCGAGTACGGGTCGGTTGAGCGTGGAGAGCGGCTTCATGGCAACCTTGGCAATGACCGGAGCGCCCGAGGTCATACCGCCCTCGAGTCCCCCGGCGTGGTCGGTCCGGCGGATGTAGCCGCCGCCCTGTTCAAAGTTCTCGTCCACCGCAATGGCGTCGTGTGCGACGCTGCCACGTTGGGATGCCTGGGCGAAGCCGTCACCGATTTCGACGGCCTTCACGGCTTGAATACTCATCAGCGCGCCAGCGATCAGACCATCGAGCTTTCGATCCCAGTGCACGTAACTGCCCAGTCCCACCGGGACGCCGTAGGCAATCACTTCGACGATCCCCCCGAGAGAGTCACCTTCTTTCGCGGCCGCCTTGATCTCGACGATCATGGCCTCGGCGGTCGTCGCGTCGAAACAGCGCACCTCGCTGGCGTCAACGGTCCCGAGGTCAATGGGGAGCGGACGGACCGTGCCATCCGTCGCGGCCTGGCCAATGCGTACGACGTGGCTAACAATCTGGATACCGATAGTTGCGAGCAGTGACTTCGCGAAGGTGCCCGCGGCGACGCGCGCCGTCGTTTCGCGCGCACTCGCGCGTTCGAGCACGTCACGGGCGTCGTCGAAGTTGTACTTCTGCATACCCGCGAGGTCGGCGTGGCCCGGACGAGGTTTGGTCTGCTTCTCACTCGGTGTCCCGGGAGCGGCCGACATCTCCTGCTCCCACTTTGGCCACTCGGAGTTGAGGATCTCAATGGCCACCGGCGAACCAAGCGTGCGGCCGTGGCGGATGCCGCCAATGAGTCGCAGTTCGTCGCGCTCGAATCGCATGCGCGGACCGCGACCGTAGCCGAGGCGTCGCCGTGCGAGTTCGTCACCAATCTCTGCTTCGGTAATGGCGAGACCGGCCGGAAGACCTTCGATGATGACACTGAGGGATGGTCCGTGGCTTTCGCCGGCCGTAAGAAAGCGCAACATCAAACGATTCTAGGAGAACCGAAGAGCGGACTTAGTCCTTCGTGTAGAAGGGATTCTCACCTGAGGCGTGGTCCGTGACGTCGATGACGCCCGTGAGTTCAGGGATTGCTTCGATGAGTGAGGTCTCAATGCCTTGAGAAAGTGTCATGCGGCTCATGGCACATCCCTGGCACCCACCCGAGAGCTTCACGTACGCGACCTTCTTCTCTTCGTCGAGCGCGATGAGATCGGCCCGCCCGCCGTGTGACGCAATCGCCGGATTAATACTCGACTCGAGTACGTCCATTGCCAGCACGGCCATGGGGCCGGTCACGCCGAGCGCGAGAATGTCGGCCGGTACGCCGGGATTGATCTCCTCAGGCGTGGGAATATTGGGGTTCACGAGCACGAGTCCCCCGCCACCCTCGCTCGCGAATTCAAGACGGCTGCCGCGAAGGCGGTCCACGCTCTTTTCGGGGATGACGATCGTGACACCACCATCGACACCGACTGCCGAGCCCTCAGGCGCGTCCCCTCGATCGGAGAAGTAGAGGTCGTAGGAGTAGCCGGCGCCGCGCGTGCCGGTCACTTCAACGAACAGCGCGAGCGTGTCACTCTGCTCTTCGTTGTTGAGTGCGTCGATGACGACGTTGCGCGCCTCATCGGTGAGCGAAAGGACTTCAAAAGTTTCGACGGTTGTCATAACGCCATTGTAGATGTGTCCTTCGCGGACGAACACACCATGTAGCCTTTTCGTCGTGACCTTGATACCGCCTGACGCCCACGAGTGGGTCAGTTTCGAGGACAACAAACGACTTCGCACGTGGATGTTCGACGTCACCTTCCTCGAAAGTAACTGGACGTGCATCTTTGGGGCCGGGTGTCAAGGGGTCCTCACCGAGCCAACGCCCGAACTCGTGCAGGGCTGCTGTAGCTACGGCGCGCACTTCACCGACGAGAAGGACCAGAAGCGGGTTGAAAAGGCCGCCAAACGTCTGACCGACGACCAATGGCAGTTCAAGTCCAAGGGACGTGCGGGCACTACGCGGGTGAAGAAGAACGGCGAAATCGTCACGAAACTGGTGCAGGACGCCTGTATCTTTCTCAACCGCCCCGACTTTCATCGCGGTCCCGGCTGTGCACTTCACGTGATGGCTCTCGACAATGAGGAAAGCTACATCCCACTCAAACCCGAGGTCTGTTGGCAGCTCCCGTTACGTCGCGACGATGAGGTCGAAGACGACGGACACGTCATCACTCGCATCGCGCAGTGGAACCGCAGTCACTGGGGCGCCGGTGGTGCCGACTTCCACTGGTGGTGCACCGAGGACCCCGCGGCGTTCGTTGGTCAAGATCGTGTTGCTGACTCCATGGCGGAAGAGCTGGTCGCAATGGTGGGCCAGAGTGTCTACGACCAACTCATGGCGTTCATGAATCGACGCACGGCCCAGCCTAAGGGCACGAGACTGCCCCACCCGGTTTTCCGCAAGAAGGGTTAACTCTCGGCGGCGAGGGGATCCTCTTCGTTGAATGACGTGCGCGGCAGGGATCCGAGAATCTCGTCGTAGCGGTCTTCTTCGGCGAGGCACCACTCCGCGTGGACATCCTCTGGAGCGGCACCGCATTCGACGCACGTGGTCGCGCGAGGTCCCGTAGAACGTTTGAGTTCGCGTGCTTCAACAAACCGACGATGGCGGCCTTTTTTCACGTCAACTCCTCACTGGCCGCGGGCCATAGCTGGCGGCGGCCGCAACTCAGGAGTACTGAGTTGAGTTTCCATGTTACCAACTCGACCCTCTTAACGAACCCTTATCATCGGGTTGTGAGCCCAGCCTTTGATCCCAATGACATGGTCCTTCGATTCCGTGAACGAGCCGACGCGGTAAAGCGCAGGGGTTTCCCTCCGGTCGAGGGTCCCGAACGACAGCGCTTCATCGAAGCCGCGAATCTCGACTTCCAAGACTTCGCGATGCTCGGCGACGCGGTCGCCACGATCGACGACGGCATCCTTCGACTCGAAATCGATTTACGACCGCCCTCGAGTTAGGGCAGCGACGCCGTGGTGACCCGGGCCGTCGCCTCAGAGAACACCGCGGCGCCCTTCGCGAGCGTCGCGAGGGCTCTGGCACGCGCCACCGCACTGGACTGTGCGTTGTAGCACTGGTGCGCCGCCGTGGCGAACTCCTGGTACGCCTTGTTGAGCAACTTGGTTGCCTGCGCGTCCGGCGTCGGCAGTGCCGCCTGCATTGCGCCATCGTCTGAGTACAGCACTTGGCACACGGTATGGAAGTCGTTACTCGACAAGTTCGAATTGCGCAGGTCCTTCGCCGAACCTTTCACGTCGTCAAAGAGTGACTTGGCGTTGGCCTTGAAGCTGCTGTGCGCAATCCAGCCGGTCATGGCCTTCGCTTCGCTCACCGTTCCACACGCGCACAGCAGCAGTCCGGCGATGAGAAGGACGACGACGCGACGTGTCACTTCACGACAACGAGGTGCATCTGGCGCCGACCTCGGCGAAGCACGAAGTATCGATCGTGCAGTGCGCGCGTGGCGTCAAGTGGTTCAGCACCGTCGACGCGTACGTTATTCACGTAGACCCCGCCCTGTGCAAGAAATCGGCGGGCCTCGGAAAGTGACGCGGCGAGGTCGCAACGCACCAGTAATTGCGCAACGTCCACACCATCGTTGAGTTCGGACCGCGAACACGTCGACGAAGGGGCATCGGCCACAATCTGCAGCAACGTGGCTTCGTCCAGTTCGGCGATCGATTCGCCAAACAGCGCGTCGCCGGCCCGTTCGGCCTTCTGGGCGGCCTCTTCGCCGTGCACCATCGAGACAATGGCGTTCGCGGCGGCGCGTTGCGCACGTCGTTCCTGCGGGACGGTCTTCGTCGCCTCGTCCAGTTCGCGGATGGTGTCGTGATCTAAGAACGTAAAGAAGCGCAGCAGCGACGGCACCATCACATCGTCGGCGTTCAACAAGAACTGGTGCAAAGCGAACTGCGACGTCATAGTGGCGTCGAGCCACACGTGCTCGTTGCCGCCCTCGGACTTGCCGAACTTCGTTCCGTCACCGCGCAGCAGTAACGGCGTCGTGACTCCGTACGCGGCGTGACCGGCCGACTTTCGCACGAGCTCGGCCCCGACGGTGATGTTGCCCCATTGGTCCGAGCCACCCAGCTGCAGCGTGCAGTCGTAATCGAGATTCAGTCGCAGGAAGTCATAGGCCTGGAGCAACATGTACGAGAACTCCGTAAATGACAGTCCCACGTCGTCACGATCGAGACGGCTCCTAACGGTGTCCTTGGCGATCATTTGATTCACCGTGAAGTGCTTGCCCACGTCGCGCAAGAAGTCCGTCAACGAGATGGTGGTGAGCCAGTCCGCGTTGTTCAACAACAACGCCTGGGTGGAGCCCGCACTGGGCGAGAAATCCAAGAACCGCTCCAACTGCGCACGGATCCCCACGAGATTGGTTTCAATCTGCTCACGCGTCAGCAGTGGACGCTCCACGGCCTTGAAACTCGGGTCGCCAATGAGACCGGTGCCGCCACCGGCGAGGGCGATCGGCCGGTTGCCCGCCGATTGGAGGCGCCGTAGCGTGCAGATCTGCATCAGGTTCCCGAGGTGCAGTGAAGGCGCTGTGGGGTCGAAGCCGATATAGGCCGTGACGCCCCCCGCAGAGAGGCCGTCGAGGATGGCGTCATCGGTCGTTTGATGAACCAGACGTCGAAACTTCCAGTCGTCACGCAATTTCATTGGGTCAGTCTACGAGACGACGTTTGCTACAGGATTGCGTTCGACGCCGGCACGTGGGTCTGCAGCCACAGCACAAATGTCTGCCACGCGCCGGTGATTTCGAGAACGCCGATAACGATGAGCAGGATGCCGCCTATCTGACCGATGGTGCGTTGGTGGCGACGCAGCCACCCCGACGCCGTCGCCATCCACTCGGTCGCCAACGCCGCGACGACGAAGGGTATGCCGAGTCCGAGACAGTAGAACAGTGCGAGGATTGATCCGCGCAACGCGGTCGCGCCCGGCGACGTCAATTCGAGCCCTTGGATCGCACCCAACGTTGGACCGAGACACGGAACCCATCCAAAGCCGAAGAGGAATCCCAAGACCCCGGCGCCGAGAATCGAAGCGCGCGGGAGGTGATGACTGCGGCGTTCTCGGTTGAGCCAACGGGCCGGCCACCACCCGCCAAAGAAGAGTCCGAGAAGTATGGTCACGATCCCAAAGACGATCGAAAGAATGCGCTCGTGTGATTTCAGATCATGTCCGAGCCCGCCAAAGATCGCGCCGACGCTGACAAAGACGATGGCGAAACCAATGATGAACGCGATGGAACCGAGCACTGCGCGACCCCGGCCGGCCCGACCCTGGACCGATCCAGTGGCGCCCCCGAGAAACGCCAGGTAGCCGGGCAGCAACGGCAACACGCAGGGCGAAATGAATGAAATGAATCCGGCGGCAATCGCGATTGGTATCGCCGCAATCAGTGAACTGGGCAGGGTGGCAATCATCGAGTGCTTTCGAGAATATTCCGGACCTTCTGATTCCACTCCTCGTGCACTGCCACGTTGCGCTCCCGCGATGGAACGCGCGCGACGATCACCGTGAGTCCGGTCGTCGACAAGGCAACGTCGAGCGCTGCTCGTAATGAGTCAATGTCATCGACGGTGACGCCCTCGTGTCCGAACGCTTGAGCAACGACGGCGAGATCGTGGTGACGTGGCGTTCCAAAGAGAAGCTCGAATCGTTCGGCGTTGACGAGCGACGCCTGAGGCAAGAATGAGAAGATCCCTCCCCCGTGATTGTCCGCCACGACGAGGGCGCACGTGCCACCGGCCGCGCCCAACCCGTCAACCAGCCCAGAGACGTCGTGCAGCATCGTGATGTCACCAATCAAGCCAATCGCCCTCGATCCCGACGCCACTCCAAGTGCTGTTGACACGACGCCATCGATGCCGTTGACGCCTCGATTGGCGTATGTGGGTGCGACGCGCGCCGGCGCCCACCATTCGACGTCGCGTATGGGCATCGATGAACCGATCACCAATGCGACGCCACGCTCGCCAGAGGCCGCCACCACCGTGCGTGCCAGGGTGATCTCGTTGAACTCCCCGTCACCGTCACCCGGCGCCCGAAGCCACGCCTCAACGCTCGCCGAGGCTTCACTCCAGAGTCGGACATACTCTCCATCGGCCTTTGGTTCGACTTCGGGATTGGGCACCCCCGCGAGGTGTTCGCCAACGATTCGATCCGGATCGGAAACAAACCCCGCTCCGTCGAACCCAATGGTCCTCAGTCCCCACGAACGAAGACGCTCCTGTAAGACCCTCGACGCGAGAAGACCGCCCAAACGAACGACGACGTCGGGTCGGGCACTCGCGGCGAACGTCTCATCGCGCAACAGTGCGTCGAAGTAGGGCAACGTGCCAAGGGCAGTGGCGTCTCCGAGTACGACCCAGTTCATGGACTCACACGAACGCACCATCTCCGACGTCACACCGTGACCGGCGACACACAGGACCTTCACGGCGTCAAGTCCCGCCAGAGCGCTCGCGCGCTCGACGGGCGCGCCATCGGACGTCGCCCGCTCCGGCAGATCGTACGGTGTCGCGATCAGTGGCTCGATGAACGCGGCGTTTAAATGGACGGGTCCCGACGAGCCATCCTCATTCGTCGCGTGTCGCCAGAGCCGCGTTGCTAGATCGCGCCACGTCGACGCATCGTCGTACTTCGCGACGCCCGGGTCTTCAAAGTGACGCACCATGGTTCCGTAGAGCTTGTGTTGGTCAATGGTTTGCGGCGCGCCCACGCCATGTAACTCCGGAGGGCGATCAGCGGTCAACACCAACACCGGCACGAAGGCCAGTGATGCTTCGGCCACGCAGGCGTGGAGCTCCGCCGCGGCCGTACCACTCGTCACGATGATGGCGACGGGGCGCTCGGTCACGAGCGCGCGTCCGAGTGCGAAGAAGCCGGCACTCCGTTCATCGATGCGCACGTGCACGGCCAACTCTGCGCGCTCGGCGCACGCCAGAGCGAGTGGCGTGGAGCGAGAGCCGGGGCACACGACGACGTCACGGAGACCCAGCGCGATCCATTCGTCGAACAGTGTCGCGGCGAACGTCGCCTGGACCTCGCTCGGGCTCGGTACGCTCGGTTGCAATGTCACTCCTTGGTGTCCAACGTCTCGGTTCAGGTCCGACGCTCGTCTGGCTGCACGGCTTCACCCAGACCAAGGATTCGGCACATCAGTTCCGTTCCATTCTGGCAGGAACGAGTGAACTACTCACGTTGGACCTACCGGGCCATGGGGAGAACGCGTCAATTGGTGCGTCACTCACCGAGACCGCAGATTTGCTCGCGGACGTTCTTCCCATGGAACCCTTCGTGCTCGGTGGCTATTCCTACGGTGCGCGGGTCGCGTTGCACTTCGCGTTGGGTCACGCCGAGCGGCTTCAAGGTCTCGTTGTGCTCGGCGCGACGCGAGGCATCGAGGACCCCGCCGAGCGTAGCGAACGGCGACGTCGTGACGACGACTTGGCGGACCGGATTGAGACCATCGGGACCGAGGCGTTCCTTGACGAATGGCTGGCCCAACCAATGTTCTCGTCGCTGCCCGATGACCCGCGCGAGCGCGCGTCGCGTAGTCGTGATGCGGGCGGACTGGCGAACGCTCTGCGTCGTTCGGGCACCGGTACCCAGGCGTGGCTCGCGCCCGAACTTCGCGCCCTGCGCACGCCGACCCTGGCACTTGCGGGTTGCGATGACGAGAAGTTCTCGCGCGAAGCCGCGGCCATTGCGGACGGCGTGGTGTTCGGACACTGCGCATTCGTCGCCGATGCGTCCCACGCTGCACATCTGGAGCAACCGGAACGGGTGGCGGCGCTGGTGGAGACGTTCAGACGCCAACTCTGATGATGAGCAACAGCGCCACCAGCGCACCGAGTTGCAGTTGCGCACGTGCCGAGTACTTCAACATTGGCAGCAAATCGCGCCCGTTCTTGTCCGAGAACGCGAGGCGCACGGCGGGTACGTAGACGAGGATTGCCACGATGCCGACGACGAAGTGTCCCGCGCCGACCATGCCCACGAGTACGCCAGCGATGCATCCCGCGTAGAGCCACGGCGCGCGTTGGCGATCCATTCGCGCCGCCAGCGTCTTCTTGCCCGAGGCACGATCGCCGTGCACATCGCGAAGATTGTTCGCCTCGAGTAGCGCGCAGGCCATGAAGCCCGTCGCGACACCGAGCCACCAGGCCCGACTGGGGATGGTGAGGTGCTGCACGTAGGCCGTGCCAACGGTCGCCACCATGCCGAAGTACACAAAGACGAAGAGCTCCCCGAAGCCGTAGTAGCCGTACGGCCGAGGTCCGCCGGTGTAGAACCACCCGGCCGCCACTGCGGTGACGCCAATGGGGATCAACCACCACGTGGTGCGCGTCGTCAGCCAAAGGCCGGCGACGCAGGCGAAGAAAAACCAAAGAAAGGCCGCATTGCGCACGGTCTTCGCGGCGACGAGTTTGGAGGCGGTCAAGCGAAACGGACCAACGCGCACCTCATCGGTGCCACGGACACCGTCGGAGTAGTCGTTCGCGTAGTTGGTGCCGATCTGCAACGCCAGGGCGACCAGGAAACAGAGCACGGAGTTGCCCCAGTTAATGCTCTCGGGTCGAATCAGCGCGACACCGACCACGACCGGCACGGTCGCCGCGGGCAACGTACGCGGACGCGCCGCGAGTAACCAACGTTGGAGCGGCCCAGGAGCCGCCGTCATGGACGCTTGGGAAACTTTGAAAAGTCCGGTTGGCGGTGTTCGACGAAGGCGTTGCGACCTTCCTGGCCCTCTTCGGTCATGTAGAACAGCATCGTCGCGTCGCCGGCCAACTGTTGAATGCCCGCCATGCCGTCTTCGGCCGCGTTGAAGCCAGCCTTCAGCATCCGCAGGGCAATCGGTGACAGGGTGAGGATTTGACGGCACCACGCAATGGTCTCGGACTCCAGCTGCGCCACGGGCACGACCGTGTTGACCAGTCCCCACTCGAGCGCCTGCTGCGCGTCGTACTGACGGCAGAGGAACCACACCTCTTTCGCCCGCTTGACCCCAATGGTTCGCGCGAGCAGCGACGAGCCGTAGCCACCATCGAACGAGCCGACTCTGGGTCCGGTCTGTCCGAATCGGGCGTTGTCAGCCGCCAATGAGAGGTCGCACACGAGGTGAAGGATGTGGCCGCCCCCAATCGCGTAACCCGCGACTTGGGCAATCACCGGCTTGGGCAGACGACGAATCTGGATCTGCAAGTCCAACACGTTGAGCCGTCCCACTCCTTGACGGGCCACGTCATCGTCGCCCATGTAGCCGTCGTCGCCGCGGATCTTTTGGTCGCCGCCAGAACAAAACGCATCGGGTCCGGCACCGCGCAAGATGATGACGCCGACCGAGATGTCATCGCGCGCGCGCTCGAAGGCGTCCGAGAGTTCAAAGAGTGTCTGAGGACGAAACGCATTCCGGCGTTCGGGCCGATTGATGGTGATACGCGCGATTCCCTCGCCCACCTCGTAGATGATGTCGTCGAACTCCCCGAGCGTTTGGAACTGCGGCAGCGGCCATGAGCGAAACTCCTCAACGGGGTCAATCGGCGAACCTTGGATAACGGTCTCAGACATAGCGTCCACGCTACCGTCCCTTAGACGGGGGCCATCAAGACGCCGGGCGTCGCGCGCTCGCCGGGACGGTGTTCGTGACCTTCCAACCGTTCGGCCAAGGTCGCGCGGACACTCGCGAGAGCGGGGTCGTCGAATCGGTTGACGCGTTGGAGTGGATCGTCGCCTAAGACGTAGAGCTCTCCCTCACTGCCGTCGTGCATCGTGCCGGCTTGGTACTCGGTGTACAGGTACTCCTCGGTCATGACCGTGCGCACGTGCACGTCAATCCCGAAGAACGAGGAGTCCCACTCGGTGAACGTCGCGTCGAAGGACCGCGCCTTCGCTTCGTCGTCACTGGTGGGCAGGACCGTACCCTCCGCCCAACGAGGCGCCGGCTGACCCGCGACGTCGAGAAACGTCGCCGCGAGCGACACCAGACTGACCGGCGCGTGCACGACACTGGGTTCGGGCTTCGTCGAAAGGGCCGGGCGCCAGATGAGCGGCAGTCGCATCAGTGCGTCGACGTGATAAGGACCCTTGAACAGGAGTCCGAAGTCACCTTGGAGTTCACCGTGATCGCTGGTGAAGATCACGTCGACGTCGTCGCCCCAGCCCTTGGCTTCAATACTCTTGAGCACCCGTCCAATGGCTTCGTCGATCAACTCGACTTCCACGGCGTTGAGCGCGTTCACCTCGCGAACCTGATCCGACGTCATAGTTGCCGGCACCCACTTCGCCGGTGCCTCGTAGTTGCTCACGACACGCCCGTCGTACCACTCGCGCCAGTGGCGGGCCTTCGCGTCAAGTAGTGCTTCGCGTTCGCTGGCGTCCTCGGGGTAATTGGCCGGTAACGGAACTTCGCGCCACGGGACCCGGCCGATTTCAGACTTTGGTGGGTCCCATGGGTGGTGCGGGTCGGGGAAACTCATCCAACAGAACCAGTCGCGATCGTCCTTTTGTTCCTCCAGCCAGCGAATCGTGCGATCGGCCACCCAGTCGGTGTGATACCACTCTCGCGGTACGGCATTGAACTTGACCTGGGGCGCTCCGGTGTCGCCACCACCGGCGGCATTGACGTTGAGTGAACGGTCGACCACTTGATAGAAGCCACTGATCGCGTCGCAATGGTGTTCGTTCATGAACTTGGCGTAGTGCAGCGGCCCCATGACACCGTGCGTCGCGAATTCGAGGTAGTCGAAACCGCGATGCACACCGCGACGGCCGTCGAACCAGTCCTGTTCGATCGTCGGGACGCCGAGGTTCGCGAGCGCGTTCTCGGCGTAGAGCCCAAAGGGGTCCATGAACGGTTCGAAGTGCGCCTTGCCAATCAACGCCGTCGCGTAGCCGGCGTCGTGCAGGTTCTCCGCAACTGACGGCGCGTCGATCGCCAACGGCACGCCGTTCATCCACGCTCCGTGGGTACTGGGGAACTGACCGGTCAGCATGGAAGAGCGCGACGGCATACATACGACCGACGTTGGTTGGCACCGTTCGTAACGGATGCCCTGCGCCGCCAACTTGTCGAGTACCGGCGTGCGCGACAGTTGTCCGCCATTCACGCCCAGCGTGTCGTAACGTTGCTGATCGGTGGTGATGAAGAGAATTCGTCGTCCCATACCTACCCCTGTGCCGCTTCGGCGAGACGCTGTATTTCGTCGAGCGCACCAACGGTTCCTCCGGCGATGAGCAGTGCCAGCGTGTCGGGCTCGGCCGTCGTTGAGTACACGCAGAGCGAATCAAACTGGCCAATCTCGATGACGTCGATCACGCCCAGGTGGAACTCGTAGAGCGGCGCGGTCACCCGGTAGGCGAATCGGCGAATAGTCGAGTCAATGGTCATGATCTTCTCGGGTATTTCCATGCCCGTGGCCGTCGTGATGACGCGGACGTCACCGTCCACGGTGCACGAGACAATTCCCGGGAACCAGGTGGGGATGCTTTCGGGCCGCCGCACTATGTCCCACACGACGTCGGGCGCTGCAGCAATTCGTCGTTCGTGACGTAATGAGGCCACCTAGACCACCTCCCATGGAACCACGCTAGTTCCTAAACATCTAGTCTGGTTTTGTGAACTCCCTGCTCGCGCTCGATTTCGAGCTCGGTCCGACCCTCGAAAGGGCGATTCGCGACGCGATTGACGACCAAAGTGCCTTCAGCGTTTTAGATCGACGCCTCTCGCCGAGACGGCGCGACGAGCAACTCGCGCTCCTCGGCGCGACGCACATCGTTGACGAGAACGGACGAACGACCCGCGAGAACGGCCAACAGGTCGACGGTGAGATCGGGCTCGTGATGCTCACGTCGGGCTCGAGTGGCGATCCCAGGGCCGCGGAGTTGACGTGGGATGCGCTCCGCGCAAGTGCCGAATTGACCCAGTCGACCCTTCGCGTCGACGGCGCGCCACCGGTCTGGTTCCCCTGTCTCCCCGCGTGCCACATTGGTGGGTTGGCGGTTCTTCTGCGCGCCATTTTGAGTGACGCGACGCTTCGCTGGGGCGGCGAGGACGATATTGACACCGCGCCATCACACGGCGCGACGCACATCGCGGTGGTTCGACCGCAACTTCTGCGCCACGACACGAGCGGCTATGCAAAAGTCCTCCTCGGAGGGGCCAAACCCCCCGCCGCACTGCCAGAGAACGTGATTGCGACGTGGGGAATGACCGAGACCGGTTCAGGTGTTGTCTACGACGGCACTCCCCTCCCGGGCGTCGAAGTCGCCAGCGTGCACGGCGAGCTTTGTGTGCGGACACCGACGCTCTTTCGCTCGTATCGAACGTCGCCACGTGCCCGCGTTGCGGGCCCCGACGGTCTCGATGACTGGTTCCCCACCGGCGACGGTGGCGACGTGATCAATGGCACCGTCTCGGTGCGGGGTCGAATCGGCTTCGTCATCAACACCGGCGGCGAGAAACTCTGGCCCGAAGAGCTCGAAGCTGTTCTTGGACGCGTGCCCGGCGTGCGCGACGTTGCAGTGACGGGCATTGCGGATTCGAAGTGGGGCCAACGCGTCGTGGTGCTCGTGGTCACCGACGGGACGAACCTCGAAGGGCTAATCGGCGACGCCGCGCAGGAAGCCATTGGTCCATGGGCCAAGCCGAAGGAGATTCGCTACGTCGCGGCAATTCCCCGCACGGCCAACGGAAAAATTCGCCGTGGCGAACTCGAGCATCTGCACTGATCGCTCCATCGCGAACGAGTCAAGCGTTTAATGGACGCCGTTGACGCGGGCGTCGTACCCGCGCCACGGACGGACTCTCATGGAGTCTCGAAGAAGGTCTCGTTTTCGCCAGGGCCCTTGACGCGATTGACATGGGCGCCGAACTCGGTGCGAACACCTTCGTGCTCTGGGGCGAGCGAGATGGCACCGAATCCCACGCCGCCCAACCCGTCGTCGAAGCCCTCGACCGCCACGTCTAAGCAATCAACGCCATACTCAATCGAGAAGTTGCATCCGACGACGAAACTCCTGAGCCACCGCTAACTGAGTGCCCGTTTTCGGTCACGGCTGTACTCGGCGACGCAGGGGTATTCGTCATGGCTGGTTGTTACTTAATGGCGTACGTCTTGCAGTCCGCCGCGTAGGTAGGGATGCTCGAGTCACCAGCAACCGTAGGTGCTGTGCTGAGGCAAACTTCCTTAGCCGTCAGGACCTTGTCCTTGATGACGGTCTCCTCAACAGTTGAAGCGGTAATCCACTCTGGTGACAGCAGGACCGAAGGGACGTTCTTGAACGATTTGATGGTCGCCCCAGAGTCCACGGTCGAACCGTTCACGAGACCCGCCGGTGCCTTGATCTTCGCACGCAGGTAGATCGCCAAGGAAGCAGTTGCCTGCGCCTCGGCCCACAAAGGCTCGTACACCGTTCCGCACTGGTAGCCGGAAATGATGTTGTCAATTCCAACTGGCGTGGCGTCTTTACCGGTGAACGGAATCACCTGCGGCTTTAGACCAGCAGCCTGAAGGTGCTGGATGATTGGCGCGGCGTTCTCGTCACTTGGCGTAACGACAGCATTGATCTTCGGGTTGGCCGCGTAGGCACCTTCGAAGTCGACCAACGCAGTCGGTGGATTCCAAGTACCGACGTTTTCGAGCACTGTGTTGACCGATCCCGACGTGGTGTTGTAGCCACCCGCGTTAAGAACCTTGTCGTAGCCCTGAGCAAACAATGTGGCGTTGTTGTCAGTGGGCGCACCCTTCATAACGAAAACCGTGGCGGCAGAGACCTTCCAGTTCGTGATGCACGAAAGAAGGCCCTTTCCGATCAACGTTCCGACCGTCACGTTGTTGAAGGAGACGTAGTACGTACGAGCTCCACCCAACGTCAGGCTGTCGTAGTCAATGACCTTGACGCCGCGAGCAACCGCGTACGCCTCAATGACCGCACCCGTCGTCGAGTCCAACGGCGTCAAAATGAGCACCTTGGCACCCTTGGCGATGTCGGCCTGAGCGTCGGTGTACTGCGTCTGGTCGCTGCCATGAGCGTTCTGAATGATGTACTGGCTCTTCATAAGCCCAGCGTCCGCGAACGACTTCTTGAATGCCGGTGCGTCGAAGTCAACCCAACGAGCCGAAGAGACGGTGTCAGGCAAAATGACAGCAATGCTGCCTTTGCCCTTCGCGACAATTGGCTTCAGCAACTTCATTGTGGTGAAGTTCGAATTGAACGTGCTGTCCGAAACGGTTTTCGCAGCTGCGGAACTCACACTTGGCACCATTGCGACGACGATTGCGCCGACCAACGCTACGTAGGCAAGAGCCCTTCCTGTTTTGAATTTCAAGGTCCCCCGACCTTTTAGGGGCATCAAGCTGACGCCCGATTTCAATTTCATTTATTTCTTGCGAACATCCTGTGACAAACGATGTCGACAACTGAAAATAGCATGACAAAACATCCAGGCGAGTTCAGCCCCCGGGAATTCCTAAAGTGTCTTGGCCGCCAGATTGTTCACGGAGTGTTCCGAACGAAAGGTCACGATTTTCCGTCAAGTACGCCAATCGGTGTCGTCGCGCTTGGCTTTGTCGTACGATGACCCGCGCTCGTCGCCGAACCCGCCCAGCGAAGTTACAGTGACGTAAGACCTCGACGTTGACTTGTGATTTACCTGACCGTCTCTATGATTGCGGTGCGCGACGTTGCTCGCTAGCGCGTGGCGAGCACGGACTCCATCGTCGTCATGATCTCAACTGTCTCATGCAGCGGCATGAGAGGGCTCTCCAAGAGTCCACTTCGAACGCAACGAGCGACCTCAGCCGCTTCGTAGTGAAGTCCGCGCCCCTCCGTGGCGAACTCGAATCGGCGCGCCACCCCGTCTCGCGTGATCAACGAAAACGCACTAGGGGCGTAGAAGTCCCCTTCGATCTCAATGCGAGCTTTGGCACCCGAAATCGAGGCCCTGATCGAGGTTCGCGCGGCCATCGTCGTGTTGAGCAGGGCGTGGGCACCGTTCGCGTATCCGAAGATCATCGAGTCCGCCATATCGACACCCGTCGGAGCGGGGTCAATCATCGCCATCATTTTCGTTGGCGGACCCAGCAACATGGAGGCAAAGGAGATCAGATAGACCCCAAGGTCGAGCATCGCTCCCCCGCCCAAATCAGGATTGAAGAAACGCGAGGATGAATCGTACTCAAACCGCTCGCCATTATCGGCCTCGAAGGAAACAATTTCGCCGATCGATCCGTCAGCAATGAGTTCGCGAATGGCAATGACGTGCGGGAGGAATCTGGTCCACATCGCCTCCATCATGAACAGCTTCTTTTTCGCCGCGACCTCGACGAGTTTTGATGCCTGATCCGCAGTCACGGTGAACGCCTTTTCCACGAGTACCGGCTTCCCTTGTTCGAGCGCCAACATGGCGTTGTCGAAATGCATCGGGTGCGGCGTGGCGACGTAGACGGCCTCCACCTCGGGATCGTTGACGAGTTCTTCGTAGGAGTCGTAGCGGCCAGCGATGTCGAATTCGTCGGCGAAGGCATTCGCGGACTCGATCGACCGTGAACCGACAGCCACCGCGACGCCACTGTCAATGAAAGCCAGGTCGCGCGCAAAAGTGTGCGCTATGCCGCCCGTGCCGATAATTCCCCATCGTAAAGGTGCTGTCATTTTTCCATCCCGTCTCAGNNCGCTGAGCCCTCCAACGATTGGCATACGCTCTTCACGTGCCCCGCGCTCGCCAATGCAGGGACCATGCGGCCTGTTTCGCAACCTCCTCGGCGATGTTCGCCAATCCGGCCGTCACAATCGCGCGTTCCTTCACCAACCGCTTCACCGGCATCGCCACGAGCTCGGTGCCGCTCTAAATTGCCGGTCAAGTAGTCGGCGGCGTCTTGGGCGCGGTGCTGACGGTGCTCCTTTAACCTCGACGAAGTAGACCAACAAACTAACCACACGAGGATCGACTACGCATGCCCCGTCTCCGTGACGTAAAGAATGAACTCGGATCGCTCTACCTAGAGAGCCACGCCGACAATCCGGTCGAGTGGTGGACGTGGGGCAACGACGCGCTGGACGAAGCTCGACGACTCGACCGCCCCGTCTTTCTCTCCGTGGGGTATGCGGCGTGCCACTGGTGCCACGTCATGGCGCACGAATCCTTCGAGGACCCGGCAGTCGCCCAAGTGTTGAATGACAACTTCATCCCCATCAAGGTCGACCGGGAAGAACGCCCGGACGTTGACGCCCTCTACATGGCGGCAACCCAACTGCTGAGTGGTCACGGTGGATGGCCCATGTCGGTCTTCCTTCTCGCCGATGGTCGACCCTTCATGGCGGGCACCTACTACCCGCCCGTTGACCGTCACGGTCAGGTTGGATTCCCACGACTGCTCAACGCAATGAGTGATGCATGGACGAATCAACGTGAGGCGGTGGTAGCGCAAGCCAATGAACTACAGGCGTCACTGGGCCGTGAAGTTCGCTTTGTCGACCATCTCGCGCCCTTCAGCGACACCATCGATCTGGTCGGTGTGCGACAACGACTTCGCGACGAACTGGTGCAACGCGTAGACCGCGACGGCGGATTCGGCGACGCGCCAAAGTTTCCACGTCCGAGCTACGTAGAGGCGTTACTTGAGTTTGACGACGAGCAGACTCGAGCCGCCGTTGAACGCACGCTGGACGCAATGTCACGTCGAGGCCTCTACGACCATCTTCGTGGCGGCTTCGCTCGCTACAGCGTCGACGCCCTTTGGCACGTACCGCACTTCGAGAAGATGCTGAGCGACCAGGCATTGCTCGTTCGCGCGTACCTGCGCGCCGCGATCGCGTACGACCACCACGAGTGGCGCGAGGTTGCCTTCGACACGTTGGACTTTGTGCTGGCCGACCTCTCCGTTGATGGAGGCTTCGCCTCGGCCCTCGACGCCGACGCCGGCGGCGTTGAGGGCTCGCACGTCACGTGGACCCCCGACGAGGTCAATGCCGCTCTTTCTGCGGACCATCGACGTGACGTCCCTCCCACGTTGGCACGGTGGCGCGTGGTCACGCCCGGAGAGTTCGAAGGACGTTCAATTCCGCGCTTGGCCGAGAACGAGCCCTTCACCACACCCGATGACCTTCTCGGGGCACGCGAATCACTGCGACGCGCACGCGCAATGCGCGCGCAACCGAGTCGCGACGAAAAAGTCATCCTCGAGTGGAACGCCATGTTCGCATCGGCGCTACTGCGAAGTGGCGTCGCGCGCTACGTCGAACGTGGGACCGACCTGTTGGCGTCGCTTCACCACACGCACTTCGCCAACGGCGTGTGGTGGCGAACACAAAGTTTGGCGGCCCACGCCGGTGCGAGCGATGTCGCGTGGATGATCGACGCATCGATCGACGCCTACGAAACGACCGGTGAGGACACCTGGTTGCACCAGGGCGCGCAGTTGGCGACGTACCTGCTCGCGCACTACTGGGACGGCGCGGTACCAACGTCGCGTCTCCCCCACGTAGGCGGGGGTCTGTTCTCGATCAGTGACCTCGTCACCGACCTCTCCACCCGACCGAAGGAGATCTTCGACGGCGCGACGCCGTCGAGTCACGCCGTTGCCTCTCGCGCCCTGGCCCGCCTCGCGCTCTGTAGTGGTGACGTCGAGACCCTGATCGTGGCGCAACGTCTCGTCGAGCTGGCCGCCTCACTACTGGTCAATCACCCGGGCGCAGTGCCCGACCTCGTCGAGGCGGCCGGATTCGCCCTGGAGGGTGTCGAAATCGTCGCGCCCGGTCCCGAGAACGACCTGTCGCGCCTCGTGCGCTCACGACTCCTTCGACGAGCGGTCCTCGTCACCGGTTCGGGCACGTCACCATTGCTCGCGCAGCGCCACGCGGGGCTCGCCTACGTCTGTCGCGGCGGCGTCTGTCAACTGCCCGTTGCGAGTGTCGAGGAGCTCGATGCCGCGTTGCGTAACCTTGAGGCCTAATGTCAATCTTTAACCGGGACCCCGCGACGCGCGCCAATAAGCGTTTGGTCGAGCGAATGCCTCAGCGTTCGACGGTCGATCTCACCGGCGGCTCCACCGTCTATGGATTGGTGCTCGGTTCAACCAATGAGTCCACGACCGTCGTTGATCTCAAGTCCCAGGCCATTATGCGCTGGCGCGTTCCGTGGCCGGCCGATTACGTCACCGACTTGGCGGTCTTTGACGTGGTGGAGGGTCAACTCGCGCTCGATATCGAGCGCAACGACCTCGCCCAACCCGAAGCGGTTACCCTCGAGGACCTCCCTCGTCGACTGGGCAGTTATCGCGGGCGCCGGGTACGAGGTTGGCTCGAGCAACTCGCGAGTCCGGCCGACGGTCCTCTCTTCGGCTTTCGTGGTCCGAGTGCGCCGTACTGGGAGTTCCGAGGCGAGCGCCCCAGCGTGGCCCTCATCGCGGCTGACCGCGGTCCCCAACTCCTTCGCCGCCACGATGACGGTTCGACCTGGGTTCGATTCGGTTGGTACGGCGACGACGTGTGGTTGCTGTGTGAAGACGCGCACGCGATCCGAACAATGGAAGCCACGCGACGTTCATCACTCGCCGGCAAGGACCTCGCTTCCGCGCTCGGCTTTCGCCCGACGTACGTGCTGACGACGCTGTCTAAGCCCATTGACGGCCACTGCTATAAGAGCTGCACCGGCCTTCTTCCGAGAGGCTGACCGGCGCTATTTGGGCAGTTTGCCCGAGGCCAGCGATTCGGCCATTGCCCAGCCAAAGACGATCAGGCGGTCACCCTTTTGCGGCTTCATCGCAGTGAAGAACGTTGAAACGCCTTCGGGGATGGCGCCCTTGGAGGCGGTGTAGTCCAGTCCGCCAACGGGGCCGGGCGTCACGGACATGATGAACGTCTTGTCGTCAATCGACTTCTCGGAGCCGAATCGCTTCGCGAGGCGACGGCCCCACGCGCGGTCCTCACCGGTCGGCTTGTAGCCGAGGCGCGGCACGATGTCTTCGAGACCAGCGAAGGCTCGGTAGCCATCGGGCGACGTGAGCCGCGATCCCAGGAGCACGTCCTCATCCGGGAAGGCCAGGAGCGCGCGACGGAACTGGTCGTGGAGTATTGCCTTCAACGTCTGGTCGGACTTCGCGTTACGGTCAACGAGCAGGAGCCCCACGAGGAGGGACGGCGTCCCGCCAATACGTTCGAGTGTGCTGAACGAGTAGCCGCGCAACTTGTTGCCTTCGCGTACTTGAGTGACCAATACCCAGTCTTCGCGCTGCTTGGATAGGAAGCCAATGTCGAAATTGGGCTCGCGATCGACGCAGAGATCGGCCATCTCGGCGAGTTCTGCGTCGCTGAGGGCGGTGGTGTCCTTCGTAGTCACGTTCATTGCCATAGGTATCTATTCTACGACGCTTTGCACACCCTCTCAGTCGGCTAGGCCTTAATCACGTTTCGTCCGAATTCCGAACGCAGATCGGCGACCACACCTGCAATATTGACGTTGAACTCCGGACCCAACTTGAACGCCTTGCCGGCGTCGCCGGTCTCCACAATGACCGGGGAACGTCCCGGATAGCGCGAAAGAATCTCACGCAAACTGGCAATTGACGTCTGGGTGAGGTCCTCGGGTCGAAGGGCCAGGCGCAGTTCGTCGTCGCCTCGCTCGACGGTCAAGAGTTCGACGTCGAGCGCGCTGAAGCGCAACTCCTCTTCGTACCCCGGACGAACCTTCACGAGGACAATGTTGTCCTTCGCGAGGAATCCACTGAACTTCTCAAAGTTGTTCGCCGAGAAGTTGATCTCCATCGTGGCGCCGAGGTCTTCTAAGACCACGCGGGCGTACTGTTTGCCCATCTTCGTGGTGCGAATCTGGACCTCGGCCAGGATGCCCCCGACCGTGACCGCCTTGCCGGTTCGGGCCAGGTCCTCGCCACGTTCGCGCACCGACATAATCGTGCCATCGGTCTTTGTCGCGAGCGTCGCCTCCACCTCGTAGAGCGGGTGGTCCGAGATGTAGGTGCCGAGCATTTCTCGCTCGAAGTCAAGTTTTACCGACTTGTCGAACTCAATATCAGCGAGGGGAATCTCGGTCCCCTCCCAGTCCTGATTGTGGCCGTCGTCGCTCAACGCGGCGAACAGCGTGGTGATACCCAACGAGTGGTCACGCCGCCGCGACAGCGTGACGTCACAGATCTCGTCGACCTTCAACAAGAATCCAAGCCGCGGTACGCCGAGCGCGTCGAAGGCCCCGGCCTTGATGAGTGACTCCATTGATCGGCGATTCAGTACGACGGGGTCGACTCGTCGCACGAAGTCGTAGATCGAGGTGAAACGACCGTTCGCCTCGCGTTCGCTCACGATTTTGTCGACGAGCGCCTCGCCCACGTTGCGCACCGCCGCGAGCCCAAAGAGAATGGTCTGGTCCTGGGAGAGACTCGGCGCGTACTCCGCGAAGGACTCATTGACGTCGGGGACGCCCACGGTGATCCCCATCTGACGGGCCTCGTTCAGGTACACCGACGCCTTGTCCTTATCGTCGCGGAATGAGGTGAGCAACGCCGCCATGTACTCGACCGAGTAGTTGGCCTTCAGCCACGCGTTCTGATAGCCAATCAATCCGTAACCGTAGGCGTGGCCCTTCGGGAAGGCGTAGTCGGCGAATGGTTCAATCTTGTTAAAGATCATCTCGCCGAGTTCGCGTCCGTAACCTTGTCGCTCGGCGCCGTCGACGAACTTTGACCGCTGGGCGCGAATCATTTCGCGGATTTTCTTCGAGCAGGCTTTACGCAGGTCATCGGCCTCGGTCATCGAGAACCCGGCGATCAACGTGGCCACGCGCATGATGTCCTCTTGGTAGATCATGAGGCCGTACGTCTCGCTCAGAACCGCCGCCAGGTCGGGGTGGTCGTAACGCACTTCTTGACGGCCGTTTTTGCGATCGGCGTAGTCGTTGTGCACGTTCTCACTCAGGGGACCGGGGCGATAGAGGGCGTTGAGGGCGGCAATGTCGTCGAAGCTGGTCGGCGCGAGCCGTCGCATGAGTTGGCGCATCTTGTCGCCCTCGAGCTGGAAGATGCCGATCGAGTTACCGAGGCGGAGCATCTCGAAGACCTTGGGATCGTCGAGCGCCACGGTGTCGATGTCCACGATGTTCCCGTGACGACGAGTGATGTGCTCCAGCGTCCGCTCGATGATTGCCAAATTGCGCAGACCGAGAAAGTCCATTTTCAACAGACCGAGTTTCTCGATCCACGTGGCCTCATACTGCGTGACGATGGGCGCGTCGTCGCTCGAACCGGTCGGTCCGGACTTTCGTTGCACCGGCACGTAGTCGAGCATCGGATCCTTGGTGATGACGACGGCGGCCGCGTGAATACCGTCTTGGCGGCGCTTGTCGACAAAACCCATGGCCACGTCGACGGAGTGTTTCACCTCGGGGTCACTGTCGTAGAGACGGCGTAGTTCGGCCGCTTCGACGAATCGACTTTCGTGGCCGGGGACGGGCGTGAAACACGCCGCCAGAGGAAGATCCTGACCCATCACGAGTGGCGGCATGGCCTTGGCGATTTTGTCGCCGAGTTGGGGTGGGTAGCCCAGCACGCGCGCCGCGTCGCGCACGGCGGCGCGGGCTTTGATTGTGGAGAAGGTAACGATCTGGGCCACGTGGTCCGATCCGTAGCGCTCGGCGGCGTAACGAATCATGTCGCCGCGATAGCGCTCGTCGAAGTCCATGTCGATATCGGGCATCTGACGTCGACCGGGGTTGAGAAAACGCTCGAAGATGAGTCCGTAGCGCAGTGGATCGAGGTCGACAATGCGTAGGCAGTACGCAATGCAGCAACCGGCCGAGGACCCACGGCCCGGTCCGACGCGGATGCCCTGTTCGCGGGCGTGGCGAATGAGGTCCCACACCACGAGGAAGTAGTCCGAGAAACCCATGTCGGCAATGACGCCCAGTTCATTCTCGAGTCGCGCGCGCACTTCCTCACTCAGATTGTCGCCGTAACGATCCGCCGCGCCGCGATACGTCAGTTCACGAAGCAGTCGATTGGCCCCGTCCTTGTGGGTCGCTCCCTCGAACTCGACGGGAATCGGGAACTCGGGCAGCGCGTCGTTGTCAAACTCAATAGTGACCGAGGCGCGCTCGGCAATGGCCAGGGTGTTGTCACATGCGTCGGGCAGGTCGCGAAAGAGGTAGCGCATCTCTGCGGCTGACTTGAGGTAGTGCTGATCGGAATGGAATCGAAAGCGGTTCGGGTCCGCCACGAGTGAGCCAGTACCAATGCAGAGCAGCGCGTCGTGCATTTCCGCGTCGTCGTGGTGCACGTAGTGCAGATCGTTGGTGGCGAGCAGCGGCGCATTGAGTTGTTGGGCGATGCGCAAGAGCCCGGGGTTCGTGCGGACCTGTTCGGGCATTCCGTGGTCCTGCATCTCGATGAAGAAGTTCTCGCGACCGAAGATCGTCTGTAGTCGTCCCGCGAGTTCGAGCGCCTTGGCGTCGTCGTCGTGCAGGAGCGCTTGGAGCACCACGCCGCCGAGGCAGCCCGACGTCGCGATCAGACCGTCGTTGTAGCGCTCGAGGAGCTCCCAGTCGAGTCGTGGCTTGTAGTAGTAGCCCTCAAGGAACGCGGCCGACGAGAGTTCTCGAAGGTTGCGATAGCCCGCGTTGGACGTGGCGAGCAGGGTGAGGTGGTGGTAGAGCTTTTGACCGCCCTCCGTCTCGCCGCCGGTGTCGTCAATCTTTCCTCGTCGCGGCGGTCGGTCGAAGCGCGAGTTGGCGGCCATGTAGGCCTCGAGGCCGAGAATCGGCGTGATGTCGTGCTTGCGGCACGTTTCGTAAAAATCGATGACGCCGTAGAGGTTGCCGTGATCGGTGATCCCAATTGCCGTTTGGCCGTCGGCCTTGGCGGCGAGCACCATCTCTTCGACACGTGCCGCGCCGTCGAGCATCGAGTACTCGGTGTGCAGGTGCAGNNCGAGCATCGAGTACTCGGTGTGATTATGGAGGTGGACGAAGCCCTCAGCCATACGCTGATGAACCCTTTCGAAGCAAGACGCATGCGCACAACGCGAACGCCTCGCACGTTAGCGAGTGCGTGTCACAGATCACGACATAGCTAGAGATAGGTGCCCGCTCGAGGTTCGCCCGCGCCGGGCGCCAACGAGCGGTCGCGCATTTTCTCTAGTTGCGCGGCGGCGGCGGCCTGCTGAGCGAAGAGCGAGGCCTGAATCCCGTGGAAGAGGCCCTCGAGCCAGCCCACCAGTTGGGCCTGGGCGATTCGAAGTTCTGACTCGGTGGGCACCTCGGCGCTGAAGGGCAACGCCATCTTCGACAGCTCCGTGCCGAGGTCCGGCGAGAGTGCGCCCGAGAGTTCCGCGACTGACATCTCGTAGATCTCTCGCAGGCGGGCCCGTCCGGCCTCGTCCAAGGGTGCGCTTCGCGCTTCGTCGAGGAGCGACTTCACCATCGATCCGATCCGCATGACCTTGGCCGGCTGGCTGATGTAATCGGAGTTCTCCTCTTCCTGCGTCGTCTCAGCCTCACCGGGTGAGAGCACTTCGTCGGGGTTGACCGTCACGTTTTCGCTCGTTGGTTCTTGCACCCCTCCACTGTGCCAGACAAATGGCGCACTTCGTGCAGGCGGGGGTCAAAGCATCTTCGACGGTAGAATGGGTGGGTGAGAGTATCGACCAGAGGTGACTACGCCAGCCGGGCCCTGCTGAGCCTCGCCCTGGGCAACGATCTCTCAATTCCGACCTCGGTCCGCGACCTCGCGAATCGAACGGGACTCCCCCAGCCCTACCTCGAGCAGATCCTGCTGAGCCTGAAGGGCGTCGGTCTGGTTCGCTCCAAACGCGGTGTCGGGGGTGGCTACGTGCTCGCTCGTTCGGCCGAACAGATCACCCTCGCCGAGATCGTCGCCGCCGTGGACGGACCAATCGTCGCGGGCGACTTCGGCGAACCCCACCAGGACGGCGCCTGCGACCACGAGGGCCAGTGCGNNGGGCCGACGTGGGCAACCACATGCGAGAGCACCTCTCGAGTTTCACGCTGGCCGACATGGTCTTGCAGGCTCGAGGCGGCCGACCGGTCAAGCGAACCCATAGTGCCTAGTCGTAATTCTTACTCTTTTCAGAGGAAACTGACCTTGAAGTGCCAGGTAAGAAGTGGTAAATTAAGAAGACGTTCGTAGGAGAAATTACCGC
>PLZP01000055.1:8922-14202 GCA_003152215.1 Acidimicrobiaceae bacterium | reverse complement strand
CGCAACTGCTGCGTTCTTTTCGCGTCCCGCACTCTTTGCACAGAAACGCCCAACACAGTCAGGTTACTCTGCGCACGTCCCTCGACCAGCGTTTTGACCTATTTGATGGTCGTGGTGGTGGTGTTTTGACCAGTTGTTGTGGTTGTGGGCGACGTCAACTGGGCCTTGAGCTTCACCGGGCCGATCGGGTGGGCCACGAGGTAGTTGAATGTCTCCGCCACGACTGGCGCAGCAGCGTCGGCGCCATAACCACCTTGAGCAATGACACAGAGCACCACGTACTTGGGGTGACCGACCGGTCCAAAGCCCACGAACAAGGAGTTCGGTTCCTTCTGGTTCCCGTTACTGGCGGTGCCGGTCTTGCCAGCGATCGGAAACGACGAAAGGGAGAAGTTCACGATGCTGTGAAACGTGGAGTAGGCCGTGCCATTGGGGCTCTCGACGACGCCCTCGAGACCTTGGAGAATCGGGTTGCGGACGCTCGCAGGGAGACGTACATGCCCCAGGACTCGGGGCCGATAGCGAATGACGGTTTGACCGTGCGCATTGATGATCGCCGCCGCGACCTCCGGGGTGTAGCGCGTGCCGCCGTTGGCGAAGGTGGCGTAGGCGTTGGCGAGGGCAATCGGTGTCAGCGCGGTGGTGCCTTGACCGAAGGCCATCTCGATGTTGTCACCGGTGTACCAACTCACGTTGGGAAAAGCCTTGGGTGCCTCGGCGTGGAGTACTCGACGCACCGCCGGTGAGTCGACGCGACCCTCGACTTCGTTGGGCAGGTCAACGTTGGTGTAGTTGTCGAGGCCGTACTCCTGACCGACGTTCTGAATCGGCGTCTGCCCGTATCGCGATTGCTGGGACCAGAAGAGGTAACCCAAGTTGTAGAAGTAGTAGTCCGATGACTTGGTGAGAGCCGACGTGAGGTCCACTTCGCCGTTACCGAATGTTTCGTCATCGTGAAAGACGCAGCCGTGGTTCACCACGTTGCGACAGTTCGGCACTTTAAATGTGCCGGTGTCGTCCACCAACGCGTCCGGCGAGAGGATGCCGGTCTGCAATTGGGCCGTCGCCGTGATCAACTTGAACGTACTTCCCGGCGTGTAGAGACCCTGGATTGCGTAGTTGTTGAACGCGCCCACGGCGAGAAGATGTTTGAACGCGGACTCGGTGAGACCGTTGACGAACGACGAGAGGTTATAGGACGGGTAGCTCGACATCGCGAGCACCGCGCCCGTGTTGGGATCGAGCACGATGGCGGCACCGTTGAGCGCCGGCGGCAGCACGCCCGACCTTGGATCGGGCGTCTGGCGCACGTGCGCAATGTCGCTCGCGAGGTAGCCGTCGAGCGCCTTCTGTAGACCCGCGTCGATGTTCAAGACGACGGAGTCGCCGACTCTCGGCTGCGTCGTGTGCAGCGTGCCGATCACTTGACCGTTCGAGTTGACTTCGATGGTGCTCGTGCCGTCATGACCGCGCAGGTACTGCTCGTAGAAGGATTCGATGCCGGCCTTGCCAATGGTCGAGTCCGTTTGGTAGCCGTCGTGAGGGTGCGCCGCGAGTTCGTAATTGTTGATGGGACCCACGTAACCGAGAATCTGCGAACCGACGTCGCCGCCGAATGGGTAGGAGCGCCGTGACACGTCGAGCACCGACACGCCGGGGAACTCTGCGGGGTGCAATTTGATGTACTCCACCTCATTGGCCGGAGCATCAGTGAGGACCGGTGCTGGCTGGTACGGGTCGTACTGTTGGTTGTTGAGGTCGTCGTTGATCTGGGCCACGCTCTGGCCCGTCAGTGACGCGAGCGATCCCTTAATCGTCGGATTCAGAATGGCCTGTTCGCGCGAGAGACGAATCTCGACCGTCGTGACGTTGTTGACGAGTGGCCGGCCATTTCGGTCCAGGATCAGTCCTCTCGAGGCGGGAATCGTGCTCGGGCGCAGCGAGTTTGCTGCCACTTGCGCGACGGACTTCTTGTAGTCGACGATTTGGAGCACGTACAGCCGTCCGACGAGGAGCAGAAAGAGCAGAAGGAAGAAGCCACCAATCACGAACCAACGGCGTTCGGGCCGTGACTTGACCTCGCCGGGGGACGCGACCAAGTCGCGAATACCCACCGATTTGGGTTCGTTGATCGAGCGACCCTGACCTCGAAATGGGTGCAGCGACGTCCAGGGACGCCATAAGCGTGAGAACCGAGAACCAGATGGGCGGTCCCGCCACGAACCCTTCACCGACGAGCTCGTGCGCCAACTCGACCCACCATGCGAGCGAGTCTCGAGATGGGACGAGCGAGGAGAAAGAACGCCACCGCGTTCACCACGACCATGTTGACGAGACTCCCCCGCCAGAGGGTGAAGTTCAACACGCCGACGCCGCCCGCGGTGTAGATGACCGGTGCTGCGGCGCCCGCGGCGGCAGCGAGCACCGGCGTCACCCACCACGCGGCCGAGTCCAAGTCGCCTACGCCCTCCTTACCAAGGCGCGACGCGCTGTAGGCGAGGATGATGCCCACCATCGCCGTCAATCCGAAGGGTGTGGTCGCATGAGTGTCAAAGAAGACGCCACTGATGAGGGCCGCAACGATGGACAACGTGGTGAAGCCGGCGAGACCGAGTGTGAAGGGCCAGAGCCATACGAGCATGAACACCACGCCCGCGAAGCGCAGATTCGAAAAGATTGCCAACTGAATGCCGACGAGAATCATCGTGACCACCGTTACCGGAATGAGCGCACGGGTCACGTGGACGGCTCCCACAGGACGACGTCGAGGTAGAGCAGGTTGCGAAGGTCCGCCAAGGGCTGCAGCGAGAGGTTGTAGGTCGCGGCACCCGGCGTCAAGGACACCTTGGACACGCTCGCGACCGGCAGGCCAGGCGGGAACAGTCCCCCGTCAAGACCGTTGGTCGACAGCACGGTTCCCGTTCGAATAGCCGACGTCAGCGGCACTGACGTCGCGCCCAAGCCGTCATTCACTCCTTGACCGCTCACGACGAGAGAGGTCTTCCCATCACCGAAGGTCACGCCGATCAAGGATTTGACGTCGCTGATGAGGCGAACGGTCGCACCGCCGGGCGTCGTGGCCGTCACAACGCCCACCAGTCCTCCGTCGGCGACGACCGGCATCCCTACGAGGATGCCATCGTCACGACCCTTCGAGATGTCGACGGTAGCGGCGAAATTCGTGGGCGACACCGCCGACACCTGCGCCGCGACGGTCGGCAAATTGCCGACGAAGGGTACGTTCAACTGGGTCGTCAGTTCGGACAGTTGCCGCGTGAGTGCCGTCTGCTGGTTGGCTCGAAGCTCGGCGCGACCGAGTTCATAACGGAGCTTCTGGTTCTGGCCGACCACGTCGCTGTAGTTAATGGCGCCCGCGAACATGTGTCCGATGGGGCGAGCAATCTCATTCACGCTCCAGGTGAAGGGTGAGGTGACGAAGTTCGCGGCGCTACGAAGTCCTGAGACCACGCCACCGCTCAGGTAGAGCACCACCAGGATGACCGAGACACTGGCGCCGATCGTCCACGTACGACGCCTCGTCCGGTCGGTGGCCACGGGTTAGCGAGAAGGACTCGTCTTCAACATGCGCGCGAAGACGTCAAGCTCTTCGAGACACATGCCGCTTCCTAGCGCCACGCAGTTCAGCGGGTCGTTCGCCACAATGATCGGCATATTCGTCTCGTACTCGAGTCGCGCCGCGATACCGGCGAGGAGCGCACCGCCGCCCGTGAGGACGATGCCCTGTTCCATGAGGTCCGAGGAGAGTTCGGGCGGCGTGCGATCAAGGGTCACCTTGACGGCGTCGACGATTGCCTGCACTGGCTCTTCCATGGCCTTGCGTATCTGTTCAGTCGAAATGATGACCGTCTTTGGAAGACCGGTGACGAGGTCGCGACCACGGATCTCCGCGCGCAGTTCCTCTTCGAGTGGGTAGGCCGAGCCGAGTTGAATCTTGATCTCCTCAGCCGTTCGTTCACCGAGCGCCAACTGGAACTCTTTCTTGACGTACGCAATGAGCGCCTCGTCAAGTTCATCGCCGCCCACGCGAATCGATTGGCTGGTGACGATACCGCCGAGTGAGATGACCGCGACCTCGGTCGTACCACCGCCGATGTCCACGACCATGTTGCCGGTCGGTTCGTGAATGGGAAGACCAGCACCAATCGCGGCGGCCATCGGCTCTTNNCCGATGGCGGCGGCCATCGGCTCTTCGATGATGTAGGCCTTGCGCGCGCCCGCGAACTCGGCCGCCTCCATGACGGCGCGCTGCTCGACACCAGTAATACCTGAGGGCACGCAGATGACCATGCGCGGCTTCGCGAAGCGACGTTGGTGGACGCGGTGAATGAAGTAGCGGAGCATCTTCTCGCAGATTTCGAAGTCCGCGATGACGCCATCCTTCAGAGGCCGGATCGCCTGGATGTTGCTCGGAGTACGACCGATCATGCGCTTGGCCTCGGCGCCAACGGCGAGCGGCTTACCATCCTTGACGTCGACGGCGACCACCGACGGCTCGTTCAGGACGATGCCGCGCCCCCGGACGTAGACCAACGTGTTCGCGGTTCCAAGGTCGACCGCCATGTCACGACCCAAAAGCGAGAAACGACTATCAACCATAAAGACCCTTTAAGTAGTGACGGCGATGCCCTCTTCACGTACAAGGTTAGGGCACCGGGCACACGGCGGGCCAATAGATGTACTCATTCACCCCATCTCGCGAACCAATACGTGCCGAACTGCAAAAAAAACCCGTCCCGCGAGGGAAACTGACGTCGCGGAGATAGCCAGCGCGACCTCAGTAACTAATACATCGCAGTCTTCAATGGTGAATGCTGGACGTGGAATCCCGAGTCCTCAGTCGACTTCGGGTGAACGAAGGGAACGAACTCACTCGCCTTTCATGCGCTTTCGTCGCCGCGGATCAACGGCGAGGACGAGCAAGAGTGCAATGAAGACCCCGGCTGAAACGATGTAGCCGAGACGAACCATTCTCCACGGGGTGAATTCGAGTATTCCGCCTTTGGCACCTACGCGTACGAGCACCGAGCCTTCCGCAGTCGACGTCGCCGCTCGGCCATTGAGAGACCAGCCCCGCTGATACGCGGCGTCGACCGATACCCAACCCGGCGTACCTGATGAAATTCGATACGCCACCGGCGACAATTGTCGAACCGTCAATCGAGTCGTTGAGCCGCTCGTCGGAGCCGAACTTTTTTGGGGTGCACCCGACGTGGATGTACCGGCGGATACCTTGCCGATGACCACGGCGCCATCGCCGAG
>PLZP01000055.1:0-8847 GCA_003152215.1 Acidimicrobiaceae bacterium | reverse complement strand
TATTGGAACAACTGTTCTATGTACGCGGAGCGAGGCGACGTCGACTGTGATTGAACATCGTCGGCTTGGACGTTATCCCCGGTAATCACGTTTCGCCGGAAGGACGTTGGCCCCACGTTTGTGATCACCCTCCCACTAGTGAAGGGATACTCGTTATATAAATGCCAAGGAAGAACGAGGACGTTTCCCACGCCCGTTCCCATTAGAGAATCGGCCTGCTGATACGCCGATGGCAAGGGGCTTGAGGTGATCTGCCCAGCTAGTCCGTCAAAAATCGTCGCACTGTAACCGAGCGGAAGAACCACGCCAATAAGGACCGCAGTCGCCCCTGCGCCAAATCGTGACGTGGAAAGGTCGACTTGCGAGAGTCGTTCGACTCCCCAGCCAAATAGGACGGCGTACGCCAGTGCGAGCAGTATGAGGAACTTCTGGGGTTCTCGCATAATCGAAAAGAAGGGCACGTGGTCATAGGCCCATAAGAACAATCCGCCCGTCGGACCTTGATTACCCAGTGCCAAGAAATACCCCGCGACGCCAATGAAAACGAGAAGAAACGTCAACCTTTTTTGATCGATCGCCAGTGACTGGTTGCCGGTCGATGTCCTCGAGGAGAATTCTTGACCGATTGTTCGGTGTTCTCTGTCGATGCCCTCAGAGGACATTTCCTCGCCCGCAGCCGGAATGCCCCGCCACGCGTGCCATCCTCCGACAAAAACGATCAGGAGAATCGCAAACATAATGAATGGCCATCCGATAATTACGTCCTTGGGAAGCTCGGGACCTGGACCGGTTCGCCAGAAGCCGTAGAGGGCCAGCACATTTGCAAATAATCCCAAATGTGGATCGCCATTCGTTCGATATATATTCAGGCTCACTGAACCGACCTGAGTTGGCAAATTTGTCGACCCGTTTGGAAGAATTATGTAGGTGCTCATGAGAACGAATAAACCCGCGCACGTAGCGAACCATCCGGCCAAGCGACGTAGTGGATATTGCTTCGTCACGATTGCAACAACTACAACTCCGAGAACGACAAGGCCGTAGATCCACGCAAAGTGGGGACTTAGCGATGTGAGCCCCGCCCACCAAAGGGCGGGGACGCACCATCGAATGCCCGGCGATGAAAGTGAACGCATCGCGGTTTTGACTGCGAACGGCAAAAGTGCGTAGCCAATAAGAAGGGCGAAGTGACCTACGTAAAGACGATTGAACACAAATGGATTGACCGCATACAGAGTTCCCGCGGCAATCCGCGACCAACGTGAGCGACCGGCAAGACGGCCAGCCCCGACGGTGGCAATAGGGAAAAAGGCCAACATCGGAAGCCACGTCGAAGCACTGCCCACGGCGCGATTCAGAAGCGCGACGAGGAAAGATCCGCCTATTCCTGTGGTGAGACCGCCGTTCAGACCCAACGCGGCAGGGGTCGCAACTGGGTAATGAGGTCCAATCGACCAATCAAGAAGGAAGAGTCGGCCACCTCCGATTAAAGGAGCGCACACTCCAAGACCGATGAAGATTCCGATTATTAGATTCGCTGCGTCCGGGTGACGCAACATCTTTGATAAAGATTGAATTCTCAAATTACTCTGGCCGTCATTGCTGGGGGCGCTAGCGGCGACTCCCGTCAGTTCACGATTCAACTTCATCCCCATCTTCGGACAATAATCCCTATCCGCAATGGCAACTTTCGAGAAATATGGAATCGTCATCGTTCCGAAACCGAAAATCAAGAGTCACGAGTCGAAGTGATTGCCGATGAGAGCGACTCGTCAACCACAGGATCAACGTACGTCTCGAGTCCGGAAAACTTGCCGCACTTGTTAGAATTCTTTGAAATTCACAATTGCGACCTGACCAGACTTTTTCCTGGTTGGAGGGAGCATGATGGTCACCCGACTGCGACTTTCACCACGTCAGCGGGTTGCGGCTATTGGTTCCCAGCTCTCCACCGGAATACTCAGCCGGGGTGCGGTGTCATTTTTATTCGCGACGGCTGGCGTGAACATCTCGAACTTCCTCTTCCATATTGTTATTAGTCGCTCGCTGGGTCCGGCACACTACGGAGCCGTTGGTGCGATTCTGAGTATTCTCAGTTTGCTCACAGTGCCTGTAGGTGCTGCGCAGCTTGCGGTTACGCAAGCAGTGATCGGTCATATGGAGAACAGTCAGTCATTCTCTCTCAGCAGGCTGATTTGGCGCGCCATCTTCATTGGAGTCATTGCGGCGTTGGCGTTTGCTTCATTGACACCTCTGATTGACGGGTTTTTGCATATCGGTTCACCTATCCCGCTTCTTCTAGTTAGCGCGTGGATTCCCCTGGCAACCGTCGGCGCAGTATTGCAAGGATCACTCATCGGCGAGTACCGCTTTCGCGCGGTGGCTTTTGCCACCTTCGTTGGCGGCGGACCCATTCGGCTGTTGTTCGGTGTGGGAATGGTGGCAGCCGGATTCGGGGTTTCGGGTGCAATCGTTGCAACTATTGGAGCCCAAGCATTTGTCACTGGTTCATTGCTTTTCTCGGCCCGCCATAAAGTGCGTCGCCACCCAGAGGGATCTGTGGTTCGTGCAAAGCGACGCGACATGTTGTTGTCAGTGGGGTCTCTTGCCAGTTACACCACATTCATTGGTGTTGATACCTTTCTCGCCAGGCACTTTTTTTCCGCCACAGTGGCCGGCCAGTACGCCGCGGGTGCAGTCGCCGCTCACATCGCCTTGTTCGTCCCTGGCGCCATTGTCACAATCGCGTTTCCACATTGGGCGAGCGGGCGAGGAATCAGTGCCGAGAGCCGAAGGGTTTTCATTCAAGCTCTCAAGATCACGACGCTGGTGGGCGTCATCACCGCTGGAGCACTGACCGTGCTGTCGAGTTTCGTCGTGCAGCTGCTCTTTGGAGCCAAATACACAAGCGCGGTCGGCATCGTTGGTCTCTTGGCGTTCACTTCCGCGGCGATCGGTATTTTGAGCCTCTTCGTCTATTTCCATCTGGCGCGTCGCTCACTCGTCGCCATGACGCCGTGGCTTGGTGTGGCTCTAGCCATAGTTCTGATCTCCGTTCAACATCAGTCGATGACGGCGGTCGCGGTGATCATGTTGATCGTCAGTGTGCTGACGGTGTTTGCAGCAGGATTTCCCGCACTCATCGCGTTGGCGAGAGCCTCAACGCATGACGCGGGGACCAATGTGAAATGGAACGAATTGAGTCCCGCCGACCTGGATCTCACTCTGGTCGTTCCCTTTGCTAATCGCGGTACTCATTTTGGAAGTCATATCGGCGAGGTCATGTCAACACTTTCAAAGTCGGGCTTCACGTACGAAGTTCTTGTGGTTTCCGATGAAAGTACGGGACCCAGCGAAGACCGGTTGGCGGCATTCGCCGCGGAACACCTCCGGTTCGTGCACCTCGACCAAAATCAAGGAAAGGCGGCTGCGCTTCGCACCGTACTCTCCATGGGGCGCGGCGAATATCTCGGGTTCATCGAGGGTGACGGAGACATACCTGCCGACGTCTTGACAGATTTCCTCGACATCATTCGGCGAGAACAACCGGACATAGTCTTCGGGAGTAAACGACATCGGCGATCCGAGGTCTCATATCCGCCGCTTCGGCGAGCGTATTCCTGGGGTTATCAACAAATGAATCGGACACTGTTCGGATTGCCGATTCGGGACACTCAAACCGGCGTGAAAATCATTCGGCGAGATGTTCTGTCTATTGCGCTGTCCCTAATGATTGAGAAGCGTTACGCCTTCGATCTTGAACTGTTTGTGGTGGCCCGAAAGCAAGGCTTCCGCAACTTCATCGAGATGCCCGTAAGAATTGATCATCGCTTTGGCAGCGCAATCTCACTTCATTACGCTCGAGCGATGCTCATTGACACTCTCGCGATCTTCTATCGATTGCGGATCCTTCGCTACTACGACAGGGATCACGAGAAGAACCCCGACGAGTCATTACTGTTCGAATCCAGTACTGATGAGCGCCATCCTGAGTCAATCCGACAAGGACCACCGAATTCAGTTTCCAATGCTCGGCCACTGCGAATACTTGTATTCGCGTGGCGGGATCTGGCACACCCGAAAGCTGGCGGCGCCGAGATTTACACCAATAACGTTGTCCGAGAATGGGTTCGAGCCGGTCACGACGTGTCGCTCTTTTGTGCAGCGGTCGAAGGCAGGCCGGCGATCCAGGAAGATGGCGGCGTTCACATCATCCGACGCGGGACCCGTTTCAGCGTCTACCGCGAAGCGAAGCGATACTACGCTGAAGAAGGCCGGGGCAAGTTCGATCTCGTGATTGATGAAGGAAACACCCGTCCATTCCTGACTCCAAAATGGGTCAATGACACGCCAGTCATCGCCCTCACTTTTCAAGTTTGTCGAGAGCTTTGGTCATACCAAATGCCCTTCCCGGTTTCGATGATCGGAAGATATTGGCTCGAGCCGAAATGGTTGCGCACGTATCGAGATATTCCGACGGTGACAATCTCGCAGTCGAGCAAAGAGTCTCTTGAGGCGTACGGGCTCAGGCAAGTTGTTATCGTGCCGATTGGCCAGATCCCATTGACAACACATCCAAATGTGCCACGCGAATCTCGGCCAACGATTATTTTTGTCGGTCGACTCGAATCGCACAAGAGACCCGATGAAGCAATTAGAGCATTTGAAGTTCTTCAGAAGAGCATGCCCGATGCTGTCATGTGGATAGTTGGATCTGGCCCAATGGAGGATGATCTTCGCCGGATGGCTCCTGAAGGTGTCGTGTTTCTTGGAAAGGTTCCCCCCAATATAAAATTGGAGCGACTAGCTCGCGCGCACGTGCTGATAGCGACATCAGTGCGAGAGGGTTGGGGACTCGTGGTCTCCGAAGCTGCTTCGGTCGGCACGCCCTCAATTGCATACGACGTTGCTGGTCTTCGTGACTCGGTGAGCGCATCGCAAGGAATCCTGACTGCAGCCAATCCAGAGGAACTTGGAACAACGCTCTCCGAGGTTTTGGAGCGATGGCTCCGAAATGGCTTACCCTCCGTTTCTCCGCAGGGAGTAATACCGTGGGACGAGGTTGCCCGCAGAATTCTCATGGAATCCGAAGGACGCATCTTGCAAATGGGGAGAGTGGCGAATTCAACGGCGAAGACAAGTGATCGAGGACGAAGTAATCCGACTTAGGTTCTGCAATAAGTGAAACTCGTAAGAACGACTCGTTTTCACTTTTCGAAGATGCCGCGCTTTAACGATCCATCTGCGATCGAAACCAGTTCACCGTGCGCCCAAGTCCATCCTCAAGCGACACGGCTGGGGACCATCCGAGTTCTCCGCGTGCAAGGGTAATGTCTGGCTGGCGCCGAGCCGGGTCCTGTTCAGGAGAAGCAGAATAGACGACCGCGGATTTGGACCCGGTCATCTCCAGAACTCTCTGTCCGAGTTCGGCCACGGTGATCTCCTGAGGATTGCCAATGTTCACTGGACCGACGAAATCGCGTTGATCGATCATTGCCAGCAGCCCAGCTACCAGATCATCGACGTAGCAGAAACTCCTTGTCTGCAAGCCATCTCCGTAAATCGTAAGCGGCACACCAGAAAGCGCTTGACAAACGAAGTTCGAAACTACGCGCCCGTCGCCTTGTCGAAGTCGTGGGCCGTAGGTATTGAAGATTCGCACGATTCCTACATTCACGTCTTCGGAGCGAGAGTAGGCCATCGTAAGCGCTTCACCAAAGCGTTTCGCCTCGTCGTAAACGCTACGTGGTCCCGTCGAACTCACGTTGCCCCAATAGGACTCGGTCTGGGGGTGAACCAGCGGGTTTCCATAGATCTCGCTTGTCGAAGCAAAAAGGAATCGCGCGTCATGGTGCTTGGCAAGTTGCAGACAGGTTTCGGTACCACGGCTCCCGACAGCGAGCGTCGCCAACGGCAGGCGCATGTACTCAGGAGGAGATGCGGGACTTGCCAGATGCGCCACGACGTCTACCGGACCTGCCACGTGTATGCCTTCAGAGACGTCGCCTCGTACGAAAGTGAATCCAGGTAATGCATTGAGGTTTGTTAGGTTGCTCCCGTCGGAAGTTGAGAAATTATCTATGCATACGACCTCGTCGTCGCGAGCGAGCAGCGCTTCGCAAAGATGCGATCCCACGAAGCCGGCACCCCCGGTTACCACGACACGACTCACTAGGGCATCGCTTTCACAAGATACCGATGCCCTCGTAGGCAAAGCCCGCGCGCCGCATGGCGGCGAGGTCGAGCAGGTTGCGAGCGTCCACCACCGCTCGCCGTTCCATAAGGCTTCCAACCCTCTCGAAATCCAGCCAACGGAATTCGTCCCACTCGGTCGCAACTACAAGTACCGAAGCACCACTGCACGCGGCGTATGGATCGTCCACCACTTCGAGGCCATCGAGAGAACCGCGAACTGTCGGGTCGTAGGCAGTGACAATAGCGCCGAGTTCGTTGAGATGCCGACCGATCTCTAGTGCTGGCGAGTCGCGCATGTCGTCCGTGCGTGCCTTAAAAGTCAGTCCCCACAGAGCTACTCGCTTGTCGCGAACGTCGCCGCCTGCGAGTCTTAGTGCCTTCTCCACCACTCGGGCATGTTGGGCCACATTGACGGACACGACACCTTTTAAGAGTGCGAAGTCGTAACCGGCGTCCTCCGCCAGTCCTATTAGCGCTGCAACGTCTTTCGGAAAGCATGATCCTCCCCAGCCAGGGCCGGGCTTCAGAAATGATGATCCGACGCGTGGGTCGTAGCCCATGCCGAGCGCAACTTGTCGGACATCAGCTCCAACGGCCTCACAGAGCGCTGCGATCGCGTTAATGAAACTTAATTTGGTGGCCAGAAACGCATTTGAGGCGTATTTAATTGTCTCCGCCGTTGCTGGGTCGGTTACGACGATGGGGGCGCCCAGTCGCAAGAAGAGAGCGGAAAGTTGAATCGCGGTCTCCTCATCATCAGCGCCAATCACAATTCGATCCGGGTGCAAAAAGTCCTGTACTGCCGATCCTTCGCGTAGGAACTCTGGATTCGAGACCACTCGAACGTCATACCGCCCTAACGCCCGCTCGACGATGTGAGTGGAGCCGACGGGAACAGTGGATTTGTTCACGACGATCGCTTTGGGAGCCAGGTGTGGGCCGATCTCCAAAGCAACTTGTTCGATGATCGACGTGTTTGCCCTACCTTCAGGACCTTGCGGCGTTGGCACGCAGAGGAAGACGAACTCTGCGTTCTCGACGCCCCACTCGTTATCCACAGAGAAGGTGAGTGCGCCAGAGCCAAGACCTTGCTTCAGCAGCTCCGTCAATCCGTCTTCGACGATTGGCACTGAGCCGAGCGATAGTCCCTGAATCCGATCACTATCGATATCGCTGCAGCGAACCTCGTTACCCAAGTGAGCAAGACAAACCGCCGTCGTTAGCCCCACGTAGCCTGCACCTATCACGCTAACTCGGCTCACTTATGCATGATAGTTCGTGTATATGACTCTGTTGGAAGGCCGATCAAGACACAATTTGTCGACCTTGTCGTTTACGCACGACGACAAACAGATGACGATGCGCGGATCCCCTTCTGGGGTTTGCGCTACTCTACGCCGGCAAGCACAATTGGGATCTACGGGCCACCATCACACCCAGCTAAAATCCGATGCGTCTCGATAATATGTGCCAAATGACCGAGGACTTCCCTAAGTTGGCGCGGGCGCGACGCTCAGCACAAGTGCGAAAGTCGATCCTCACATTAATCTTGCTCGTCAGTTCGGCCTTTGTTGTGTTCACAACGAGCGTCACAGCGACCGCGTCAACAACCCGATTGGTAGGCCATTCGGCGGGCGCTTCGAACGCAAAAAAGCCAATCGCGTACGTCAATGAGACTATTGGTACCGAGGGTGGCGGCAATACCTCTCCAGACGCAACTGCACCGTTCGGGATGATCGAATGGGGACCTGGTAATTATTCAGCGAGTCAGGTCACTGGTGGCCTAAGCCTTACAAACCTTCCAGGAACGGGTTGCCCCGGCCTAGGCGATATTCCTATCCTGCCCGTATCGGGTGCCCTCCCATTGGATTTAAATGCCGCGGTTGAACCAATCAGCAAATCAAGTTATCAGCCGGGCACTTGGACGGGCCAGATTGGTGCTCCACGGGTGACCACAACATTGGCGGTGACGACACGCACAGGAATCGCGAATTTCCTCTTTCCGGCGCGCCGGCCGTCACAAATACTACTTAAGGTCGGAAGTTCGTTGGGCGGTAATAGCGGAGCCACTACAAGGATCGTAGGTTCCGACGAGGTGGTCGGCTCCACCACGGGCGTTTCATTCTGCGGGCAAGTAGATCCCTACACGCTGTATTTCGTAGCCCGCTTCGAGTCGCCATTCAGCTCGTACGGATCATGGACGCCGAGCGGGGTGACGCCTGGGTCGAACAACACGTCGGGTGCCGAATCCGGCGTCTGGCTCAACTTTGGGAGTGACCGCGTCGCCAAGAAAGTCACTATGAAAATTGGAATCTCCTATGTGAGTGTGCAGAACGCGGCACGCAACCTGAAAGCGGAGGATCCCGGGTGGAGCACCAACGTCGTCGCAAGCCGTACCCAGCGGGAGTGGAACGCCGATCTGGGCACGATTCAGGTGTCGGGCGGTACGACTTCTCAACTGACCCTGTTCTACACGGCGCTCTACCACTCGCTGCTCGCCCCGGAGACCTACTCTGACGTCAATGGGCAGTATCTGGGTTTCGGATGTTCGACGATCGGACAATCGTGCGGGGTGGAGACGAGCCCACTAGGGCATGTCCAGTATTCAGAGTTTTCGGGTTGGGACATCCAGGTGTCCGAAATCCCGCTCCT
>PLZP01000092.1:10692-13342 GCA_003152215.1 Acidimicrobiaceae bacterium | reverse complement strand
GCGCCGACGATCTGATTCTCGCCCGAGTCGAGCAGGTACATGTAGGGCGAGGGATTAAGCGCACGAAGTACCCGATAGAGCGTGAGGGGGTTGACGGTGGTCGGACGGCGAAACTGCTGACTGGGCACGACTTGAAAGACGTCACCGGCGTAGATGTGCTCGCGCGCGCGCTCCACCACCTGGCCGTACTCGTCGGCGCTGAAGTCCGACAGGCTCCTCGCGATGTCGCGCACGTCAACCGAGGAGCGTTGACCCGGTGCAGTGGCCACGAGTCGTTCCGTCGCGGTGTCGCTCTGAGGTTCGGGGCCGAGCAGGATGTCAACGATCTCGGCCAACTGGACACTCGCGCGGTTAAAGACGACCTCGGGTTCTTCCTCTTCCAGCACGACGTTGACGACAATGGTCGTTGAGTGCTGGACGTGGTCGCAGACGAGCACCGCACCGGGGAAGGAGAAGTCGATGTCGGGCCACATGTCCGCCACGGGTTCGCGTGGCAGTCGTTCGAGCCGGCGAACGTAGTCGTAGCTCACGAAGCCGACGGCCCCACCGAAGAAGTCGGGCAGCGTGCGCGGCGTGTACGTCGAGTAGCGAGTCAATATCTGACGCAGCGCGTCGAGCGGTTCGAGCGTGTCGGGGTCCACGTCGACGCCTTCGACGACGGTGGCGCCCCCTCGTGTGGTCACGCGCCAGCGACGATCAAGGCCAATAAAGGAGTAGCGGCCCGTGGCCTCGCCGAGTGCGGCACTCTCCAGCAGAAAGATCGCCCTCCCGGGAAATCGCTGATAGAGCGATACGGGGGTCTCTCGGTCAAGTTGCAAGGTGAGCGACAGCGGCACGACGTTGTAGCCCTGTGCCACGAGATCGACGAAGGCGGCGAGGTCGTTCGGCTCCATGGCGAAAGGTTAGTGAGTCCCCAGACGTAGAATTTCCTCTATGAACGCCAGTCCGAGGATCCTCGTCGTGGATAACTACGACTCGTTCGTCTACAACTTGGTCCAGTATCTGGCGGAGCTCGGTGCCGAGGTGACGGTGCGACGTAACGACGAGGTCGATGTCCACGACGTTGGCGCCATGGCTCCCAATGGGGTCTTGGTGTCGCCGGGACCCGGACATCCCCGCGACGCCGGCAACTGCGTGGCGATCATTCGATACTGCGCCGAGCACTCGATTCCGATGCTGGGGGTCTGTCTTGGTCACCAGGCTCTCGCAGAGGCCTTCGGTGCGACCGTGGCACAGGCTCCTGAGTTACTCCACGGCCGTTCGAGTCTCGTTGAGCACGAAGGCGCGGGTGTCTTCAAGGGGGTGCATCGACCTTTGGTCGCCGGGCGCTACCATTCACTGGTCGTTGAAGACGAGGGACTACCGAGCGCGTTCGACGTGACCGCCAGGTCCAACGGCCTCATCATGGGTATGCGCCACCATGATTTGCCGCTCGAGGGTGTCCAGTTCCACCCCGAGTCAGTGCTCACCCAGGACGGGTACATCATGTTGGCCAACTGGCTCGTAGAGTGCGGTGCCACGGAAGCCCTCGAGCGTTCGTCGGGCTTGTCAGCGCGAATGGACGCGGTGCGTGCGGCGCTGCCCACGCCGACGCACTGATTACTCGACGAGTGGAGCCTGAAGGCCCGTCGCCGGGTCGTTCCTCAGGCGATGACGCAGTACCTGAATGAACACGGTGAAGGCCGCGGGGAACATGACGAAGCTCGGAACGGCGAGCGCCGGTTGATGGATGAGGAATCCGTAGACGAACCAGCCCAGTGACGTGAGACTCGCGAGGAGCCAGCTCACAATGGAGACGCCACTCAAATCCTTCGGGCGAATCACCAGCGCGAGTTGGGGCAGGTAGATGACGATGGAACTGGCGATGGCGACCGTCGCCAAGACCCAGCGAAGTGAGTGGAACGATCCGGCAAGGGTGGCCAGTGCCGTGACGCCGGTGACGGAAATGAAGCCGAGGAGACTGCGCGTGATCTTGTCTTGACTCTGGGCCGCGAGGAACGCCACGATCGCCGAGACGATGATGGCCGGCGTGTTCGCGACGACTTCGGCGGTGACGTGGAAGATGAAGCCGTAACAGAACCAGACCATTGACACGAAGCACGAAAGGATCCACGTCGCGAGCGAGACGCCGCTGGCCCCGGTCTTTCGGATGCGCGCGGCCTGGGCCAGGCACTGCCAGATCGTAAGCGTCGGTGCGATGTACCCAAAGGAACGGGCGACCGTTGACGTGGCGATGAACATTGAGAAACGTCTCTTTCGGTAGGCGAGCGGTGACCTACTCTCGTCGACCGTTACGACGTCAATGCTACCGGGCTAAGAATCAGGCGAAGGAGCTGCCGACCCCGTATCTCGTCTCGACGATGTCGCCGTCAACGAACTCCACCTTGTAGGCGGCCGGTCCGCTGTCGGGGTCGACGTCGCCGTCGGAGACGACGGTCGTCGCCTCGATGCCCTCGTACCAAACCCCCACCGTGTTGTCTGTCGCGTAGGCGAGGGGTCCGAGGACCTCTTGCTTCATCAACTCGTGGAGCAGTGGGCGGCGCTGCGCTTCGGCGTCGTAGTGGACGCCGTTGGCGTAGGGCAAGAACCCGAGTGCGTTGGTGATGGGTTGGAGAGTCTGTCCAAAGGAGTCCGTCGTGCCGCCCATGTG
>PLZP01000092.1:0-10681 GCA_003152215.1 Acidimicrobiaceae bacterium | reverse complement strand
GGCCGAGGGTTGGGGGTAGACCTTCATCTCGGTGACGTCACAGCCGGCCTGGTTGAACGCCTCGTATGCGATGGCGTAGTACGAGAGAGAGTCGCCCAACGCGGTGTTCACCAAGCAGACGCGCGGGCGAGTCTTGCCGGTCAGCGTCAGCGCTTCCTTGAGCATCGTGCCGAGGCGCCACGACATCTGCACCGGCCCCTCTACGTAGCCGCCTGAAGTTCCTAGAATTCGCCGTGTTGTCACCGTCACTTTCTAGTGCATTGGTGAATGACAACCACTCTGGCGATGTCACTCCACGTGCGTAGCGTTGCATCGAAAGGAGAGCAAATGGCAGTAGTGCTCAGTCACGATGTACTCAATCGGGCCATTGGCGCGGTGCTCGGCGGCGCCGTCGGCGACGCCCTGGGCGCGGGCTACGAGTTCGGTCCTCCCGTCAACCCAGCGTCGGTGACGATGCGACCGGGTACCTTGACCTTGGCACCCGCTGGCCATTGGACCGATGACACCGCCATGGCCATTGCGATCCTCGAATCCGCAGCAACGTTGGGCACGCTCTCCACGGTTGAGGCGACGTCGAGGGTGGGCGAGCGATTCGTCGAGTGGTATCGAAGTTCTCCTTCTGATGTCGGCGTACATACCCGGACCGTCCTCGAAAGAGCCGAGCGCGGTCAGTCGATCACTGATGCGGCGAACGAGGTGCAGGCGTTGAATCCGACGAGCGCGGGCAACGGGTCGTTGATGCGTACCGGTCCGGTCGCGTTAGCGCACCTGGGCGACCGCGAGGCGCTCGTGTCGACGGCACGTGCAATGTCGTCGTTGACCCACCCGAGTGAGCTCTGCGCGGAGGCGTGCGTGCTGTGGACACTCGCCATTGACCACGCGATTCGCACGGGTGAACTCATCGGACCGCGACTCGGTCTCGATGCGCTCCCCGAAGAACGAAGAGCGCAGTGGTCCACGTTGCTGGACGAAGCGGAGAGGCTCCCCACGGTGAGTTTCACGCCGAACGGCTACGTCGTCACCGCGTTGCAAGCGGCGTGGTCGGCGATTTACGCAACACGCGAACAGGACACACCCTTCGAAGCGGCGCTTCGCCTCGCGGTCTCGATAGGTGATGACACCGACACGGTGGCCGCCATCGCGGGGTCACTGGTGGGAGCCTGGTGCGGCGGCACGGTCATCCCTCGCTCGTGGCGCCAGGGCTTGGCGGGGTGGCCACACGTGTATCGCGACGTTGATCTCATGCGGTTGGCGATGCAGGCGGCGATGGGCAACTTAGAAGACGATAGTTGGTCCCAGATCGTCTCGTGGTACGACATCTAGCGCGCTCTAGTATTTGCTCGGACGAGCGAATCACCGAGGAGCGCCATGGCGACCACTGAAGCCCAGCTAGATGAACTGATTGACGACTTGGTGTCGTCGTTCCCGCCCGGCGCGACCGAGCCGGTCAAGTTCCTGGGCGAACAGTTCGACCGGGGTCTCGCCTGGGTGCACTTTCCTGAAGGCGAAGGCGGACTGGGCGGCAGCCCCACCGACCAGCTCTACGCGCTGCGCAAACTCTCGAAATTCGGTACACCGTCGGCCATTGGTCGCAATGTCATTGGCTACGGCATGGTCGCGCCCACCATTGTCTCGCACGGNNTGGTGCCAGTTGTTCTCCGAGCCGGGCGCCGGCTCGGACGTCGCCGGTCTCGCCTGTCGCGCGGAGAAGGACGGCGACGAGTGGATCTTGAACGGACAGAAGGTCTGGACGACGCTGGCGCACGAAGCCGCATACGGCCTCATCATCGCCCGAACCAACCCCGACGTGCCCAAACATCGGGGCATCACCGCGTTCCTGGTTGAGATGCACGCACCAGGTGTCGACGTTCGTCCGCTGTTCCAGGCGACCGGTGAAGCGGAGTTCAACGAGGTCTTCTTCAACGATGCGCGAGTCCCGGACAACCGTCGACTCGGGGGCGTGGGCGAAGGTTGGGGCGTCTCCATCACGACGTTGATGAACGAACGAGTGTCGATCGGTGGCACCGTGCCACCACGCGGGTCGGGTCTCATCGGCGAAGCGGTCAAGATCTGGAAGAAGCATTGGTCAGGACGAAGTGACGCACACGCCATGGCGGTACGAAGCGAGCTGATGCAGTCGTGGGTACGCAACGAAGTCGGTCGCCTCACCAACTGGCGCGCCAGCGATCTTCGTAAGGCCGGCACCCCCGGACCCGAGGGTGCCGTGGCCAAGCTGGCCTTCGCCGAGGAGAATCAGAAGACGAGCGAACTCTGCGTCGACCTCATGGGCAGCGAAGGCATGCTCTACAGCACGAACTATCCCCAGATTCGCCCTACGGAGTCCGCGATGACGGGTGGTGACATGCGCAAGGCCTTCATCCGCATGCGCGCCAACTCGATTGAGGGTGGCACGAGCGAAGTGATGCGCAACATCATTGGCGAACGTGTCCTCGGACTGCCCGGTGAACCACGCAACGACAAGGACGTCTCTTGGAAGGACGTTCCGCGGAGTTAGTTCTTGTCGGGCCGCCCGAGTCTCGATCTCGGCTCCTGAGGATTAGAAGGGATGCATATGGTTGGATTGGTCCGGTGGGTCCGAAGTCATTCGAGAGGCCATCTACGGTAGAAGTGAAGTTGAAGGAAGGGGTGATCGCCATGGCGGACGAACCCGACGAGATTCTCAAACGGTTCCTCGCACAACCTCCGGAACACGGTTTCAACGACGACCCACCGGAAGTCCAACCTCAAGGCATTGGGCCACGCGGAAGTTGGTGGTCACGTCTAAACCGATTTCTGTTCGAGAAGAAACCTAGCCAATACTCGTCCATTGCTCCACGAAGAGCCGACGGTTCGCGGACTTCCATATTCCCCTTCAATGGCAATGGACGCGGACGCTAACTGTCATCGCGCCAGTCAACAAATCGCTGGGAATGAACTCTCGCGGCCTGGAGCGTCACGCATTGCCGTCAATAGTCGCCGACGACGAATGCGTTATCTGTCTCGGAGGTGCTCGGAAAAGAAGTCCAGGGTTCGCTCGTACGCGTTGACCGCGGCGGCCTCGTTGTAGGCATCGGGTCGCGCGTCGCAGTGAAAACCGTGCTGACCCTCGGGGTAGCGCACGATCTGGGTCGTCACTGACAAAGCATCGGTGACGGCACGTAACTCCTCGACCTGCTCGGGCGGGATGCTCTGGTCGAGGTCGCCGTAGAGTCCGAGCCACGGGCACTTGAGTTCGGGCGCGAGTTCAATGAGCGGTGGAAACCCGAAACGGCCGGTCGCGAGTCCACCGCCGTAAAAACTGGCTGCGGCACCGACGGTGCCCAGAGTCGCGGCGTAGAACGCCACCGTCCCGCCCATGCAGAAACCGACGACGCCAATGTTGGCCGGTTTGAAGCCGAGCGTGGCGAGGAAGTCCGTCGTCGCGTTGAGGTCGTTGGTGATGCCCTCTTTGGTGAGGTTGCCCATCAGGGGCATCGCCTGCTTGAAATCGTCGTAGGGCACTTCGGGTGAACCGTCGCGGTGGAAGAGCTGTGGGGCCACGGCGAGGAATCCCTCATCGGACAGTCGGTCAGCGACACTGCGGATGTGCTCGTTGACGCCGAAGGCCTCTTGGACGACAATGACGGCTCGTTTTGAAGCCGTCTGGCCCGAGGCGTACAGCGGGAAACCTCCGGGACGTGGCTCGTCGCTCATTCGAACGAAGGTCCGTCGATACGNNCCCTTTGGTGCGGGCGTAATGACGGGACCGAAGAAGGCAATCTTGTCTACGTGGATGACGGGCGTGCCGACGTCGTAGCCGACGGGGTCCATGCCTTCGGCGTGGCTGGCGCGCAGTCGCTCGTCGAACGCCGTCGACGTCGCGGCCTCGAAGAGATCCGCTTCTAGTCCGACGTCGGCCAGGGCCTTGGGAATAGTTTCGTTCCAATCCTTCTCGGCGTTGACGTGATTGTGGGTGCCCATGGCTGAGTACAGGGGTTCGACGACGCTATTGCCGTGACGCTCCTCGGCGGCGATGAGGACGCGAACCGGGGCGTAGGCCTTCGTCATGAATTCGACGTACTCCTCAGACAGATCGCGGCCCTCGTTCAACACCGCGAGGCTCATGACGTGAAAGCGCACGTCGAGGTCGCGCACGCTGGCCGCTTCGAGCAGCCAGCGTGAGGTGATCCACGCCCAGGGGCAGGCCGGGTCCACCCAGAGATCTACTTGTTGGCTCATGACGACTCCTAACGTGCGGTGGCGTATTCACCCAACATGGTAATGACCGAATTCGTGACGCCAACCGCCATTGGCAGGTCGAGCATCTCATCGATGGCGTGCGCGTTCGACTGCGGGCCGAGGACGCCCGTGGCCACGAACTGAACATCAGGGTAACGCTTGCCGAGCGACGCGAGGAACGGAATCGAGCCACCCTCACCGGTGAATCCCGGCGCGTGGTCAAAGGCGTCGAGGGAGGCTTTCTCGAGGGCACTGCGCAACCACGGGGCGAGCGCGGGTGAGGACCACCCGCTACCGATGGACCAGTTCTCGAGCGTGACCACCGCCGACGAGGGCACGTTGGTCGTGAGTAGTGGAATCAGCGCGTCGCGCGCGGTCTCGGCGTCGACCGAAGGGGGCAGACGCAACGAGAGCGTGGCCGTGGTGTAGGGACGCAGCACGTTGCCCGCGATCTCTGGCGTTGGTACGCCACCGATGCCCACGACCGACAACGTGGGGTACCACGTGCGGCGAAGGATTCGTTCCTCCGCGTTGGCCCCCATGAGCTCCACNNCTGGTACGAGTACCTCACCGGTCGCGGCATCTTCGACTCGGTCGAGGAGTTGGCGAAGGATTCGAAAGGACGAGGGCACGACACCACTCGCGGACCCGCTGTGCTGGCCCTGCTCGAGCACCTTGATGGTGAGATCAACGTTCAGTACGCCACGCAGCGAGGTCGTCACCCAGAGGCGGTCGTAGGTGAGCGCCCCAGAGTCGAGACAGATCATGAGTTCGACGTTGCCCAGGTGTTCCTTCAAGTCGTCCAAGTACGCCTCGAGGTCGGGACTGCCGCTTTCTTCACTCGCTTCGATCAGCACGACGCAGCGGCTGTGGGGGATGTTGTTCGCCTCCATGGCCTCGATGGCGAGCAGTGCCGAGAACGTGGAGTAGCCGTCGTCGGCGATGCCGCGCGCGTAGACGCGGTCGCCTCGACGTACTGGTTCAAAGGGGGCCAAGCCTTCGGACCAGTCGCCCAGGGGCGGTTGCTTGTCGAGGTGACCGTAGAGGACCGCGGTGCCGTCGCCCGGCGCGGTCGCGGCCACGGTGACGACCAGGACCGGGGTGCGTTCGCCGAGCCGGCGAATCTCGACGTCGAAGTCGGCGATCGTTCGCGCGAGCGCCCAGTCCGAGAGCAGTTCAATGGCGCGGTCGATGTGGCCGTGACGGATCCAGTCGGCGTCGTACATCGGCGACAGACAGGGGATCGCGGCGTAGGTGGTCAGGGTGGGGAGCGCGTCGCGCTCAAAGTCGGCAAGGTTCAGTGCGGGCATGAAGACGACGTTACTTGGCGGCCTTCGCCACTTTCGCGAAGTGCACCGCCTCCCAGCAGTACCACGCCACGGCCGTGCGCGCGCCGACAAAGCGCTCGCCGGCCTCTCGTAATCCGGCCTCGCTGATGGTCTCATCAAGTCCGTGCAGTAGCGACCAGCCAACGCGCACGCCGTAGTCCCCAATGGGCCAGACGTCGGGTCGCGCCATGGTGCTGATGAGGTACATCTGCGCGGTCCACGGTCCGATGCCCCGCACCGAGGCGACGTCGCGGACGATGTCGTCGTCGCTCATCCGGCCGTGCTTGGCGAGTTGGAGTCGATTGTCACGTACGTCGTTGGCGAGATCGACCATGGCCTGCGCCTTGGTGCGATTGAGCCCGGCGCCGTGGAGTCTCTCTGGACCGGCCTCGATGATCGTGTGGACCGTCACGGTGCCACCGCAAACATCGACGACGCGACCATGAATGGTGGTCGCGGCACTGGTGGCGAGCAGTTGATGGGTGATGGACCGCACGAGGGAGGGGAAGCGATTGTCGACGCTCTCGGCACGACGACGAAGCGGCGGCGGTCCGGCCAGTGCGATGATCGGTCGAAAGGCTCGGTCACGTTTCGCGATGAAGGCAGCTACCTCCGCGGGCGTCGAGTTCACGTGGTGACTCTATCGAGGGGGTGCATCGAGGTAGATACCCTCGGGCACGTTCTTCGCGTGCTTGACGACGTCGATGAGCAGTGCGTGGAGCGCACGGACCGGCGCGGCCGGAAAGCCGAAGCGGCGTGTCGCGAGGATCACCCGTCGTCGAGCGATCTTGTCAATTGGCCGCGCGACGAACTTTTCGCGCAGATGTCGCGACAGCATCGTCGCGGGCAGGATCGAGGGACCGTAACCGTCGAACGTGAGTGACGCGATGGTACGCAGGCCGTCAAGTTCGATGAGGGGCTTTAACTCGACACCGGCGAGACGAGTGGCCTCGTCGATCTCTCGTCGAATGGGTGTCCCTCGAAACGGGAGGAGAATCTCGTACTGCGCCAGCGTGGCGAAACTCAGTGGCGCGGGGAGTTTCGCGAGCGCGTGCTCCTTGTCGACGATCAACACCAAGTCCTCACTAAAGAGGTCGACGCCGGTCAATTCCGCGGCGTAGATCGGCCATGCGAGGACCGCCAAGTCCAACTGTCCCTTGACCAACTGGGGCTCGATGACGGAGTTGGTGCCTTCGACGATATGCAAGGCAATGTGCGGGTAGGTCGACTTGAGCGCTTCGAGAATCAAGGGGACGATCCAGCGGCCGGCCGATCCGATCATGCCCAGCACGACCTGGCCGTGGATCTCCGCGCTGAGCTCCGAGACGTCCGAGGCAATGCCGCGAAGTTCGTTGAGGATTCGTCGAGCGCGATCGACGACGATGTCACCCGACTCGGTGAGCAGTCCCGTCGAACGGTTCACGAGTTCCGTGCCGAGTTCGGTCTCTAGATGCGCGATCCGGTTCGAGATATTTGACTGCACCGTGCCCAGGGCCCCGGCCGCGCCGGAGAAGGATCCGTGGTCGGCGATGCCTATCAGGGCTTCTAACTGACGTATCTCCACATATCGAGCATACAGATAGGAAGTATCTACGTCATGCTGTTGTCAGATACGGGCCAAAACGGCATACTGGTGTCAGCCCGCTTCACGTTTCCCCCGAATTGTGAAAGCGCTGGTTTTGCAAAAGGCCCAACCACCCCCCGGTTGGGCCTTTTGTGTTCTCTGAATCATTAGCGTTGACGCAATGGGCAAATCGGCGAATCTCCGTGATGGCGTCGCGTCGGCCGCGGTGCGCGCCGTGAACCGTATTTCTCGGATGACCGGGCGAGGTTCGGGCACGGTGGTGGGGGGCCGCGTCGGCATGAAGATCTCGCCCAATCTGGTCACGTCGCTCAGTCGTGGTCGCACCGTGGTGCTCGTGAGTGGCACGAACGGCAAAACCACGACGACCTCAATGATCGTGGCGGGTTGGGGAGTGCCAGTCACCACGAATCAGACGGGCGCGAATATGCCGGCCGGGCACGTCGCGGCATTAGTTACCTCCACGAGTTCCCAGGCGGCCCTCGAGGTCGACGAGGCGTGGCTCCCCGAGACCCTCGCCAAGACGCGACCTCGTGTCGTCGTCCTTCTCAATCTCTCGCGCGACCAACTGGACCGCGCCAATGAAGTGCGTCAGATGGCCGAGCGATGGCGCAAGGCGCTCGAGGTGCACAATGACCCAGATGTGGTTGTCGTCGCGAACGCGAGCGATCCTCTCGTGGTCTACGCCGCGGAGGTCGCCGCCAACGTGTTGTGGTGCGACGTGCCGACAACGTGGCTCGCCGACGCGGTCTCGTGTCCCAAGTGCACGCTCGGTATCAGTCACGTGGGGAGTCAGTGGCACTGCAGCTGCGGTTTCGCCAAACCGACCAAGATCACGACGGTGCTCGGCGACGAGTTGGTCATCGACGATGTCACGGTGGCGCTGGACCTCTCGATACCCGGGGACTTCAATCGTTCGAACGCCGCGATGGCGCTCACGGCTCTGCACAGCGTCGGCGTGGAACTTAACGAGGCGGTCGTGCGCATCAACGCGGTCCAGAGTGTCGTCGGTCGCTTCAGCGTTCGTCGCTGGAACGGTCACGTGCTGCGCCTGTTGCTCGCGAAAAATCCCTCGGGCTTCGAGGCGATGCTCGCGACGCTGGCGAACGACTCGTCGGACGTATGGGTCGCCATAAATGCCCGTATCGCCGACGGGCGCGACCCTTCGTGGCTGTACGACGTGCCGTTCGAAAAGTTGCGCGGTCACCGCGTGTACTGCTTCGGCGATCGCCGTCTCGACCTGGCGACGCGCCTCGACTACGCGCAGGTGGAGTTCGTCATCGTCGAAGATGACGCACAAGTGCCCGTCTCGAAGGAGACGATCTCGTTGTTGGCGAACTACACGGCCTTCAGCGACTGGCTGGAGAAGTCCGAGCCGTGACGACGATCTGCGTTCTCTACCCCGACCTCCTCGGCACATACGGTGACGGGGGTAATGGTCTGGCGATGCTCGAGCGGGCCCGCCGCCGCGGCCTCGACGCCACCTTGGTCCGGGCCGGTCTGAACGACGAGGTGCCCGACGCAGATCTGTACCTGTTGGGTGGGGGAGAGGACGGTCCTCAAAGTCTCGCCGCGGACCTCCTTCGTCGATCGTCCTTTGCTTCTCGCGTGCGCGATGGTGCGTACGTCGTCGCGGTGTGCGCGGGGCTGCAAATCCTGGGCCTGACGTTCTGCGTTGAAGGCAACGAGGAGTTCGAGGGACTCGGTCTCGTCGACGTGGTCACGAGTCGCGGTGAGCGAAGGTCCGTGGGCGAGCTCGCGACACGGGTCGGCTCGCAACTACTGGTGGGTTTCGAAAATCACGGCGGGCGAACCACTCTTCACGGGGCCGTCGAGCCCTTTGGCACAATCGTGAAGGGACGTGGCAACGACGCGAAAAATGACGGCTATCGAACGAAGAACATCTGGGCCACCTACGCGCACGGACCGGTGCTCGCAATGAATCCCTGGTTCTGTGACGAAGTGCTCGCAACGGTGACGGGTCAAGAACTCGAGCCCCTCGCGAGTGTGGCCGACCTGCTCTATCAAGAGCGCTGTCGCGTGCTCAGTAGCTAGCGTCGGGCGCCTTGATGCCGTAGTCGGGATCGCCGCTTATTTCGCGACCGATGTACTCAACGGCGTCAACGATTCGGCTGTTGAACCTGCGAATATTCTCACCTTCTTGCGCGTGGATGGCGTCGCCGAACGCGACGATCACGTGGTGACGGTGTTGATCGGGAGCCGTCACGAACTTGGCGGCCTTGGCGTACTTGGGACCTTGGAGCCAACCCGATTCGTGGATGTAGGTAGGGATGACCGTCGCCATCGATCGTTCGGCGAGGTAGGCCGCACCACCCTTGAACACGTGGAGGTCACCGTCGGGTGAGCGTCCGCCCTCGGGGTAGATCAAGAGATTCCACTTCTGCTCAACGAGTTCCGAGGCGATCTGCGCGCTTCGGCGATTCACCTTATGACGGTCAATGGGAATGGCGTTGAAGATCAGCACCGTGCGAAATGCCTTGCCCGACTCCATGAAGAAGTTGTCCATGGCGGCCGCGACGACGAGGCGCTTGCGAATTGCGCGTGGCAGTGCGGCAATGACGAGAGGCGTGTCCATGTTGCTGGTGTGATTGGCGACGAAGATGAAGGGACCGTCACCTTGGATCTTCTCTGTCCCGCGCACGTCCAGTGTCGAAAGGTACCTGGTGTAGGGGACGAGGAAGGAACCGTGAATCAGATTGCGAACAACGCGGGTCGCCGGTGTGCGTCCCCACTGCGTTGGATAGTCAAGACCGAGCTTGGGCACGAATCAACGCTTGCGTGGTTTCTGCTTAGGCGTGTAGCGCTTTGATGGTGCGGGAGGAGCGATAGCTCGTGGCGCGGGCGGTTCGGTGGACGCCTTGGTCCCTCGCGCGGGCCTCGGCGCTCGTGGTGTGACCTCACGACCTTCCTTCCTCGCTTTGGCCTGTTCACGGGCTTCTCGATTGGATCCCGAGAACGTGGGGTCTCCCCACTTTTGAAGTCGGAATGCACGAACCATCAGCCAGCCGGCGACGAAGAGAAAGGGGAGGCCCACCGTAGAGAGCGCCAGCCAAAGAACCAGACCCGCCACCACGACGCCAACTCGCCTGCGAAAGAGGGCAAAGATGATGATGGCTGCGCCGAAAATGATGATTTCGAGGAACTGGGGCCACCACGCGGATGGATGGGTCAAACGGGTGTGCTGGCACATGCTGACCACGAGGTGGTACGGCTTCGTGCAATAGGGCTTCGTTGCTGCCTTTTTGGCAGTGTCAGTGACGAAGGTGTTCTTGAGGAGGTGGGGAATCAGCACCGCCGCGAGGATCATGGCGATCGCACCGGCGAAAAGGCTGACGCCTCGTTCGACTTTGTCAAGTCCCATGATCACTTCACGTGGCGCCATGGAGGGTCGCTTAGGGCGTCGCGCGAAGCGCGACGGCTTATCTGGGGTCAAATCATTGCTCGTCACAGACGAAGGCTACAACGCCCGTCAAAAGCAAGTCGTCAACACTCGATGTAGGATTGGACGTTCGGGCGCTTAGCTCAGTTGGTT
>PLZP01000107.1 GCA_003152215.1 Acidimicrobiaceae bacterium | reverse complement strand
GTGTACTCCATCCAGAGGTTGTTCTCACAGACGAAGACCACGGGCAACTTCCACACCGCGGCCAGGTTGAGCGCCTCGTGGAAGGCCCCGATGTTGGTCGTCCCGTCGCCAAAGAAACAGACCGCCACCTGCTCGGTGCCGCGATACTGGGCGCTCCACGCCGCCCCGCAGGCAATGGGCAGGTGCGCCCCGATGATGGCGTAGGAACCCATGACGCCGTGCTCGACGCTCGTTAAGTGCATCGAGCCGCCCTTGCCGGCCATGAGACCGTTGCTGCGCCCCATCAGTTCGGCGAAGACGGCCGTCATGGGGACCGCGCGCGCGAGGGTGTGGTCGTGGCCGCGATAGGTCGCGAAGGTCCAGTCGGTCGGTCGCATCGCTGCGGCGAAACCGGCCGCGATGGCCTCTTGGCCAATGGCGAGGTGGCTGGTGCCCTTGACGAAGTTCTCCAAGAACAGGTCGTAGGCGCGGCTCTCGAACTGTCGCAGCTCCACCTGGCTGCGGTAGAGCGAGAGTTTGTGGCTGCGCTCTGAGGTGGACGTCGCTTCCTTCATACTGGCCATCTTTTGATCTCCTGGCAACTTTTCGCAACTCCGAGTTCGCCATTCGACTGAGCGACGAGATTACGCAGAGGCTTATCATTATTGTTCATCTCTACTTAACGTCGTGTATCCTAGAACTTCACAGATGGACGAGCAAGCAGACATCTGCTCAACTTGGTGGGAACTCCTGAGCGCCGAACCTTCAATCTCAGTGAGCCGTGCGATTCGTGGAGGAGCGAAGGACCAATTTCATGACCAACGTGATGATGCCTCAACTAGGAGAGACCGTCGCCGACGGGACCGTCACGAAGTGGCTGAAGAGCCTCGGTGACATGGTGACAAAAGGTGAGCCCCTCTTCGAAGTCTCAACCGACAAGGTTGACACGGAAATCCCCGCTCCGGCCGACGGCATCCTTTCGAAGATCTTGGTCGCCGAGGGTGAGACCGTTGATGTCGGAACGGTGCTGGCAGTCATCGGTGGCGATGCCGATGGACCTGGCGATGCGGGTATCGAGCCGGTGGCCGCGCAGGCGAAGGTTGCCTCAAGCGTTCCAAACACTCGCGCATCGAAGCCACCGGACTTGGCCGGTGATGGTTTGCAACTCTCCCCAGTAGTTCGTCGCCTTATTGAGGAGCACGACCTTGACGTCGGCGATCTCGCAGGCACTGGACCGAATGGTCGAATCACCAAACAGGACGTCCTTGACTACGTCGCGAATGCTGAACAGCAGCCATCGCCGCAGTCGGGCAAGGCGCAGTCACCGATCGTTCGTCGCTTGATACGCGAAAATAACATCGATCCCGCGACCGTCACAGGTTCGGGACCCAGTGGCACCATTGTTCGCAACGACGTCGAGTCGAAGATCCAGGCGAACACACTTTCCACGACGGCGTCCGGTGGCGACGACGAAGTGATTCCCTTTACGAAGATTCGTCGACTCACGGCTCAACACATGGTGATGTCCAAGGCAACCTCGGCCCACACCTTGATGGTGCGAGAGGTCGACTACGAACGCGTTGACATGGTGCGACGACAATATGGAGCGAAGTTCAAAGAAGATGAGGGTTTCAGCCTCACCTATCTTCCCTTCAACGCAGTCGCCGCCATCGAGACGCTGCGCGAGTTCCCTCACTTGAACGCCTCCGTTGGCAACGATGAACTCATCGTGCACCGTCGCGTCAACCTGGGGATCGCCGTTGACCTCGAGAACGACGGCCTTGTCGTACCGGTACTACAGGATGCCCAGAACGCCGGCGTTCGCGACCTCGCGCGGGGAATTCGAGACGTGGCAACGCGCGCGCGATCGAAGAAGCTCGGCGTCGACGAACTGGCCCACGGCACGTTCACCATTACGAATCCCGGTCCATACGGGACATTGCTCACGGGGGCGATCATCAACCAACCGCAAGTCGCCATTCTCTCGACCGACGCCGTCACTCGAACGCCGGTAGTCGTCACGACCGATGACGGACTTGAGTCGATTGCCATTCACTCGGTCGGCATGTTGGCTCTCACGTTCGACCACCGCGCCGTCGACGGCGGGTACGCCGCGCGCTTCCTTCGCCGTATGGCCGAGATTCTGACGACGCGTGACTGGCAACACGACCTTCTCCAGTAGTCGTTTCCGCAGTGTTGCAATTCTGTTGCGACCCGGCCCGCGAGCAATCAGCCAAGTACAATAAATCTCCGGGCAAATGGGCAACTGGCGGTCGCCAAGGTCCGTGTAGACGTAACTATTGGGGGCGAGTGTCACAACGGCGTGGAATCATTCGCGCGATCCGCGCATCGCTTTCTTAAGGGAAAGTTCCTAGGAGTTAAAAGTGAAGTTCGCATCGTGTTTGGTCCAGCACGCTCTCCGGCGTAGTGGAGGTGCCTCGTGACGAGTGGACACATCCTCGAAGCACGCAACCTCGTCAAGCGATTCGGCGACTTCGAGGCTGTCAAAGGCATCGACGTCGCCATCGATCGGGGTGAGAGTTTCGGATTCCTTGGACCCAACGGTGCGGGCAAGACGAGCACCATGCGGATGATTTCGGCGATTTCACAACCAACGGACGGGACGATCGAAATATTCGGACTCGACCCCCGCGTTGACGGCCCCGAGATTCGTCGCCGTCTCGGCGTCGTTCCCCAAGAGGATTCACTCGAACTCGAACTCTCGGTCAAGAACAACTTGTTGATGTACGGCCGCTACTTCGATCTCCCTCGACGCGTCATTCGTGAACGCACGACGGAACTCCTCGAATTCACCCAACTCAGTGAACGCGCGAACGACAAGGTTGACAACCTATCGGGAGGCATGAAACGACGCCTGACCATCGCTCGCGGACTCATGAACCGTCCCGAGATATTGATTCTCGACGAACCGACCACGGGACTCGACCCTCAGGCGCGTCACCTGCTCTGGGACCGCCTCTACCGATTGAAGCGTGAAGGCGTCACCCTCATCATCACGACGCACTACATGGACGAGGCGGAGCAACTCTGCGACCGCCTGGTCGTCATGGACCAGGGAAAGATCGTCGCCGAAGGTGCTCCACGGGCGCTCATCGAGCGCTTCTCGACGCGCGAGGTGGTTGAACTGCGCTTCGCCACCGACGATCACGAGCAGTACTTCAATCAGTTCACGAAGTTCGCGGATCGCGTCGAAGTCCTGCCGGATCGGATCCTCCTGTACGTCAATGACGGCGACGACGCCCTACGCGATGTCCACGCCGCAGGCATCGCTCCCGCGAGCGCGCTCGTTCGACGAAGTTCGCTCGAGGACGTTTTCCTCCATCTCACCGGTCGATCGCTTACCGACTGACCATGGCTCGTCTCCCTGATACAAAGGTCGGCAATGCCCGATGGATTCGCAGTTGGTGGGCGCATGAACTGTTCTTCAAACAGACGTGGCGTGGATCGGTGGCGAGTTCACTCCTCTTTCCGTTTCTCTTTCTCGCCTCGCTCGAGATCGGCGTTGGCCACCTCATCACCGCGCACAGCGGGCTAGTAGAAGGTCAGACGTACCTGCACTTCATCGCGCCGAGTCTGCTCGCCACCACGACGATGCAGTTGGGCGAAGGCGAGTCACTCTGGCCCGTGCTCGCGTCAGTGAAATGGACGCGGGGCTATCACGCGGCCGCGGCGACGCCGCTCGCGCCAGACGACATTCTCTACGGCAAGCTCGCGTGGGTGGCCACGAGGGGATTCGCTACCTCATTTGTCTATACCCTGGTCATCGCCTGTTTCGGGGCATTGCAGTCGTGGTGGTGCCTCACGCTCCCGCTCATCGGAACCCTCGTGACGATTGCCTTTTCGGCTCCCCTCGTGGCCTTTGCCGCGCGATCGGACACCGACGCCTCGTTCACCGCGCTGTACCGATTCGGCCTCGTCCCGATGTTCCTCTTCTCCGCGACCTTCTATCCGCTCTCGGCCTACCCCGGCTACTTGCGACCAATAGTGCAGCTCATTCCGCTCTATCACGGCGTCGCACTCACCCGTGCGGCGGCGTTCGGTCAAGGTACCTTGAGCAATGAATTGGCGCACGTGACGTTCCTGTTGGTGATGGCGGCTCTGGGCATTGTCTGGGGACGACGCACCATGCGACGCAGGTTGACGGACTGATGTTGACACGTGCGCTCCCGTTGTTCGGCTCGCGCCGGTCGGTCCGCGTCCTCGAACGAAACGCCCTCGTCTATCGAAGTCAGTGGCTGATGTTGCTTTCGGGCTTTTTCGAGCCACTCTTTTATCTTCTCTCTCTTAGCATTGGGCTCAACAAACTCGTCGGCCCCCTACACATCGACGGTCATGCATTCAGTTACGCCACGTTCGTGGCGCCGGGCATGCTGGCGACCTCAGCGATGAACGGCGCCATGATCGACTCGATCTTCAATCCCTTCTTTCGCCTTAAGATCTCGCGCACTTACGACGCGCTGCTCGCGACGCCTCTCGAGGTGACCGACATCGCGCTGGGCGAGGTGTTGTGGGCACTCGTTCGCGCCACCCTGTACGCGGCGTCGTTCATCATCTGCATGGCGCTTCTCGGTGACGCGCGAAGTCCGTGGGTGATCCTCTGCTGGCCCGGTGCAATCCTCACGAGCTTCGCCTTCAGTTGCTTCGGCCTCGCGGTGTGCACCTATATCCGCTCGTGGCAGGACTTCGACCTCGTGGCGCTCGTCCAGATGCCGCTCTTTCTCTTCTCGGGGACGTTTTTCCCGATCACGCTCTATCCGCGATGGCTCGGGGCCATAATCTCATTCTCCCCGCTCTACCAATCCGCGGCGTTGCTGCGAGGGTTCTCACTCGGTCAGTTCGACTGGATCATGATCATGCGCGCGAGTTACCTTCTCGTCATCGCCCTCGTTGGTCTTTACGTTGCGTCACGTCGATTCCAGAAAATACTGACGCCGTAGGCGCCGTCATGCAGGTGATTTCAAGGCATGGAAGGTCGTGAGCCTTTCGCGAACACACGTGCGATGAGTTCTGGCAGGAATTGCAGTCTGTCTTGACACTTCTGCAGAACACCTCAGGTCCTGACGACCAATCACTCCTCGAATCGGCGAAAAGCGGGAGCGGGGAGGCTTATCGAGAACTGATCGAAGTACACCGGAGCGAACTTCACGCCCACCGTTATCGAATGCTCGCCTCCGTCGAGGACGCCGATGACCCAGTGCAGGACACCTTGCATGGCGCCGAGTTTGGTTGAGAGACCATTTGTTCTTTGCAGCGCAGATTCTCCGGGTGTGCAATCCTGTAATTCTTCGTCAGAGCGTATTTCTGCAGCGAAGTTGCGGCGCTCTACTCGACGATCTCGCGCACTGAAACCCAGCGACGGTCTGACGCAGAGCGCTCCATTGCACTGCAGACAGCAGCGACATTGGCGCCAACTGAAAAGTCCGGGCTCCACTCGTGGTCCAGCCACGTCGCAGCCAAGTCGGCCACTTGGTTAATCAAACTCGCGTCGTAACCCACGCCCTGGCCGATCGGCCACCAACCGGCGGTCTCGGGTTGTGACGGGTGTTCGGCCCGAACACGTCGAAGGCCATAGAGGCGTGCATCGTCATCCGTACTTCCAACCCACAACTCGTTCAACTGGGGATAGGAAAACAGTGCAGTTCCCTTACTGCCATTGACCTCGACAGTGAAGTCGCACGGTCGACGGGGGGCCGCTCGCGCGACCTCCATCGTTCCTTGCACGCCCGACGTGAATCGCACGAGGGCCGACGACGCGTCGTCGACCTCGACGGCCCTGGATTGCCCGCCCGCGTCGCGGTCGCGGATGAACGTCGAGGACATTGCCGACACGTCATCAATCGGACCGAGCATCCACATCGCCATGTCGATGAGGTGACTGCCGAGGTCGCTAATCGTGGAACCGCCCATCGACGACTCGAAACGCCAGTCAAAAGCGATATCGGGGTCAACGAATTCGTCCGACAGCCAGGTTCCGCGCCACAAGTTGATGTCGCCGAGTTCGCCGGTCGCCACCATCTCGGCCATGAGCGACACCGCGGGTAGGCGACGATAGTTAAATCCGATGGCGTGACGAACGCCCGCGGCGACGACTGCGTCGCGCGCGGCGACCGCGTCGGCGTAGTTCGTTGCGAGTGGCTTCTCACAGAACACGTCCTTACCGGCGTGCGCAGCGGCCTCGATGATCGTTGCGTGGGTGCCCGGCGGAGTGCAGACGTCGACGACGTCGACGTCACTGCGCTCAATGAGTTGGCGCCAATCGGTGACCCAATCGTCGATGCCGCACGCCGCGGACGCCTTTGCGACAGCTTCTGCGTTACGCCCCGACATGATGACGGGCGTGAAGGCCACCGACGATGGTCGGATCAGTGGCGCCGCGCGGTAGGCGTAGGCGTGCGCGCGACCCATCATGCCGTAGCCAACGATGCCAACTCGTAGTTCCTTGTTCGCCGTCACGGCTCAGCGCTTCTGCGCCAACTGATCGGCGCAACGACCGGCCGCTTCGAGCGCGGCGATGGCGTCGTCGACGGTCGCCCCGCGACAGGTTCCCCCACCTGCGAACTCGGCGAACGCTTCCGCTTGGCGAACTAACGCCTCGAGCTGCGACCGTTCACCGTCGTCGGGATTCAAGAACAGTGACGCCGTATGGCCTTTGGTACCAAAGAGTTCGACGCTCGCCATATCGCCGCCGGCGTAGTGACGACCGAGTGACACGAAGACGGTGGTGCCCGACGATGTCGCCGCCAACACCTGCGCACTATCGGGATCGTCGTCACAGTCGTCATCGGCGATGATCGGCGAGGCGTACGCGCTGAGGGTACCGAAGTCACCACCCGTCAGCCACCTCGCTTGATCGAATTCGTGGACACCCATGTCGATGAAGATCCCTCCACTGCGCGCGCGAAAGGCCGCCGAAGGAGGCTCACCATCCCATTGCAGACACGACAGCGAGAGGACGTCGCCAAAGTCGCCATTGCCTATCCCTTCACGGAGCGCCTGAAGTTCGGGGACGAAGCGGCGCCAGTACCCAATCTGAAGTGCGACACCGGCCTCGCGCACGAGGGCCTGGGCACGGCGCGTGTCGTCGGCGGTCACGCCACACGGCTTCTCACAGAGAATCGCCAACCCCGCGCTCGCCACGCGGGCAATGACCTCGACGTGCGAATCGCTCGGCGTGACGATGAGTACGCCGTCGATGTCGCCCGCACTCAACATGTCCTCAAGCGTGGCGAAGCCAGTGACCTCGAAGCTCGACTCGGCCTCGTCGCGCAACGAGTCGACCGGTTCAACCACCGCGACTATTCGTACGGTGCTGTTCTCTTGCAGCGCGCGTAGGTGCGTACGCCCCATTCTTCCGGCACCGACCAGTCCGATTCGGAACATCGCGTTACCTAGACCTGGTGATCGGCGAGGTAGACGCGATTCTTCTTCTGGTCATCGATGGCCTGCGCGAATCGATCGGAGGTCTGGGGGAAGATGTCCTGCTCCACGACGAGCCAACCTTCGTAGTCAATCTGCTGCAGCGCCGCGAGGACGCCCGCGACATTGGCGTCGCCCTCGCCGAACGCGGGGAACGCCTCGCGTGACCAGATACTCGTCGTTGGCGCATTGTCCGCGATGATGCCGTCCATTACTGCGCGTAGCGCGTCCTTCACGTGCACGTGATTGATTCGATCGGCCCACTCGTGGATTGCGACGACGGGGTCACCGCCCCCAATGAAGAAATGGCCGGTGTCAAGGCATAACCCAACGTCGGAGATGTCGAGAATGCGCTGGATTTCCCACGGCGCCTCCACGTACGTGCCCGTCTCGTGGTGGAACGTTGGCTCGTAGCCGCGGGCACGGCAGCGCTCGACGACTGAGGCGAGGCCAACCTTCATGCGGTCCCATCCTTCGTTATCGAGGCCGCGCGACGGGTCCGAGTGACTGCGTCCGGGTGCGGCGCGACGTGCGTCGCTGCCGGCGTCGGCGATGGTCGGACGGGGAGCCGGTCCAGGGACGACGGAACGAACGGCGTCGAATGTATCAAGCATCGCGTCGAGCTCCGGGTAGAGACTTTTCAACGCCTCGTGGTCGGTGAAGGGGAACTCCAGGTACGCGCCCGCGAGCCCGAGTTGTCGTGCGGCGAGGCGCTCGGCGAGGACGGGACCATCGCCGAGGTAGCCGACGGGACCGAGGTCGATGCCGGCGTAGCCCGCGTTCTGCACCTCGTCCAAGATTTGCTCGCCGTCAGGGACGTTCGGGTCGATTCCCACCGTGAGCTCGAAGGCTCCGTAACTGATCGGCGCGTTGGCGACTGTTGCTTTCATTGTTCTCTTCCTTTTGTTGGGACTTCGAGACTTCTCATCGACTGCGATTTACCCTTAGTACTCCGTGGGGCGCTCTATTGGTCTACCGTCCTGCACGAAACGAATGATCGCCTGGCACATCGCAATGTCGCGTCCGCTGTCGGCGCCGTCAGTCGCAACTGGCGCGACGCCGGTTACCGCGTCGTAGAACGCAACGAGTTCCTCCTTGAAGCCGCTCTCGTAGGAGGTCACGTCGTCGCGACGCCACGACGCGACGTCATTCGCCGTGCCGCTCTCGAGCTCGAGCATCGTGGGCGCGTTGCGCAGGTACGGCGAGGGAAAGGTCAAGGTCGCGCGCTGTGACGATCCGAACATCATGAACTCCATCGAATAACGCGTCATGCCCGGCACGTCGACCCAGTGAATGGCCGCGGACGTCGGTCCGTAGTTAAGAATGACCGCGAGCGAACCCTTGCGCATGTCGACGTAGTCGAGTCGCGCGGGCTCGCCCAGCACGCCCCGCACGGTATTGATCTCGTGCACGAGCGTGTCGAGAAGTACGGCCTGATACTGCTCGACCAGGAATGCGTCGTCCGTACCAATCGCTGCGACCAGTCGTCGGTGCGAGTCCTCGCGCAGCGGGGCCAACACGGTGTCGGACACCGATCCCGGGGCCACGAGTGTGTAGTGCTCAATGTAGGGAAGGAACGGTGACTCCGTCGTCGTGACCCGAAGAAGTTTGGGACCCTCAATGCGGGACACTTCCTCGCGAAAGCGTACGAAGGCGGGGTCGTAGCGCTTGGGGTAGCCGACCATAAGGGTGACGCCAGCGGACGTCGCGGCATCAACCATCTCGGTCGCCTCCGCGGTCGAGAAGCACATTGGCTTCTCGACGAAGACGTGAAGGCCGGCCCGTGCGGCCTCGACCGCGATCGGAGCGTGACTGCCCGACGTGAGCACGAGTACTGCGTCGAGTGGACTGCGCAGCATCTCGCGCCAGTCGGTGAAGACAGCTTCGACGCCGTACTCATCGGCGCAGCCGCGAGCAGTGTCGATCGAAAGGTCACAGATCGCGGCGATTTCAAAGCGATCTTTCAACTCACGTAGGAAGTGCAGGTGCATGACCTGCCCGATGACGCCGACGCCGATCACGCCGACTCGTAGTCGTCGAGTCATGTCACGGCCCCGTCTCGAACAGGGCGACGCGTCGGGTTCACCACGACGCCAGTGGTGTTGCCGTGTCGCCTCATCCCTTCACGCCCCCGCCCAGGACGAAACCTTCTCGGAAGAGGCGCGAGGAGACGGCGTAGAGGATGAAGACGGGTACACAAAAGATGAGAGAGTAGGCGGCAATGTTGCCGAACTGGGCTTTAGGCAGCGTGAGGAAGGTGTAGATCGCGATGGGAGCGGGCTGTTGGTTCGCGGGACTTATCAAGATGAGTGGAACGACGAACGAACCCCACGCGTTGACGAAGCCAAAGATGGCCGCAGCCGCGATACCGGGCAGCGCCAGCGGAATGACCACTCGTCGCAACACCTGCAAGGTCGAAGCGCGCTCCATGCGGGCCGCCTCCTCGAGGTCGGTGGGGACAGCGTCAATGAAATTCTTCATCAAATAGACCTCGAAGGGTAGCGAGGTCACGGAGAGGAAGACGGCCGTCGGAAGTATGGAGAGGAAGCCGAACCTCGAGAAGATCTCGTAGACGGGGATCACCATGATCGCGAGTGGCACGCCCGACGAGAAGATGATGAACAGGATGAGCGGGCCCTTGAACGGGATCCGTCGACGCGACAGCGCGTAGGCGGCGAAGACACCAGCCACGGACGCAATCGTGGTGGAAATGAACGCGAGGACGACGCTATTCCACAAGGAGTGGAGCAGACTGCCCGTAAGTACGTGTCGGAAATTAATCAGCGAGAAGTGTGGCCATTCGATGCCCCAGGACGCGTGCGAGTCGATGGAGGCCAGAAAGAGCCAGAGCATGGGAGCGAGGAACAAGATCCCGAGCCCGGCGAGAATCGTGTGAAGCGTCAGGCTGCGCACAAGCGTGCGCTGCGTCTGACGATTCTCCGGTGGACGGATTGGCTCATCGACGACCGTCGTCGTAACTTGACTGGTCGACGCACTGTCATTGTGGGTCATATACGCCTCGTAGTGATTCGAACGTAGAAGACGCCAAAGACGGTCGCGATGAGCACCATGACGTTGCCGATCAGCGCGCCGTACGCAAGGTTGTTGAACGTGAAGGCCTGTTGGTACGAGTAGAGCGGCAGGATGTTCGTCGAGTTGCCGGGACCACCTTGGGTCATGATGTAAATCAACGCGAAGTTCGCCAACGCCAACAGGCCGGTGAGCAGCACGATCGCCGTCATCGTTGGTCGCAGGAGCGGCAAGACAATCATCCGGAATCGCTGCCACGTTGACGCATTCTCGACAATGGCCGCCTCGATTGCCTCGCTCGGAATGTTACGAAGCGCCGCGCCCATCACGAGCATGGAAAATCCCGTCATTGACCAGATGCTCGCCAGCGTCACCACGAGGAGTGGTTGGGCGTCGAGGAGGTTGGCGTTGGGGTGTCCAAAGAGTGTGCCGAACGTGCCGTTGCCCGTCGTCGACGCGTACCACGTCATACCGGCCGTCACGGCGGGCATCATCCACGAGATCACGACAATGCCACCCACGACCACACGCATCCACGGAGTGGCGCGCATGAGAAGCGACGCCAACGTGTACCCCAGTACCACGACACCGACAATCGAGCCGACAATGAAGATGCCGGTAACCCATAGCGAGCTCCAGAATGTCGTGTCGCCCTTGAGGCGAATCAGGTTCGCGGTGCCGGTAAAGCTCGAGTGCACTGCGGTGGGACCAATCAACGTCAGATTGGTCAACCCCAGATAGATCGCGAACCCCATGGGCACGAGAAAGAGGAAAATCAGCAGCGCGAACGTCGGCGTGAGGAGTCCGAGACTGCTCCATTGGTAACGCGTCTTATCGTGTCGCGTCTTCCAGAGTTCTTGAAGAGGTGGTCCGGTGACGGTGTCAACCACTGCAGTCGACACCATCACCGGACCTTTCTCATTCGTTGATTACCTAGTTCTTTTCTTTGCTACGGAAGCGAAACAACAGCGCTCGCACCCAACTGGTTCGTGACGTAACCCTTCATCGTCGCCAGCGCCTGAGCACCCGTGGTGCTGGGCTTCAGCGCAATGTCACCACTCGCCTGTTCGATGCCCTGCACCCACACGTTGTAGTTCGCGTTGGACGGGAGCTCGGAGGAGGACGGGAGCAACTTGCCGAACTCTTCGTTGAAGGGGGCGGCGAAGTTGGTGTACAGCGGCACGGTCCAGTCGGACTGCACCGGCGGCACCCATCCAGCCCAGTTGCCGGCCTCGATCAGGTTGGTCTGCTCCTGTGCCACGTTCATGAACTCACCCGCTGCCGTCAGCTGTGCTGGCGACGCGGTCGAGGACATTCCATAGTCCCAGCCACTCAACGTGGAGGCGTAACCACCACCATGGATCTTGGGAAGTCCCGCGACGCCCATGGCGCTTGACGCCTTGGCCCAATACGGGAAGCTGACCTGCTTGGTCCAGTTGCCGCCGAGGAAGTTTGCGCCGACCGCAATGCCCAGCGTGCCCTTGAAGAAATCGGTCGAGGGAATGTTAGGAGCGTTGTTCGGGCTGAACAGCTGTGACGTCGGTGCACCGAGTCCCTCGGAGAAGACGGTGTGGAAGAAGTCCAGTGTCTCGGTCAGGCCCTTGCTGGAGACCACCATCTTGCCGCTGGACGTCTCAATGGTTGGCGTGCTCGAGCCCGCCAACAGGTTCAAGATGCCGTAGCCGGCGCCATTGGGACCGGCACTTGTGCCCGCGTCCACCCAGAGTGGAATGATCTTCGGTTCAGCGGCCTTAATCTTCTTGGCCGCACTGATGATGTCGTTCCAGGTCTTGGGCTGCCAGGGGAGGGCGATACCCGCCTTCTGGAGAATCGCCTTGTCGTAGTACAGACCAACGTTGTTCTCACCGGAGCTGACGGCGTAGATCTTGCCGCCGATCTTTCCCTCGTTCTGAATGACCTTCGGGTAGTCCTTGAACCACGACGTCGTCGCCAGGTACTTGTTCATGTTCGCCAAGTAGCCAGTCGACTGGTACAACGCAATCTCGGTCGACGGGAACTGGGCCAGCGTGGGAGCAGTTGACGTCGAGTGGTAGAGCAACGCCAACTTCGTCAAGAAGTCCGGCTCACCACCCGGGACCGCGTCAAGATTCACGGTGACATTCGGATACTGCTTCTCAAACTCTTTCTTCACCTGCGTCCACCAGGTCAGACCCAACGGAGTGGTGTCGAACGTGGTGTTGGCTGCGTACGCCACCGAGATCGTTACCTTCGACGACGCACCCGCTTGCGATGCGACACCCGTTGCGAGGCTCGCGGTCGACAAAGCAATGATGGCCGTGCCGGCGATCAATCTCGGTATTGCACCTCTAAGCATTACTTTCATTTGTTTCCCCTCATTTCCTTTCATTGACTGTTACAAAGTTGGCTGTTCACTGGAGGACTCGGTGGTGACGGTGACGTGCTCACGTTCGGGCTGACGGACCATCAAACTCAGTCGTGACTCGACGTCAAAGAGGTGGAGACGATCTTTGTTGAATGTCAGTTCGAGCGACTGCCCGGCCAGAGGGACGGGCGAACGAGGGAGGCGCGCAATCAAGCGCTGCCCGTCGAGATCGACGGTCGCGAAAATCTCGGTCCCCGTGTGCTCGCAGATGTCCACCACCACCTTGACCTTCGGACCGTCCGTGGCCGTTTCTCCCGCCAGATGCAGATCGTGGGGACGAATCCCTATGAGTACCGGGCCATTGGTCGCCGAAGGACCAAGTCGCCCCGCGAGCTCAAACGTCACGTCCGTGCGAACACCCAAGCACTCGATCACGATCGAACCGTCGCTGACGTGCAGCGTGCCGGGCACGATGTTCATCTTTGGCGAGCCAATGAACTCGCCCACGAAGACCGAACCGGGATTTTCATAGAGATCATTGGCGGAGTCAACCTGAAGAAGGACGCCGTCTTTCAAGACCGCCACCCGGTCGCCCATAGTCAGCGCCTCGACCTGGTCGTGCGTGACGTAGACCGTGGTCGTGTCTTCGAGCCGCTGGTGGAGTCGAATCAACTCCGCGCGCATTTGAACGCGAAGCGCGGCGTCGAGGTTGGAGAGTGGCTCGTCCATCAAGAAGACTTCTGGTTCACGTATGAGGGCGCGACCCAGCGCGACTCGCTGGCGCTGCCCGCCCGAGAGTGCAGCCGGTGCCCGATCGAGCAGGTGGCGAATTTCGAGGAGGTCGGCCACGTCGAGGATTCGCTGACGAAGCGTGTCGCGAGGCTCCTTACGCACCTTTGGACCAAAGGCCAGATTCTTGTAGACGGTCATATTCGGATAGAGCGCGTAACTCTGGAACACCATCGAGAAGTCGCGTTGGCCCGTGGGCACGTCCGTGACGTCCTTGTCGCCAATCCAGATACGGCCGTGACTCGGACGTTCGAGGCCGGCGAGCATACGCAGCGAGGTCGTCTTGCCGCAACCCGACGGGCCAACGAGGACGAGGAACTCACCACAGGGAATCTCAAGATTGAGGTCGGAGACAACCGCGTTGCCCTCGAAGAGTTTCCACACGTGATCAAAACGAATCTCGTTCACGCGCAGGTCCTCACGACACCGTCGCGGGGCGCGCAGCGACACGACGTCCTACGTCCGCACGCTCTCGTTCCCCCCAGTGTTTCCACTGCCCTCCAAGCAAGCTGCCCTGTAGTCGTAAAATACGCACTTCCCGCGACAAATGCGAAGTCGCCGACCAGCCTTTGTAAGGCTGCTCTGCGAGCGACCGTAGTGCATATCCAAATGCTTGTCAATAACTACTATCAAATGTAGTGAGCCGTTAATCGGCGGAGGCGTCGCCGATGTTCACCGAAGTCACCAGGGAATAGCGCGCCGCCCGATAGACGTGTTGGGCGAATTCAATCGCCCTCCCCGAGGCGTCATACGTCGTTCGCTCCATTGTCAAAAGTGCAGTCCCACGCGGTTCATTGAGAAAGTTCGCTTCCACCGTCGAGGCGTTCTTCGCCGAAATGCGCTGCGTTGCGTGGTCCGGGAAGACGCCGCTCGCGCGCAGGATCTCATAAAAACCATGTTGTTCGAGCATCTCACTGCTCATCGTCACCAACGTGATCGGGAGGTAGTTGTGCATCAGGGCGATCGGTTCCCCCTCGCCGAATCTGAGCCGTTCGAGGTAGATGACCAGTTGGTTGTCGTCCAGCCCTAAAGCACTCTTTACCAGGTCCGATGCCTTCATCACTTCGTTGTGAAGCACCTTCGTCGTGGGAGTCTTTCCGGACTTCGCCAAGTCATCGAAGAGGCTCGTGAGTTTCACCGAACGGCTTACTTTGCCCTTCGTGACGATGGTCCCTTGACCCCGGCGACGAAGCACGAGGCCCTTGTCGACCAGATAGCCAAATGCGGCTCTCACGGTGGGACGCGAAAGTCCCAGGTCCTCGGCGATCTTCACTTCATTCTCGAGTCGGTCGCCCGAGACGAGACTCCCAGCTTTGATCTCGTTCTCAAAGTGTTGGGCCAATTGGAAGTACAGGGGTACCGGGCTGTCACGGTCGAGCACCATCGTCTTCAACGGGTTGTAAGCCAGCACTTCTTGGCGAGCCATTCCAATCCTTTGTCAGGCGACCTAACAAAAGTCTATATCGCAAACACGTCGGTACTGCTATTGTCCTGACATATGCCAGTTTTGTCGAAATTGGGCACATTGCGATCCGATCGGTCCACGCCGATCGGAGTCCCGCGCGGACCGGAAACGCTTTTGGGTAAGTTCGCCCCCGACATGTCATCTCACTCGAGTCGGTGCCGTGCCCAAGGAGCCCATTGCAGGGCAGAGGATCGGTCGTGAACGAGCCGTTTGACGTCATCACCATTGGTCGCGTCGGCGTCGATTTCTACCCAACGCAACACGGCAGTCTGGTCGACGTCAAGCATTTTGACAAATTCCTCGGAGGGAGCCCCACCAACGTGGCGGTCGCCGCTGCCCGGCTTGGTCAGCGCACCGCACTCATCAGTCGCACCGGTCCGGACCCCTTTGGCGCGTACGTCCACGCCGCGCTGCAGGGATTCGGGGTCGACGATCGCTTCGTGTCGGACTGCGCTGGATTCCAGACACCGGTCACATTTTGTGAAACGTTCCCACCCGACCACTTCCCTATTTACTTCTACCGAGCGCCCAAGGCACCCGACCTCGAGATCTATCCATCAGAACTTGATCTCACGGAAATTGCGCTCGCTCGCCTGTTCTGGGCGACGGTGAGCGGACTCTCCATGGAGCCAAGTCGCTCGGCCACAATGGTGGCCCTCGAAGCGCGGAACCGAATGCATCCAACCGTTCTCGACCTCGACTTTCGTCCCTCCTTTTGGACGTCGAGAGAAGATGCCAGAAGTGCCACGCGTGACGCACTGGCGTTCACGACGATCGCCGTGGGCAATCTGAGTGAAGTCGAGGTCGCTGTCGATAGCCAAGACCCCGACGTGGCGGCCGATCGTCTCTTGGAGCTCGGTCAGGAACTGGTCATCGTCAAGCTGGGACCAGATGGCGTACTCGCCAAGACCAAGAGCGAGCGTGTTGAGGTCTCGCCCATCGAGATCGAGGTCGTCAACGGACTGGGCGCCGGCGATGCCTTCGGCGGAGCGCTCTGTCATGGTGTGCTCTCTGGATGGCCGCTCGACGAGACGATTCATTTCGCGAGTGCGGCCGGTGCAATCGTGGCATCACGGCTCGCCTGTTCTGAAGCAATGCCAACTGAAGATGAAGTACGAAAAGTGCTAGAGGGGGAACGAGTGTGAATCAGAAAGAACGAGAACTGCTACTGGAGACGAGGTTCCTTCGACCGGAGGCCATCGCCGAGGCGGCGCAACGCCGCGAACTTCGATCGACGTCGACGGAAACGCGTCGATTACTAATCGTTGCCGCCGACCACACGGCGAGAGGAATGCTCGACGTCGGGACCAATCAAATCGCGATGGCGAGTCGCTACGAGCTGCTGGACCGTCTCATCACCGCCCTCGACATTCCAGGTGTCGATGGTGTGCTCGGAACACCCGACATCATCGAGGACCTCATGCTGCTCGGAGCACTCGATCAGAAGTACGTCTTTGGATCCATGAACCGAGGTGGTCTGCCGGGGGCGGTCTTCGAAATGGACGATCGCTTCACGGGTTACACGGTCGAGTCGATCGTCGAGTCACGACTCGACGGCGGCAAGATGTTGCTGCGCATCAATCTTGAGGATGCGGGCACAGCGAACACCCTGGAGTCCTGCGCGAAGGCAGTAACGAAGCTCGCGGCGGCCGATCGAATCGCAATGTTGGAACCATTCATGAGTCATCGCGTAGAAGGACGAATACAGCACGACCTGACGGCTGCCGGCGTGATTCGCTCCATGGCCGTCGCGAGCGCTCTCGGTGCGACATCGTCGCACACGTGGCTCAAGGTCCCCGTCGTCGACGAAATGGAGCGGGTCGCCGAAGCGACCACCATGCCGCTCGTTCTTCTCGGCGGACCGCGAAGTGACCGACCCGACGAGATGTTCGAGCAGTGGGAGAAGACGCTGCGCCTACCGGGCGTGCGCGGTCTCGTCGTCGGACGCAACTTGCTCTATCCACCGGACGACGACGTCTCGACGGCCGTCAAGACGGCCGTCAGTCTTCTATGACCCAATCGTTGCATTTGCGCGCACGCGAACCTGACGCGAACGGTTACTCCGTCGACATCTCGCCCGCAAGCGCGGGTTGGACCTACAGCTCACTTCGCGTCGTCGTGCTCGCGCCCGGCACAACGTTTGACTGGACGACTGATGACTCCGAGTGGATCGTGCTCCCACTCGCGGGCAGTTGCACTGTCAGCTGCGGTGACGAACGCTTCGAACTCGAGGGTCGCACGAGCGTCTTCGAGCGAGTCTCCGATTTCGCGTACGTACCGCCTGCGTCAAGCGTGAGCGTGCACAGTGAACTCGGTGGCCGCTTCGCGCTCGCGGGCGCTGTCGCGCACAACGTATTGCCCGCGCGCTACGGTCGCGCCGACGACGTGCCCGTCGAGCTACGTGGCGCAGGTTCGTCGAGTCGCCAATGCATCAACTTCGCCTCACCCGAAGGATTCGAAACTGATCGTCTCGTCGCAGTCGAAATTCTCGTGCCGGGAGGAAACTGGGCTTCGTATCCGCCGCACAAGCATGACGAGGTCCGACCGGGAGAGGCGCAACTCGAAGAGATCTACTACTTCGAAGTTCGCGGCGGCGCGCAGGGCGGCGAACCGGGACCGGGTGCCTACCAACGCGTGTACAGTTCCGGCCCGGATCGACAGATCGACGTGCTCGCCGAAGTCGCAACTGGCGACGCGATTCTCATTCCCTACGGCTATCACGGGCCCACCATGGCCTCGCCCGGTTACGACCTGTATTTTCTCAATGTGCTCGCTGGTCCCGCCGAGGAACGAACGATGGCGTTCTGTGATGACCCGACCCACGCCTGGCTGCGCGAATCATGGCGGGGCAAAGAGATCGACCCTCGTCTTCCCATGACATCGTCGCGAGGGGTCCTATGAGACTGACGGTCGCTCAAGCGCTGGTGCGATTCCTTTCGGTGCAGTCAGTCGAACGCGACGGTCACACCAATCGCTTCTTCGCGGGATGCTTTGGCATCTTTGGCCACGGCAACGTCGCTGGGCTCGGCGAGGCGCTCCTCGAGAGCGGTGAAGAGTTCCCGTATTATCTCGCGCGCAATGAGCAGGCAATGGTGCACACCGCCGTGGGTTACGCCCGGATGTCGAATCGACTGCGCGCGTTTGCGTGCACGACCTCGATCGGACCTGGTGCCACGAATCTGGTGACGGGCGCGGCGGTTGCGACAACGAATCGCATTCCGGTTCTCCTCTTGCCCGGAGATGTCTTCGCTACCCGACGAGCCAATCCCGTCCTTCAAGAACTGGAAGACGCGACGTCGATGGACGTGTCGGTGAATGACTGCCTGCGCCCGGTGTCGAAGTACTTCGACCGTATTTGGCGTCCCGAACAACTACCCCAGGCCCTACTGCACGCGATGCGCGTACTCACCGATCCCGCCGAGACGGGCGCGGTGACACTCGCACTCCCCGAGGACGTCCAGACCGAATCGTTCGATTTTCCTGATGCGCTCTTCGCTCCGCGAGTGTGGTCCATTCGACGTCCGCCGGCGGAGGCGCGACTGATCGGCGGACTTGCGACGCTGTTGCGCGAATCGAGACGACCGCTCATCGTTGCCGGTGGCGGCGTGATCTACGCCGACGCCACCGACGTGCTCGACTCGTTCGTGTCATCGTCGGGGGTACCCGTTGCTGAAACGCAGGCGGGCAAGGGATCGCTTCGTTTTGACCACCCGGCCAGCCTCGGAGCCCTTGGAGCCACGGGCTCGACCGCGGCCAACGAAGTGGCCCGCGACGCGGACCTTGTTATCGGCATTGGCACCCGATGGAGCGACTTTACGACGGCGTCGAACTCCGTGTTCCAAAACCCTTCGGTGAGAATCGTCAACATCAACGTGACGCCGTTCGATACGACGAAGCTTTCTGGTGCACCGATTGTGGCCGACGCTCGCGAAGCACTGGCGCAACTCGGAGAGCAACTCGCCGACTGGCACGTGGACGATGACTTCGAACGACACTGCCGCGAGTTATCGCGCCAGTGGAACGAGAAGGTCGAGGACTCCTACGCCCTGGGACACAGTCCTCTACCGGGCCAGAGTGAAGTCATCGGTGCCGTCGAAGCGTCGAGTGGCGACCGTGACGTCGTCGTCGCGGCGGCGGGCAGCCTGCCTGGCGACCTCCACAAACTGTGGCGAACGAGGGACCCCAAGAGCTACCACGTCGAATACGCATTCTCCTGCATGGGTTACGAAATCGCCGCCGGACTCGGTGTCAAGATGGCCGCGCCAGACCGCGAGGTCTACGTGATGGTCGGTGACGGCTCGTATCTCATGCTGAACTCAGAGCTCGTGACCGCGATCCAAGAGGGGATCAAGATCATCGTCGTCCTCGTGGTCAATCACGGCTTCCAATCCATCGGCGCACTCTCTGAGTCGGTCGGCGTCGAGCGCTTCGGAACGAACTACCGATTCCGCGACGCCAGTGGTCATCTCGCGGGCGAGAAACTTCCCGTCGACCTGGCGGCCAACGCGGCCAGCCTCGGGGCCACGGTGTTGCGCGCGGCAGACATCGTTGAGTTACGCGACGCGCTCGCGCAAGCACGCTCCAATACGACGACGACCGTGATCCGGATTGAAACCGACCCGATGGTCGTGGCGCCGGACTCCGGTTCGTGGTGGGACGTCCCCGTCGCAGAGGTTGTGTCACGCAATACCACTCGCGAAGCGCTAACGCGCTACGAGACGGAGCGCAAAGTGCAGCGCGACTACCTCACAACAACCACGATTCCTTCGCGCGACGCCGACTCGGCGTGAGCGTCGTCGTGGCAGCGAACTGACGGGCGCACGCTCGTGACGTTCGATTCACATACCGGTCAGGAGAACGACCTCGCCGACGTAACGTTCCGGCCACTCGCGATGGCGAGCGCGACGGCTGACCTCATCGTCTTCGGGATGCTCTCATCTTTGTTCGGTCCACTCCTCGTCACGTTCGCCCAGCGATTCCATATTTCTCTCCCGGACGCGGGCGTCGTGCTGAGCGTGTACTTCGTCGGCGCGTTCTGTGGTGTTCCCCTGGGCTGGTACACCATCAAACATCTGACCGGCAACATCGTCTTGACGATCACGCTCCTCACCATGGCTGTCGGTGCCTGTGGGGCCGCACTTTCGCCGGACTGGTTTGTATTCCTGGCGTCAATCTTCGTCATGGGTGTCGGCTTTGGGGGCGTCGATTTCTCACTCATAACCTTGCTCGTTCGAACACGCATGGAGGGGCGAGCTCGCCGTCTCAGTGTGTCCAACGCCGGCTACGGACTGGGGGCAGTAATCGGACCACTCCTGATTGTCCTCGTGCATCCGAACAACTATCGCTACCTGCTGGGAGCCATCGCGCTGTCGGCGGTCGTGCTCACCTTCGGCAACAGCGGCATCATTGCGCCGCCGATGCGCGATGCACCTCAGCGAGACCCGCTCGGAGTGAGCACGGAACGGCGTCGCCGAATTCTTGGCACCTTCATCGCGGCGTACATCCTCTACGTCGCGACGGAGACAACGACGGCCGGATGGATCGCACCGCAGTTGCATCGTGGTGGTCTCTCGGCTTCTCTCGGGAGCGCCATCACCGCTGGATTCTGGCTCGGTCTCGCGATTGGACGAGTATTGGCCGGTCCCGTCGGGCGACGTCACTCTGATCGACGTTTGGTACTCGGAGGCCTCGCGTTCGCCGCCGCGCTCTGTGCCGGCGCCTACGCGACCGGCGCCGCACCCTTCCTCTATCCACTCGTGGGCTTCGCCCTCGCTCTCGTCTACCCGATGGGCCTGATTTGGTACACCGCGCTGATACCGCACGATGGTGATGGCGTCGCACTCCTCATCTTGTGCATGATGGCCGGAGGGGTCATCGGCCCGGCGATTGAGAGTGTCATGGTCTCCTCGTTTGGGATTCGTGTCGTGCCGATCGTGCTGTGCGGCTTCGCCCTGGCCTGTCTCGCAGTTTTTTCGAGCGCACTTCGCTTCTCCCCGCCCCGGACCTCGTTGTCCGATGGCGAATCGACTCCGCGAACAACGTGACGGCGCGGAACTGATAGGACGATTGAATGGAAATGCCTTCAGTCGTTGACGCTGCACGGATGGTGCGCTCCGGTGACCTCTCCGCAACGGAACTCGTGCGCGAGAGCCTCGACGCCATCGAGCGCCACAACCCCGCCCTCAACGCCTTTGTGTTCATTGACGACAAAGGCGCGTTGGCCGAGGCTGCTGTCGTCGACGCCGCCGTGCGCGAACACCGGCTCGACGACCTGGGCCCACTCGCCGGCGTGCCCTTTGGCGTGAAGGACCTCGACGACTGCGCCGGCATGCCCACGAGTCGTGGGTCACGATGGTTCGCGAATGGTCCGGCGAAAACGGCTGACGCCATTCACGTGGGACGGCTTCGCAACGCGGGCGCCATCCCAATCGGAAAGACTGCGACGCCGGAGTTTGGTGCGTGGGCGTACACCGCCAGTCCACTACTTGGCGTCACTCGCAATCCTTGGGACCTCGAACGCACGCCCGGCGGCTCGAGTGGTGGCTCGAGCGCAGCGGTCTCGAGTGCAATGGTCCCCTTCGCCACCGCGAGTGACGGCGGAGGTTCGATTCGCACGCCAGCCAGCTTTACGGGACTCGTCGGCTTGAAGAACTCGTACGGACGGATCCCCACGCTGGGCGATACGCACCTGGCCCAGAACTCCGTCGTCGGCTCACTAACGACCACGATTGGCGACACGGCGTTGCTCCTCGATGTCATGGCCGGACCGGACAGTCGAGATCGAACCTGTTTACCAACCCCGACAACGAGTTACGTCGACGCTCTCGAGAACACCGATCTCTCCACTCTTCGCATTGCGTGGTCACGTGACCTCGGTTTCGCCGTCCTCGATCCCGACGTCGCTCACCTCTGTGAAGAGGCCGCACTGGCTTTTGCGGCCGCGTTGGGCGCAACGCTGGTGGATCGACCAATCGTTCTGAAGGACTACGTCCGCACCTATGCCGCCATAGAAGGCGCTGACAAATTCGTAGGCGTAGAGCGTGATCTGTGGGAGAACCGTCGTGACGAACTCGACCCGCGCTCGGCGTCGGGGTGGACGTATCTGAGCACCAAGACACTGCCCTGGCTCGCGTCCATTGAATTCGACCGACGCACATTGGTCAATGAGGTGGCCGCCATTTTCGATGACGTCGATCTCATCCTCACGCCAACCTCATCGACCCCTCCGTTCGCTGCGGAAGGTCCGATGCCGAGCGACATCAATGGCGTGGAGGTGCACGCCGGCATGTCCGTCGTACTGGCCATGCTCGCCAACCTTGTCAACCTTCCGGCGCTGAGCGTCCCGGCCGGCCTCACGGCGTCAAATGTCCCGGTTGGACTCCAGGTCATTGGACCGCGGTTCCGCGAAGACCTGCTGCTGGCATCCGCGTGCCGATTTGAAACGGCGCGCCCGTGGCCACGACACTGCCCCGCGCGAACGATATAGGACGCGAGCGCGGCGGCGACGTATCCTTCCAGGATTCAGCTCCCGTAAAGTCTGCAAAATTAGTGTGTCTCAGTGGGACGCCCGACTCCATTCGATCAAGCGCATCGCCGGAGAAGTGCATAAGTCAGCGATCGCCCCGATCGGCATTGGAGAGTCGGTTCCACCGGACTCGCGCTTGCAAGTTACGCGAGCATCCGTCGCACGGTAAGGAAGCCGGCTCCCGCAAGTAGAAGGGTGATGCCGGCGTAGATCGATCCTTCGCGTAGTTGAACGGTCCAGTATTCGCTATCCGGTACGTACAAGGCGAAGAATTCAATGTTGGTCTTATGTATGCAGTCGTTATCGCCATTCTTTTCTTTTCCCATTGGACTCGCGTAGCAGTCGCTCAGTCTTCGCGAGAGCGTATTCATAGTTGCTGCGCTGGGAGCGCTTCTAGAACCAACGAGTGCAATCCCATTGCTCTTCTCCCAGGCATTTGGGGGAACGCCATTAGAGCCGTAAAAGCCACTCGCCGAACCGAGCTCGACTGACGAGGTGCCGACTTTCACGAATGTTGTGGGCGCGAGGTCCGGACGTACGTAGTACTCGACGGCGTAGATACACGCGATGGCGACCACGAATCCCACAGCGAACGTCCAGCCTGATTTTCGCACGAACATACCCACGGTGCCGACCAAAACGAAGGCGAAGATCGACATGAAGAGAATCGAGAATCCGGTGATTGGAAATCCATTCAATCGAATTCTCGGCGCATAATGCGCTACACGATTCCACCAGGTCGCGACCAAACACAGAGGTACGAAGAGAACCACGAGTGTCGCAATGTTCACGAGAAAACTGCTCGCCAACCACTTCTGTCTCGACTGCGATTGCGTCCATGAGAGTCGAACAGTGCGGCGCTCAATTTCTTGAGCCACAGCGATTACCCCAAGCACAACGCCAAATAATGGACCAAGAGCAATCACTACGAAAACGATTAAGGTGTTGTACCGCGAAGCATTAGAAACCTGGGCGACGGCACGTTCGCAGTAGTCAAGGTGCCCAGTTGGAAAACCTCCCCTGCACGGCCGACGCAGATACTCGCTCCACACGAGTTGCTGATGGACGCCCATGAGAAGCAACACAGCGACGACCGCGACAATGACGACCGCCATGGCAAAGACAACACTTCGCGCACGACGCCACGCGGTCCACGTCATGTCCGTTCCCGGTTTTCAAATCGGACCTCGTCGCTTTCAAGTGGCGATGCAATACCGGCGCGAAGATACGCCATCACGATTTCTTCGAGGGTGGGCTGCTCAATCTTCCACCCTGTCTCATTCAGGGGCAACTCGACGCGTACGAGTGCAGCAGTTTGGCGAGCACTATTTCGTTCGTCAACGGCAATCGCACCGTCGGGCAGTACTGTCGCATCTCCGCGAAGAGAAGAGATCAATCGATGTGACTCCAACACGAACTCAATGTCGTCCGCGAGCACCACGCGTGAGCGCGCAAGCACGACCACGTAGTCGCAGATCGCGGCGACGTCACTCAACGAATGCGTTGAGAGAATGACACTTGATCCGCTATCGGCTACTTGGCGCATGAGCAGACGCAATAAGTCTTCGCGGGCCACGGGGTCGAGAGCCGCGGCCGGTTCGTCCAGCAAGAGAAGTTCGGGCTCCTTGGCCAAACAGACAGTGAGCGCGACCTGCGCCTGTTGACCGCCGGAGAGTTTCGACACTCGACTGCGCAACGAGATGTTCAACCGGTCGAGATGCTCGTGCGCGACGGTCATGTTCCACGAAGGATTGGAGCTCTGCCCAAAGTGCAGAATCTCAGAAACGCGAAACGAACTGTACAGCGGTCGTTCTTGATCGAGAAAACCCACTCGACTCTTGAGACTCGGCGTCGGATTCAGCGCATTAGTCCCGAAGAGACTGAGTGAGCCCGTCGTTGGCGGAGTGAGGCCGGCGGCGATTCTCAGTAGGGTCGACTTTCCGGCGCCGTTGGGACCAACGAGTGCGACGACCCGACCTTGTGGAATAGAAAGCGTGCAGTCGGACAGGGCCCACGTTCGACGGTACCGTCGTCCGAGGCCTGCCGCCTCGAGGACTGCCGGAGCTTCTGTCACGAGTCAGCGTCAATTTCCGATTCGAGACGATTACTCACCAATGCGCGAATCTCATCGTCGCTGGCGCCTTGCGCGCGCATCTGATCGATCAATAACCGAAGACGCTTCGCGGCATTCGACTGATCATCGCCGGCCTCGTCAACCGCGCCCGCAGCGATGAATGTCCCCAAGCCGCGCTGGGGAATGGTGAGACCGAGGTATTCGAGTTCTCGGTAGGCACGATGCACAGTGTTGGGATTGATCGTTATCTGCGTCACCACTTCTCGCACCGCCGGCAGCTGATCTCCCGGCTGGAGCCGACCAGCCACGAGCGCCTCTCGCACTTGATCGACGAGTTGGCGATAGGGCGACACGCCACTGCGAGGATCGAGCCGGAATCGGATGGTTGGGTCGTTCGATGCCATGTACTAGTACACTAGTACAGTCCAAAGGGCTTATTTCATTGGGCTTCCAAGATTTGGATATTACCCCTTGACAAACGTCCTATTCCGATATATCGTTATATTCGAAATTACAACGTAGGAGAAAACTATGAATCACGAATTCCATGAACACAACCACGAAGAGCGCTCGCAGCGCGAGCGTGGACCTCGCGGACGCGGACGCGGACGCACCCCCGGTGCACACCGCGGAGGACCTTTTGGTCGTGGCGACGAGATGTTCCGAGGCGGATTCCCGCCCCGTGGCGGACGTCGTCGCATGCGTGGCGACGTTCGAGCAGCCGTCTTGGTCTTGCTCGAAGAGTCACCTCGCAACGGCTATCAAATCATCCAAGAGTTGAGCGAGCGCTCCAATGGAGCGTGGCGCCCAAGCCCCGGATCGGTGTACCCGATCCTTCAGCAACTCGAGGACGAAGGTCTCGTTGAGATTGCGTCAACGGAGTCCGGCAAGACGTTCCACCTGACCGCCAAGGGCAAGACCTTGGTGGAGACGGAACGCGACGCACTGGGAAAGCCCTGGGAGGAGGCCGCCGCTGAAGTCAGCGACGCCACCTCAGACCTGTACGGCACACTTCGCCAAGTGGCGAGTGCCGTTCGCCAGGTCACTGTGGCCGGATCGGATGCGCAGACCAAAAAGGCTGTGACCATCCTTGCGGATGCTCGCAAGTCGATCTACCGCCTGCTCGCCGAAGACGAGTCCTAGAGGTACCAACTGGCCCGCGCCTCCGAGTGAACAACTCGAAGGCGCGGGCTTCATCGTCTCACGGACGCGAAGGAATTTTTCAAACTCCGCCTCATCGTCCGCAATACTGGTTTGATGACTGACGCGAAGAAATGGCACGCGGAGACGATCGCGATCGTTGCGGGCCGAGACCGAGCGCCCGGCGCGCCCATCAATGTCCCTCCCACATTTGCCAGCACCTATCGAGACGGTGGCGAGTACGGCTACGGACGTTGGGGCAATCCAACGTGGACCGCCTTCGAAGCGGCGCTCGGCGAACTCGAGGGTGGACAGTGTGTTTCGTTTTCTTCAGGTCTGGCGGCCGTCGCCGCACTTCTCGCTCCCCTCCCACTGGGTACGACGGTGACATATCCGGGTAATGGCTACGCCGGAACCCGCGGTCTCCTGGAACGATTGGCGAAAGAGGGTCGGCTCACCATACGGACCGTCGATGTGGTGAATACCGACGAAGTACTCGCTGGGCTTGAAAACACCGACCTGTTGTGGCTCGAGTCACCGACCAATCCGACGCTCGGAATTGCGGACCTTCCCAAGATTCTTGGCGCCGCGAAAAAGGCTGGCGTCGTTTCGGTCGTCGACAATACCTTCGCGACCCCGCTGCTCCAACAACCTCTCGCTCTAGGGGCGACGGCAGTAGTGCACTCCGCAACGAAATACATCGGCGGTCACTCCGATCTTTTGCTGGGTGCGGTCATCGTCGCGGACGGTGGCCGCCGCGATGACCTCGTCGCGTGGCGCACAATTGAAGGTTCGATTCCCGGTGTGATGGAGTCGTATCTGGCACTTCGCGGACTACGGACGCTGCCCGTTCGATTCGCCAAGCAGCAGCACACGGCGGCCCTACTGGCCGATCGACTCTCCACGCATCCCAACGTTGTGCGTGTTCGCTATCCCGGTCTCCTATCCGATCCCGGTCACGAGCGAGCAGCCGCGCACATGTCCGGTTACGGCGCCATGCTCTCGTTCGACGTCGCTGACGCCTCGACGGCCGATCGACTCGTCGCGTCACTGCACCTCATCGTTGGGACGACGAGTTTGGGCGGCGTAGAGACATCGATCGATCGACGGGGCCGTTGGGAGGGCGAGGAGGGCGTGCCGCCCGGTCTGCTTCGCGTCAGCGTGGGCCTCGAGCATCCCGACGATCTCTGGAACGATCTTCTCCAAGCGCTCAGCTGACGCAACAATGCGGTCCGGCGAAGCGGACCGCATTGCGTACTTCAAACTGCGTACCTACATTGCGGGCAGGAGTTCAGGAGTGGACTCCAGAACTGGAGCAGCCACAACGGGTGTGGGGCCGTGCCGACGTTCGCGTAGTCCCGCACACGGTTCTCGCATAAATGTCATTGCCTCGAAATGGTGTCGCGCGCAGCCATGGCCGTGAGGGACCGTCGCGGTATCGACCGGGTCGAAAGGTATAACCTGCGCAAGATGAAAAGCATCTTGGCCCTTGATCCGGCGTGGACGGCGACCGAGCCAAGCGGTGTTGCGCTGCTCCACCAGACGAAAGACCGTTGGAGGTGCGTCGCTCTGAGTCCAAGCTACGGTCAGTTTGTTGCACTCGCGAAAGGCGTGCCCGTCGACTGGACGCAAGCGCCCGTTGCCGGGCCACCTGACGTCGATGCCCTCCTCAGTGCGGCGCAAACTCTGTTGGAGGGCAGAACCGTAGATCTCGTGACGGTTGACATGCCGGTCGCTCTGGACCTCATCGTGAAGCGAAGATTTGCCGATACCGAGGTCTCGAAGAAGTTCGGCTCGAAAGGGTGCAGTACCCTTTCGCCCAGCCCCGATCGCCCCGGTGAAGTCGGGCTCAATCTGACGGAGCGATTCAAGGAACTGGGATTCCCCGTCGCGACCACGTCAACTGCAGTGGGAACTGAGCGCGTACTCGCCGAGGTCTATCCCCATCCGGCGCTCCTGCACCTCCTGAAGAAGGACTTTCGCTATAAGTACAAGATTGGTCGCGCCAACGAATATTGGCCTGAGAAGACCCCCGAAGAACGCCGGCGCCGGATCGTCAAAAACTGGCGCAAAATCATCGACGCGCTCTCCGAAGATATTGCGAAGATCGATTTACCACTGCCCGCGAAAGACGCCATCGAGACATTCGCGTCCAGTCACCTAAAACGATTTGAGGACGCCCTCGACGCGCTCATATGCGCGTGGGTCGGCATCAAATACTTCGAAGGTGATTGCACAGCGTTTGGCGACAGTTCGGCGGCGATCTGGATTCCTCCCAAGGGACTCGACGTCGCCGAGCTCCCAGAATCTGAGTAGTAGCGCTCGTTCGAAACCGGCATTCCTTTCGCGAACCGTCACCATTGAGCGAAGGCGGGCGTTCGGTAACGTGAGGTCATGAAAACGAACGTAATTGTTGTGTGCGAGGGCGACCAAACCGGCCAAGAACTGCTGAACGAAGCCCTTCGCGTTCTTGACGCCAGCGTGCTGGGTTTCGAAGTCGACCTCGTACGATTTGACCTGTCGTTGGACAATCGGCGCCGGACGAACAATGGAATCGTCCATGACGCGGCGGCAGCGATCGTCGAGACGGGCCTCGGTCTAAAGGCCGCGACCATCACACCAACCGAGATTGGGAGCGTCGGCTCTCCCAATCGAATTCTTCGTGAGGGCATCGACGGCAAGGTGATCGTGCGTACCGGTCGGCGCATCCCGGGCGTCGCACCGATCGTGTCACTGTCGCACCCCGTGGTCGTTGTTCGCATGGCCGTGGGCGACGCGTATGGCGCGGCCGAGGGCCGCGATGGCGAACCGGGGGCGCTGCACGAAACGGCCTGGCGCACCGAACGAATCGACCGCAACACCTGCCAGTCAGTTGCAGAGTTCGCGTTCGTCACCGCGGCCTCAATGAGCGGTCTCGTCTACGGCGGGCCGAAGTGGACCGTCTCGGCAATCTACGAAGGGATGTTGAAAGAGGAGATGGATGCGGCGGCGAGCCGACATCCCAACGTTCCCTACCATCCGATGCTCATTGACGCCAGTTACGCGGGTCTCATGACTGAACAGTGGGATCAAGCAGTCGTCATTCCTACGCTCAACCGCGATGGTGACTGCCTCAGTGACCTGGTGCTTGCGATGTTCGGTTCCATCGCTGGTGCCGAGTCGGTGCTCTTGGCACTGGACGAGCAACTCCAACCAACGGCCGCGATGGCCGAAGCACCGCACGGCACCGCCCCGTCTCTTGAAGGTAAGAACGTCGCGAATCCCATGGCCATGCTCCTCGCCTGTGCGGCCGTTCTGGAGCACGCCGGCATTCGCGGCGACGTCCAAAGTGCCGACGCCTCAAGAGCCCTTCGCCACGCCACCCTCACGACCGCGATGGACGGCATTCGCTGCTTTGACCTTGGCGGTTCGGCGTCAACCTCCGAAGTCGTCGACGAAGTGGTCGCCCGCATGCGAAACCGTTGAACCCATTGGAAACGATTGTCGCCAGTTCGGTGGGCGCGGTCTGGGTCTACGGTGGATTTGACGAGAGGGCAACGATGCCAAGTGAGTCCACAAACCAGAACGACGCGTCGTTCGGGTCACCGTAACCGCAGTGCCGATACTTCCCACTGACGCCACCATCGACCCATTGGCCGAAGGTTCGGTTGCGCGAGTGCGCGCACTCTTGCTCGAGTCAGACAAACTGCGCACGCGCGAAGAGGTGGCGAGCCGACGTCGGTTCTCACGACTCTTCAAGGACCCCACCGCGATTGAAGTGACCATCACGTTGACCGACGAAGTTATGCGAATCCACTCACTTCGACGCTCAATCAACATCTATCGCCGAGCGGCCGCAAAGGCATCAGTTGAAGGCTTTGGTCGCGTCAACGCCTTCGGACTGAAACTTCTCGCCGCATACTCGCGTATCGCACCATCGATGGTGATCAAGACGGTGGCGAGGCGAATTCGCAAGTACTCGCGAGACCTGATCCTGCCCTCGGAGACCGAGGCGTTGCGTCGACATCTACGTCTTCGCGCACGTGACGGCATCGCACTGAATATCAATGTGCTCGGGGAAGCCGTCCTGGGCGACGGTGAGGCTGACGAGCGCCTTGAGCGGGTGCTCGAAATGATGCGACGGCCCGACATCAATTACGTGTCGGTGAAGCTGTCGTCGGTCGTCAGTCAGATCATCACGATCGACCACGAAGGATCGCTCGAACGAGTCGCGCAGAGGATGCGACGTCTCTACCGGGAGGCGAAGCGTCACGGAGCGTTCGTGAATCTGGACATGGAGGAGTATCGAGATCTCGCGCTCACGATCAGCGCCTTCAAGAGCGTCTTAAGTGAGGAAGAGTTCGAGTCGTTCAGCGCTGGTGTCGTGCTCCAGGCCTATCTGCCCGAGTCCCACGCGACCTTCGCCGATTTGGTGTCGTGGTCAACCGCACGCTTCAATCGATCCGGCGCGACAATCAAGGTCCGACTCGTCAAGGGAGCAAATCTCGCCATGGAAACGACCGAAGCGGAGCTGCACGGCTGGTCGGCCGCTCCGTACCGGTCTAAGGCTGAGGTCGACGCGAGTTACGCGCGTCTCATTGATGTCGCACTGCGTCAAGAACACGCGAAGGCCGTGCGCATTGGTCTCGCGAGTCACAATCTTTTTCATCTCTCCTGGGCGCTCGACGTCGCGGCGGCTCGCGGTGTCCTCGACCAGATCGACGTCGAGATGCTCGAGGGGATGGCCAACGCCGAGTCGCTCGCAATCGCGCGCACCGGTCAGCAGGTGCTGCTCTATGCGCCCGTCACACGGTCCGACGACTTTGCGTCCGCAGTCGCGTACCTCGTGCGACGTCTCGATGAAAACACCTCAGACGAGAACTATTTAAAGGCCGCCTTTGACATTGGATCGGACGAGCAGCGATTCTGTGAACAGCGCGATCGCTTTGTCGCCTCTGTCACGCAACGTCACCTCGTGTCGATCGAATCCTTGCGTCACGGTGCCCCCGTGACTCTCGACACGACAGTGTTCGCAAATGTCGCGAACTACGACACGACATTGCCACGCGCGTTTGACGACATCACGCGCGCCTTCAGCATCGCGAGGTCACTGCCCGACGAGTTGCTACCACTCGTCATTGACGGTGAAGAGCGGATCTCGACAGAGTTCGAGATTGGTCGCGATCCGGGCGACGAGGGGGTGCCGTGGTACCGATACTGCGTTGCTGACGTACACCACATCGACGACGCCGTGCGCAGCGCTGGCGAATCGCGCTCTTCGTGGTCCAATCTGTCGATTGAGGAGCGTCGACAGATCCTCTTTCGCTGCGCCGACGTGATGGAGAGCGAGCGCATCGCCACGACGGCGGTAATGGCCCGTGACGCGGGTAAGACACAGGCCGAAGCCGACCCCGAGGTCAGCGAAGGCATCGACTTTGCCCGCTTCTACTCATCATCAATCTCTGACTTAACTGATTCGACTCCAGTCGGGACGGTCGTCGTCGTACCGCCCTGGAACTTCCCCTACGCCATTCCCTCGGGCGGTGTCTTCGCGGCGCTCGCCGCAGGCAACGCCGTGATTCTCAAACCCGCGCCGGAGACCGTGGCGACGGCGTGGCAACTGGTTCGACAACTCTGGTCGGGCGGTGTGCCAAAGAATGTCCTGCAGTTCGTACCGACTCGAGATGACGACGCTGGCCAGCACCTCGTCACGCACGACGACGTCGACGCCGTCATCTTGACGGGGTCATTCGACACCGCGTTGATGTTCTCGCGCTGGAAGCCATCGATCAATTTGCTCGCCGAGACCAGTGGCAAGAATTCAATTCTGATCAGCGCCTGCGCCGATATCGAAATGGCCGTGCGCGACGTAGTTCAATCAGCCTTTGGTCACGCCGGTCAGAAGTGCAGTGCAGCCAGTCTCGTGGTGGTCGTGCGCGACGTGTACGAAGACCCGGCCTTCTTGCGCCAACTAGGTGATGCCGTGCGAAGTCTTCGGGTCGGTCCCGGGTGGGAACTCTCAACGTCCGTTGGCCCAATCATCCGACGTGCCGAGCCGGCGCTCGAGCGTGCGCTGCATCAGCTCGAACCCGGTGAGCGTTGGCTCGTGACGCCGAAACAACTCGATGACGCGGGACTGCAATGGTCGCCTGGCGTCAAGCTCGGCGTTCGGCCCGGGTCATGGAGTCACCAACACGAATGGTTCGGACCGGTGTTAGGCGTCATGGTGGCGCCGGACTTTGCGACAGCGATCGAGTGGCAGAATCGCACAGACTTCGGCCTTACGTCGGGTATCCAGTCACTCGACGAGTCTGAGTGCGAACAGTGGATGCAACGCGTCCAGGCCGGCAATCTCTACGTGAACCGCGGCATCACGGGTGCGGTCGTCAATCGACAACCCTTTGGCGGCTGGCGCCGAAGCAGCGTTGGACCAACGGCGAAAGCCGGCGGTCACAGTTACACCAGCTGCCTACGTGAGTGGTCCTCACTGAGCGACCCGATGTCCGCCGTGGACCAGGCCCGAATCTGGTGGGAAGAGACGGGCAGTCAGGCAATCGACCGGTCGGGGCTCACGGTCGAGAAGAATATTCAGCGCTATCGACATTTCGCGAAGCCGATCGTGGTTCGCATCGACGGCACGTTCAGCGAGTCCGAACTCACGTTGATCGACTTCATTCTGGGCGCGTCCGGCGTCACCTTGACGTACAGCGCAGCGTCACCGGTCGACGTCTTTGGCGATCCGACAATCGAAACCGTCGAACAGTTGATCGCGCGCGCGGGATTGATCAGTCGCGTCCGCTGGCTCTCGGGCGAGGTAGCGCCTACGGTAGATCTGCTCGAACAGGGCGTAACGGTTGACCGTCGTCCGATTGCACAGCGCGGCGACATTGAAATGCCGCGTTGGCTGCTCGAACAGAGTGTCGCGATCACCCACCATCGCTACGGCAACGTCAACGCCGGTCCGAAACCGCACTGTCCCGGCCTCGGCGAAGGACTGTCAGTGTTCCAGAGCCAGGTCTTCCTCGCGGCGGTGCCGAACTTTGGCGACCATCGAGGGATGCTGCGTCGGCGTCATCGCCGCTAACAGCGCGCGAATACTCACCGTCGCGAAGTTGATTCGACAGTCCGCGACGCCGTAAGGGATGACGAGCAGGTCGCCGTGCGCCATGGCGCCGCACGTATAGACCACATTGGGCACGTAGCCGTCCTGCTCTTCCGCGTCGGCAGTAAGCAGCGGGTTCTTGAGGGCCCCGATCATCTTCGTCGGATCGTTGAGATCGAGGAGCACCGCACCAATGCTGTAGGTACGCATCGGACCGACCGCGTGTGTGAGTACCAACCAGCCCTTGTCCGTCTCGATGGGTGAGCCGCAGTTACCGAGTTGGATGACCTCCCAGTCCCATTCGGGCATCTGGAACGTCACCGCCTTTCCCCAATGGCCGAGCGTGTCCGAGAAGCACACCGCGTTGGTCTCGCGGTCGTATCTCGTGAGTGCGGCAAAGTGTCCATCGATCTTGCGCGGAAAGAGGGCCAGTCCTTTGTTGAGTGAGGCGGCGCCGACAACCGGTGAGGCATCGAAGGAGATGAAGTCGTCGGTGCGAAGCAGTTGTTGTGAAATATGGGTTCCGTCGAAGGCCGTGTACGTCGCGAGGTACGTGATGGAGCCGTCAGTCTCTGTGAACTTCACGAAGCGCGCGTCTTCCATTCCGTGGGCTTCGGCCGACATGACGGGCCACAGGACCCGTTCGGAGATGTCGATGTCGTCGTCGAAGTGCACGCCGTAGCTACAGGCGGCGATTGACCGGTGCTGACGGGCAATGGCGTGCGCGTCTTGACGAGTGTCGAACTCGCTGACCAGGATCTCGAGTCGAGCTTCGAGTTCTTCGATCGAGAAGACGAGCGGAAGTTCGTCGAGCACGTACGCGGCACTCTCGCCGTCTTGACCCATGGCCTTTAAGCGCGCGTGGAACACGTCGCGATGGAAAATGCCGTCGCGCGCCGTTCCGATCATTGGGTAGGGCTCGCGCTCATCGAGCGTGATTTGGCCGTCCGCGCTCACCAGACCGGTGCGAAAGCCAATGCTCGAACGGTGACCTTCACCAACTGCGCGGTAACTCATGATAAAACGGACCGACCCATCGGGCACGTTCGTCTGGTCGGGGTGCGCCACCATGCTGGGATTGCAGATCGCGGCCGCCTCGAGCGAGTATTCGTGCGTGAATGAGGCGCCCAAAAGGAGCCAGCGTTCTTCACTCAAGTCCACGTTGGGGTCCAGACGGTTGCTGACCCGTTCAGCATGCTGGGCGAAGACGGCGACGATATCGCGGTGGCGACGAGCGAAACGCGCAATGATCTCCTTCAGTCGACGCCGGACGTCAGCCTCGGGCAACGCCACGATTCGCTTGACGACGCTCGAGGCGCGTGACTCGGCGCCACCGAGTTCCTGACCGGCGACGAATAGTAGGGCGACGACCCGTGACGAATCCGAAACAATATGGAGATCGGCGCGGGACGCGAGGGACTCATTCTTCATGTGGATACAGTTTGGTGCGTAAATGCCTGCTGGCGGGTTGATACCAGCGCCAAAGTTGATTCGGCTCCTTGATTCTGGTTCGCCGCGTCTGCGTGCAGCCCGTCGTAACCACCACCCGTCGCGGGGTCCCACATGAGTACATTGGCGTCATTTTCCCCATCAAACCACGCGTTGGCCATGCGAATTCCTTCAAACCACTTACGAGAATCGTTCACCGTGATGGCGCGCGCGCAGGCGTCAGCCATCGTCGAAACCTCAATGGGCTGTTGGTCGAAGCCCGGTCCCACGTCACCGGGACCCGTGCCTGCGGCGCGGGTAACTGAAAGATGACCGTCAAGGGTCTCGCGCTCCAAGAGCCATCCAAGTAACGAAAGGCCACTGTCCACGAGCTCCGGTCGTTCCAATACTGCTCCGGTGGCAATCATCGCGTCGGGCAGGAGGGCGTTCGCGTACCAGAGTCGTTCTTCGGGCCAGGGCCACGCGGGATTGTCATTCGCGGCGGGTAGTACTTCGGCGGCGGCGCGCAGCAGTTCGAGCGCGATGGCATTGGTCGGGTCGACCTGAGTGATGGCCGCGGCGCCCAAGACGGCGAAGGCCATGGAGCGCGGATACTGCGAGCGCAAAACGGCGCTGCGCTCGAACAACGAGTGAGCGGCGCTGGAGATAGAGAACTGCGCGCTCGCCGCCGCCGTTCCAAGGCCCCAGAGGCTGCGTCCCCAACAGTCTTCGGTGCACCATTCGCTTGACCACGTTCCGTCAGCGTCGCGTCGATTTCGGATGTCGCCTCGGGTACCCATCGAATCGGCGATGAAGGCCAGCGATACCTGCGCCAGCGAGCGAACTGCTTCGTTCGGACGTGGCTCGCGCGCGGTGACCACGAGCACCCGCGCCACGTCGTCCACGCAGTAGCCGTGCTCGCGTCGCGGAACAGCGTGCTCGGCGTGTTCAAACGTGCCGATGCGATCGGTCATCGCGACCAAATGGTCAAATCGAGATGCGGCGGTCATCGAGCGGCCGAAACCGGCGCTCTCTTGTCGAGCAACTCTTCACCGAGCAGCGCGTAACGAGACGCGATGTGCGGCCACGCGAGCTCAGGCGCCAATCGACGGGCCTCCGCGGCCATCTTCTGCGCGAGTCCTGGCGTCGTGAGGACTTTGCGTATCGCATCGGCCAGCGCGGTGGGGTCTTGGCGCGATACGACGATGCCGGCGCCGGTCGAGAGTAGTTCGACGGCGTGAGGAAACGCGGTGGCAATCACCGGTCGACCGGCAGCGATGGCGTCCACGAGTACTCCCGAAGTGACCTGGTCCGGTGAGTCGTACGGGAGGATCACGATCGAGGCCTCGCTGATCAAACGCGCCAGCGACGGAAGCGATCGGTACTCGGGGTCGAATTCGACGTCGACTTTGCGATTCTTCGCGCGCTGAATCAGCATGTTGCGATAGACGTCACCCTCGTATTCAAAGACCTTGGGGTGAGTGTTGCCCGCGACGATGTATTTCAACCGAGGTTTGAGATCGCGAAGTTGTGCGAGAGCGTCGATGGCCCACTCGATTCCCTTGCCGGGTCCGAGCAGTCCCCACGTCAGAAGTCGAGGTTGCGCGTTGGACTCTACGAGCCGCACCGCGTCCGATACCGCGGCACCGTGTGGAATCACCGAGATCTTGCGTTTGTCGACGTCGAAACTATTGCAAAGCCTCTGTCGTCCCGCTTCGGTCATGACGACGACGGCGTCGGCGGCGCGCACGACGGCTTCGAGGACGCGGCGCTGGTGTTGTGTTGGATTCTCCAGGACAGTGTGGGCGACGACGATGGTCGGTCGATCAATCTCTTCGAGGACGCCAACGATGTCTTCGCCGTCGGGACCGTCGTAGATGCCGTACTCGTGCTGGACAATGACGACGTCAGCGTGATTAAGTTCGTTGCGCGCGGCCAGCGTCATCTCGCCGCGCTGACCGGTCAACTCCGCGACGACGATCTCTCTCGCCGGATCGTGCTCGCCGCCGACACGGACAATGCCGACGTCATCGCCGAGTTCGTAGAGGCCGCCCGCGAGCGCGGCGGCGAACGTCGCAATACCGCACTGCGTTGGTGGAAAGGTCGAAATCATCGCGTAGTCGCGCGTGCGATGCTCACTCATCGGCATCTCTTCAAACATGGCCATCACCCGCGGCGGGTTTGCGATCAACGTCACGTGAAAATGAATACGTCGTCGTCTTGTGATTCGCGAAAAAACGGTTGCGAGCGAGGGTCGTCGCGGCGGCGACCGACGCGAGGGCCAACGTGCGAACAATGCGCCCGCGGCGCGAGAGTAATTTGAGAAGAATCGTCGAACCAACCGCCACTGCCAGACCGGCGCCGACATCCGAGAGGTCCTTTTTGACGATCTCATTGCTTGCGCTTCGCGTCACGGTCGTCCTCCTCCTCAATCTTCGCTGGGCTCCGAGTCACTTTGCGCACCCCTGTCGAGTAAATCGACCGAGACGCGCCGTCATAACCGCGAGCCGTCGGGTCCAACCGGAGTCTGACAAAAATTCGTCGACCGCAGGGACTGGCGCCTCTCATGAGCTGGCAGCCTCTTTGACTTCCTTCTCCAACTTACCGGTTTCAGGAGGCATAGGTTTCGGACCGACGTCGTTCTGGGGTTACGCGACGCTTTGGAAAGGTCAGTGATCATTGGCTCTTCCCTTCACATCACAGGTGCAATTCACACAGGATTCACAATGTCATTGGGGAGAGTTCGAAAATGAGGGCCTTTCCCTAAACTAGAGGTGGAGTTCGCAACCATCGGGTTCACGCGCGCCAGTTGACGCGGCGAGATTTGCCTCCGCTCGTGACAAAGAGTCAGCTACCGAGGACACACGATGACATCAGACACGACACCCACCGCTTCCCCAACTCCCGCGGGGCCGGACGAGACAGCTGAGAGCACGCGACCAAGCAAAGTGATCTCGCGAAAAACGGCGCAACTACCAACGCTGAGTAAAGTCATCTACCACGTTGATCACTACACGTCGATGTCGATCGTTGTGATGGCATTCTCCGCTGTACTCATTGCGATGCTGATTCTTGGTGCAATTCTCGGCTTTCCCAGCTCTTGGGTCGTCTCCTTTGAAGTCGCCGTTTCCTCGGTCACGCTCCTCATGGTCTTCACGATTCAGCACACGCAAGGCCGCGAACAGGAGGCCACGCAGCGAAAACTTGACGAACTGTTGCTGGCCACTCCCGGCGCCGCAGAGTCTTTGATGTTGCTGGAAGAGGCGCCGAAGGAGTTCATGATTGAGGTCGGAGAGAACCAACGAGGGGCCCGCGCCGACCTCGTTGACGACGACGAGGTGTCGAGTTCGAGCTAATCAGATTTGCGCGCCGCCGCGACGCGGGGCGCAAAGTTTTCCGTCCCGGTAAGTCGCGCGGCGATCAGAATGGGAATGAACATCAAGATGACGACCATCGTCACCACCACATTCACCTCGGGGAGTTGTTGACCAAGGCGGATTGCACCGAAAATCCAAATCGGTAGCGTGTTCTGCGCGCCGGCCGTAAAGGTCGTAACAATGACTTCGTCAAAACTAAGTGCGAAGGCGAGCAGCGCGCCCGACACCAGCGCGGTGGCGATGGTTGGGAAGGTGACCAGCCGAAATGTCTGCAACGTATTCGCACCGAGGTCGGCCGAGGCCTCGAGGAGTGTGTTCGACGTCCTCCGCAGTCGGGCAATGACGTTGTTGTAAATCACGACAATGCAGAACGTCGTGTGGCCCACGATGATCGTCCAAATCGACAGCGTTATGCCGGTCCACTGGAACGCTGAGTTCAGCGCGACGCCCGTAATGACGCCCGGGAGGGCGAGCGGCAAGATCAGCAACAGCGAGATCGAGTCACGACCGAAAAACCGTGCTTTGTGCACGCCAAAGGCCGCCAACGAACCGAGGAGTAGTGAGAGCACCGTCGCGGCGACGGCCGCCTTGATGGAGAGAACGAACGCTGAACGCACTTGCGGATCATTCCAGGCAACTGAGTACCAGTGCATGGTCCAGTGTTGAATTGGCCAGGTCTCCACGTTGGACCTGTCGAAGCCGAAAAGGATGATCGTCACGATTGGCGCAAAGAGGAAGAAGAGCACGGCCCACACCCAGAGCCACAGACCGAGTCGCGAGAGCCGTCGTCGCATCAGAGCGCCTCGAACGCGCCGAGACGCTTCGCGACCGTCAGGTAGACAATCATGATCACGATGGGCACCGTCGAGAGTGCCGCGGCCAGCGGAAGGTTGCCGCCCGTCAGTAGGTTCTCGTAGATCGCGTTACCGATCAGTGTGGAATTCGATCCACCGATCAAGAGTGGCGTGACGTAGTCACCCAACGTCAGCGAGAAGGTGAAGATCGATCCGGCGAGCAGGCCGGGAAGCGCGAGTGGGAGAATGACTCGCCGGAACGTTGACCACGATGAACCACCGAGATCGGCCGACGCGTCCAGCAACGACGAAGGGATTCGTTCCAACGATCCGTAGATCGGCACGATCATGTACGGCAGCCAGATGTAGCAGAACGCAATCCACATCGCGCCGTTCGTGAAGCCGAGGTTGGGGTCGGGAAGGCCCAGTTTGGAGAAGGTCCAGTTGAGCGCGCCGCCCTTCTCCAGGATTGATATCCACGCGTAGACCTTGGCCAGGTAACTGGCCCACAGCGGCAGCAGCACCGCACCGAGAAGGATCCGCTGTGTTCGCTGCGTCGCGATGCGCGCCATTACGTAGGCGAAAGGGAACGCGACGATGGCGTCGGTCAACGTCACGAGCGCGGCCAGCAGCACCGTGCGCCAAATGATGGTGACGTAGGCACCCGACGAAATCTGCGCGAAATTTGCGCCAGTGAGGTGATGGTCGATTTGCTGCGTGAAGTCGTTGACGCTCCAGAACGACGTGACCAGCATCAGGAGGAGCGAACTCAGATAGATCACCAAGAACCACAGGAGTGGCGGCGAAAGCAGGAATGCCGTGCGCCAACGCGACCTCGCTAGTGCCGAAGCGTGGAGGGCACGAGGCCCTCCACGCTTGGTCTCGGAGTCGACCGAAGTCGTCATCCCGTTATTTGGGTCCAGGCATTCGTCCACTCGCTATAGGGGACACAGTCGTTCTTCCCGTTGTCACACGTCGACAATGGTGTCTTCCAGAACTTGATCGTCATGAAGTAGGAGTCGGGCTGGTTTGCGTGATAGCCCGCGCACGATCCGGCCTGCAACTTGTTCATGATGGGACACGCCAACGAATTGGCCGGCGTCTCGCCGAAGCTGATGGCCTGTTCGGCCTGCACCTTAGGCGTCGACACCCACGCCATCCACTTGTACGCGCAGTTTGGGTCAGGCGCGTTCTTCGCGAGCATCCACGTGTCGGCCCATCCGGTCGCCCCTTCCTTCGGGATGGTGTCCGCGATGGCCACACCGTCTCCCTTCAGTGTGTTCGTCTGGTACGGCCACGCCGCGCCCGCGACCACGGTCTTGCTCTGGAAGAGGTTGATCTCCTGGCTCGCGAGGTTCCAGTACGCCTTGATCAGTGGCTTCTGCTGCTGCAGCAATGCAACGGTCGCGTTGAACTGCGTCTGCGTGAGTTCGTAGGGATCCGTGATTCCCAGTGACGGCTTCGCGGTCTCGAGATATAGCGCGGCGTCGGCAATCTGGATCGGGTTGTTGGGCACCGTCACCTGGCCCGCGTACTTCTTGCTGTAGAGAACGCTCCACGACGTCGGTGCGGTCTTGAACGTCTTGGTCGAGTACAGCAACACGTTGGGGCCGAACTGCAGACTGACGCCGTAGTGCACGTTGTTGATGGTGTTGAAACTCGGCGCTTTCAGGAAGGGACGAAACTGGCCCCACGAAGGAATGAGCTTCATGTTCACCGGTTTCACGTCACCGCCGTAGATGAGTCGAAGGTCGGCGTCGCCCGATGCGGAGACGAGGTCGTACTGTCCGCCTCCGCCATTGGCCATCTTTGACACCATCTCACCCGAAGAACCGGCGTACAGCGCGTTCACCATGCAGCCAGTCGCCTTCTCGAATGGCTTGACCCACTGCGCTTGTGCGTACCCCTCCCACGCAATTAGGTTCAATTTGCCCTCACCCTTGCCAATGCTCGTTTGTGGCTTCATCCCCGCGGTCGGCGCCTTCAGACCCGCGGCACCGGCCCCCGAAGGGACCGCCGCGATGCCCAGCGCAACCATTGAGAGCGTCGCCACCGAAACCGCGACACGTCGAAATTTTCCGTTGATTCCCTTGTGTTTCATCATCCCCTCGTTTCCCAGCATTGGTGCTCAGACTAGTTCGGACTCCAGTGCAAAGGCGTCCTCGGGACGCCACGCGACAACGATGTGCGCGCCGGTTTCGACGTCGGTCGCCCCGCCAGCGCTATCGTCATTCGTCCGCACCGCGACGATGTCATCCCCACTGTCGAGGTGGACGAATATCCGAGTCATCATCCCCAGGTACATCACGTCCGTCACGGTGCCCGCTTCGGCGTTCGAGCCTTCAGGCACCTTGGTTCCCGCACCCAGCAGGCGTAGCCGCTCGGGACGTAACGACTGCGTTCGGCCGTTGCGAACAATGACGTTCGATGTACCGATGAAACTCGCGACGAAAGCCGTCGAAGGAAGTTCGTAGATCTCCCTCGGCGTACCGACCTGCTCAATGACTCCCTGGTTCATGATGGCGATTCGGTCGCTCATCGCCATCGCCTCTTCCTGATCATGGGTGACATAGACAAAGGTGATGCCAATTCGACGCTGGATGGCCTTCAGTTCGGTTTGCATCTCCTGGCGAAGTTTGAGGTCGAGCGCACCGAGCGGCTCGTCGAGCAGGAGCACACTAGGTTCATTGACAATCGCTCGAGCGAGTGCGACCCGTTGGCGTTGTCCACCCGAAAGTTGCGCCGGGCGACGTTCGCTAAATCCTTCGAGACGGACCATCGCCAAGGCTGCATTGGCCCGCTCTCGGCGCACGCCACGCTTCACCCCCGCGACACGCAGGCCGTACTCGACGTTCGTGACGACGTCCATGTGCGGAAAGAGGGCGTAGTCCTGAAAGACCGTGTTCACCGGACGGAGGTGTGCCGGGCGCTGGGTCACCTCGTCGCCGTGTAGACGAATCTCGCCACGATCCGGCGTCTCGAAACCGGCGACCATTCGCAACAGCGTCGTCTTGCCAGAGCCCGACGGCCCGAGCATTGTAAAGAACTCCCCATCGAGAACTTCGAGGTTGATGTCGTGCAGCACGGTCGTCGGTCCGAATGACTTCGCGACGCCTCGAATGTCGATCGCCGGCTCGTTACTCATCATTCCCCTTACGTCGCAGCGCGACATCCGAGTATCACGGTACACGCGCTACGCTCCGGTTATCTACGGCCTCGATGGCCAAACCTTGGGGGTGGTCGATGTCAAAGGTTCCTGATTTTCACTCAACCGGCACCGAAGACGTCGACGAACTGGTGTTTCACAATCAGTCCAACTGCCCAGTGGGCGAAGAACTTCGTAAACGCGGCACCGCGGCGGTCGGCCAGGGCTACTTTCGCACGCTCTGCATCAAGTGCAAAACCATCGCCGATGGCTATGGGGGCAATCGTCCTTTGTAGAAGTGGTCGCGGCGATCCGATGGTGACGCCCTTGTTCACTTCGTCGTGATTGAAATAAGAATTCCTTAAAGCCTTTGCATGTACGCGTTCTCGCCTACTGCCACGATTTCGCCTTTCTTATACTGAATGGACGTCAGGGTTCCATCCGCGCACCTTCATCGCATCGAAGAGGTGGGTCGGTCAAGTGTCATTTACCTAGCCAGTGGAGTACTGCAAATGAAGTGGAAACGAGCCGCTGTGGTGCTGTGTTCACTCCTCACGCTCGCCTTCGTGGTGCCCGCAGGCGCCACGAGTACGACTCCGCGATGGGACGTGGCAAAAGTCGCGAGTCTTCCGAGCGGCGCCACCGGTCTCCCTTCGGGTTTCCTACCGGCGCTCGGGTGTGCGTCCGCAGGCAACTGCAGCGCTGGAGGCGCCTACGATGACGCCAGTAGCCACACACAGGGTCTCGTCCTCAATGAAGTGCGAGGCGTGTGGACCGCACCGACCAAACTGATCGCGCCCAGTGGGTCGGCGAGTGACCCGGGATTGACCGTCAACTCAATCTCCTGCGGCGCGGTGGGCGAATGTGTCGCGGTAGGGAGCTACGACGACGGCAAGAATTACGCGCAAAGCTTCGTGGTCGGCGAAGTGCGAGGGGTGTGGCAACGTGCGCGCGAGGTAGTGCTTCCCGCGAACGCCAAGGGAGCCACGCAACTCAGCGAAGTGCACTCGGTCTCGTGCTGGTCGGCGGGGAACTGTAGCGCGGTCGGAAGTTATCTCGACGGAACCCAGCCAGTTGGCCACTCCGAAGGGATGGTCGTCAACGAAGTGCGCGGCGCGTGGACCCGAGCGCAGGAGGTGAGACTTCCCGCCGACGCCAATGCAAACCCTTACGCACTACTCAACCAGATCACCTGCACGAAGGGCCATTGCGTCGGCGTCGGCTCCTACGTGGGCGCCAATGGCACGACGCAAGGACTCGCCGTTAACGGCGTCAACGCAACGTGGACGCGGGGACTCACCGTCGCGCTGCCCGCGAACGCGAACGCCTATCCCGTTGCGGACGTCAGCGAGGTAGCGTGCGTCTCGGTCGCGAACTGCACTGCGCTTGGCACCTACACCAACGTCACCGGCCAAAACGAGGGGTTCACGGTTACCGAGTCAAAGGGGACGTGGCAGCAGGCACTCGCGATGACGATGCCGACGGACGCGGCAACGAATCCGCACACGTTCTTCTACGGATACGGCGGCCTGGCGTGCGCGTCCATTGGCAACTGCAGCGCGGGCGGCCAGTACCTCGTCGGCACCACGCAGTATGAAGGATTTTTCATCAATGAAGTGAACGGTGTTTGGCAACCCGCGACGCAGATGATGTTGCCAAGTGGCGCACTCATGGCGGGGAAGAACGGTGGCGTGGTCGCCGTCTCGTGCCGTTCCGCGGGCGACTGCAGTGCGGGCGCGGCCTACTTCGATGGCTCGAGCCGATACCAGGCCCTGGTGGTCAATGAAGTGTCGAACACGTGGCAGGTCGGGCAAAAGATCGCGTTGCCCACGGGCGCGACGTCGGTCGGCATCGATGGAGGCGTCTATGGACTGGTGTGCCACCGGACCGGTCCGTGCACTGCGACTGGAAGTTACTTGAAGACCGCGACCACCTACGAAGGCTTTACCGTCTCTACGTCGTAGTTAAAGACGAAAGGGCGTCGGATTCGAGCGCAGTTTCGGCACGCGCATCCGCGCGATGACGCTGCCAGGCGAGGGGTGGCAGTACTGCGCAATGCCAAGGTCACCGGCGACCGAGAGAAACATGAACGCGTCCTCGCGCGAAAATCCCCACTCATCCACGAGTAATTTCGACGCCTCTTCGCACGCTGACTTCAGCGCCTCGTCCAGGTCGCCGATCGATGTGCCGTGCGTGTAGAACGCATCGGCCGTCTCAGTGATTGGCCAGCCACCGCACTTACCCTTGATGAGGTCGACCTTGATGATGCCGATGCCGCCAATCTCGACACCCGTGCCCGAGATCTCGCCGTCACCCATCGACGCGTGCATATCACCAATTGCCAGCTGACCACCAGGTTGAAAGACCGGAAGGTGGATTGTCGCGCCGATGCCGTTCACGTGGTCATCCATGTTGCCGCCGTGTCGATCAGCGAAGAACGTTGAGATGTCACCCGACGCGGGAGAGACGCCCACGACGCCGAACATCGGTCGGACCGGGAATGAAACGTTCTCGTTCATTGTGACGACGCCGTTCTCGACGTGAAACATTCGCGTCGTCGGGGACTGCACGGAGTCAATCAGTTGTCCCCATTCCGGAATGCACATCGCCGCGCCTTTGAGGCCAGGTCGAATGTCAAGCAAGGTGACCGAAAGTGTGTCACCGAGTTCGGCCCCGCGAACGGCGATTGGCCCCGTCGCACTGTTGACGCGCGCGAGGTCCAGATGCTCCAGCGTGTCGCTCTCGCTCTGGACCTGACCCGTAAAGCAGTCCCACGTTTCAATCTCGATGACGGTTCCCGGATCCACGGTCACCACGGGCTGTCGCTCTGCGTCGAAGGACCACACGTGTTCGTCGCGACTGATCTTCACTGTCGGTTCACTCATTGGCTCTCCATCCTTTGGTCTGCCCAACTCTAAATCAAGGAATCCACCACTTTTGACGGTCTCTCGAGGCGCGCCGAAGAAGATTCATCCGATGAACACCTCGCGATTGCGAACGGTTCACGTTGCGGTAACCCTGCCTACTTACGTTGACGTTGTGGCACGCGTACGATCTCACACCTCCCCTCTGATATCGAACAGTGCCGCCCCTCGCAGCATCAAGGTTGCACGTTCACAGAAGGGTCCTCGTGTCCGATAGTGAGAGTCGCAGCGTCATCCTCGTCGTCGAGGATGAAGAGAGTTACCAGGACGCCCTCAATATTGGGCTCACCGTGGAGGGCTTCGTTGTCGTTGGTGCGACCAACATCGCCCAGGCTCGTCAACTGATGACGTCAGCGAAGCCCGACCTCGTACTGCTCGACATCATGTTGCCCGACGGCTCTGGCATTGACTACTGCCGTGAGCTCTACGACTCGACCCGTACGCCCGTGATCATGGTCACCGCGCGCTCGAGCGAAGTTGATGTCGTCCTCGGGCTCGAGATTGGCGCCGCGGACTACGTCACAAAGCCATTTCGACTCCGCGAACTGATTGCTCGCATCCGCGCGGTCCTTCGTCGGCCACTCACGAACACTGACGATGAGATCGTCACGTTCGGCGAACTGCGCATCGATTTCGTACGTCGAACCGTCACCCGACTGGGCACCGAAATTGAGCTCAGCCGCAAAGAGTTCGATCTCCTGGCCCTTTTCGCCTCTCGACTTGGTCAGGTCGTGACGCGCGAGGTCTGCCTCGACACGCTTTGGTGGGGACTTGAGCTTTCCGACACGCGCACGCTGGACACCCACGTCAAGCGACTGCGACAGAAGATCGAGGCCGACCCCGCCAATCCCGTTCACCTCATTACCATCCGTGGCGTAGGTTTTCGACTCGACCCGTAACCTGCTCCCATGGAGACAGGCGACCTCGCACCGGACTTCAAACTCGACGACCAGGAGGGTAATGAGCGCACCCTCTCGACCATGTTGCTCAGTGGTCCCGTCGTGCTCTTCTTTTACCCCGCGGCAATGACCAAGGGATGCACCAAGGAGTCGTGTCACTTTCGCGATCTCGGCTCGGAGTTCTCGACGCTCGGTGGCCAACGACTCGGCATCTCGATGGACTCGGTTGCGAAGCAGTCGGAGTTCACGACGAAGAACAACTTGGACTATCCCCTGCTCGCTGACGTCGGTGGCGACGTCGCCAAGAGCTACGGCGTGAAGCGGTCCCTCGATCTGTTGAAGGTCAAGCGCACGACGTTCGTCATCGGCCAAGACCGACGGGTGCTCGACGTCATCTCGAGCGAGATGAATATGAACACCCACGCCGATCGTGCGCTCGACGCACTACGAAAGTTGAAGGCCTAACCGGCGATTATCGCGGGCGCCGGGTCGTTGAGGAACCGACCGATGTGGGCCAACACCGCCGACGCCATGGCGCCGTCAACTTGGCGATGGTCGAAGGCCATTGCTAACTCGACCACCTGTCGAACCACGACCTCGTCGTCGACCACCCACGGAGCCTTCGCGATCTGACCGACCGCCAGGATCGCTCCGGTGCCCGGTGGAAGGATTGGAATGGCGGCGTCGACGCCGAATGGTCCGACATTCGTGATGCTCAGTGTCGTGCCGATCATCTCGTTGGGTGTCGTTGTGCCCTGGCGGGCCTTGTCGACCAGCACGGTTAAGGCGGTGGCCATGCCCACGAGGTCCAGCTGATCCGCACCCTTGATGTTGGGAACGATGAGTCCTCGAGGTGTGTTGGCGGCGATGCCGAGGTTGACGCTACGTCGAACGACCACTTCATTGGCCGCGGCGTCAAAGCTGGAGTTGAGGCCCGGAAAGTGGCGCGCGGCGTCACAGACGGCCAATGCCACGATGGTGAGCGGTGAGAGTCGAACGCCCGCGAGACTCGGCTGGTTCTTGAGTGACGCCAAGAGGTCCATTGTCCTCGAGGCGTCAACGCGTACCCACACCGCCGCGCGAGGTTGCGTGAAGGCGCTCTGGACCATGGCCTCGGCCATCGAGCGAAGCACGCCCTTCACGGGGATGCGCTCCTCCTTGGGACCGGTCGACCAGGACTCCAGGTCACGACCAACGAAACGCGACGTCGTGTTCGGACCCGTGATTGGCGCACTGACGCGTGCCGGGGCACTCGGCGTTCCCGAGAGCGCCTGCTCGACGTCGTCGCGCGTGATCAGTCCGTCGCGCCCCGTGCCCGAGAGTGACGAGATGTCCAGGCCGTGCTGCTTGGCGTAAAGACGAACTGGCGGGGTCGAGCGCGGCGCAACCTCCGAAAGCGGGGCGACTGAGACTGCAGCGGGCGCCGCGGGCGCGGGCGCAGTTGGCGCGGCGCCTTGACGACGGTGCTTGCGCGTAACGACGGCGTCTTCGTTCGCGACGCCGTAGCCAATGAGGACGGCCTCGCGACCTTCTCCAACGGAACCCTCGGTCTTGTCCGACGTCGCGCCAGCGGGTGCGGCCTCCGTCGAGGTCGGCGGGGCGGCCTGCGTTGTCGCCGCGGGGGCGGCGCTCGCGCCGCCACCGATTTCGAACGTGATGAGCGGCTTGTGTACTTCGAGCACGTCACCGACGTTCCCGTGCAACGCGACCACCGTGCCGGCGTAGGGACTCGGAAGTTCGACGGTCGCTTTGGCCGTTTCGATGTCGACGAGCGGTTGGTTCAGTGTGACGACGTCGCCGACGGCCACCTTCCACGTGACGATCTCGGCTTCGGTCAAACCTTCACCGACGTCGGGTAGCAAGAAGATCTCTTCGCTCAACTCTCAAATCCCATCACTCGGTCAACGGCGTCCAGGATGCGATCGACGGACGGACGGTAGTCCTCCTCGATCCGCGTGGGCGGGTACGGCACGTGGTAGCCACTCACGCGAAGCCCCGGGGCGCGCAGGGAGTAAAAGCAACGCTGCGTCAGTTCCGACACGATCTCAGAGCCGACCGACGCGGTGTGCGGCGACTCTTGGACGACGACGACGCGGCCCGTCTTCTCAACCGACTTGGCCATCAACTCAATGTCGAGCGGCGCAATCGAGCGCGCGTCGATCACTTCGATGGACGTTCCCTCGACCTGGGCGGTCTCGGCGGCGCGAAGACACGTCTTCACCGACGCGCCGTAGCCAATAAGCGTGACGTCAGTGCCCTCGCGGCGAACGAGTGCGTCAAAGAGACCGGCCGGCGGCGTCTCGAGGTCGACCTCGCCCTTCTCCCAGTAGCGGCTCTTGGGCTCACAGAAGATAATCGGGTCGTCGTGCTCGATTGACTGCTGAATCATCCAGTAGGCGTCGTTCGGCGTCGAGCACGACACCACGCGCAGACCGGCGGTCTGGGAGAAGTACGGCTCGGGGCTCTCCGAGTGGTGCTCGATTGCACCGATGCCACCTTGAAAGGGGATGCGAATCACCATGCCCATGATGTACGCACCGTCAGATCGTTTGTGGAGCTTGGCAACTTGGGAGACGATCTGGTCGAACGCCGGATAGACGAATCCGTCGAACTGGATCTCGCACACCGCCCGGTAGCCACGGATCGCCAGACCAACGGCGGTGCCGACAATGGCTGACTCCGCGAGCGGTGAGTCGATGACGCGGTCTTCGCCAAAGTCCTTCTGCAGTCCGTCGGTGATCCGAAAGACGCCACCGAGGCGACCAATGTCTTCGCCCATCAAAAGGACCTTGGGGTTCTTCTCCATTGCGCGGCGCAGGCCTTCGTTGAGCGCCTTGGCCATGGTCATGGTCGTGGTGGTCACTAGAGGGCACCCCCGCTAATCCCTAGGTCGATCATCTCGCGGCGACCCTCTTCAATCAGCGGGTGTGGTGCTGCGTAGGCATTGTCGAACATCGAAATCGGGTCGGGCCGGCTCATCGCCAACACGTCTTCGCGAAGCTGCAGCGCCATGGTGTCAGCCTCTTGCGAAACGGTGTCGAAATCAACATTCTTCACTTTGTACTCGCGTGCCAGCAGCGCCTTCACACGCTCGACCGGGTCACGATGCTTCCAAACTTCCACCTCCGCGTCGATGCGATAACGCGTGGGGTCGTCGGACGTGGTGTGCGCGCCAATTCGATACGTATAGGCCTCTATCAACGTTGGCCCGCCACCGACGCGAGCACTCTCAAGCGCTCGCTTGCTCACTTCGTAGACCGCGAGCACGTCATTGCCGTCGACCCGCACGCCGGGAAACCCAAAGCCGTGCGCGCGGTGATACAGCGGAATTTTTGACTGCACGGACGAGGGGGTCGAAATGCCCCACTGGTTGTTCTGACAGAAGAAGACAACGGGCGCGTTGAACGACGCGGCCCATACAAAGGCTTCCAGCACGTCACCCTGGCTCGAAGCGCCGTCACCAAAGAAGGCCATCGAGGCCTCCTCCGCGCCGTCGCGCTGAATGCCCATGGCGTAGCCCACGGCGTGGAGACACTGGCTGCCGAGCACGACCGTGGGGACAGAATGGCGGTATTTCTGAGGATCCCAGCCACCGTTGCTCACTGCGCGAAAGAGGCGAAGCATGTCCGCGGGTGGAACGCCACGACACCACGCAATGCCGTGCTCGCGATAGGTCGGAAACGTGAAGTCCCCGGGTGCGAGGGCCCTTCCGGCACCGATTTGGGCGGCCTCTTGACCTTGAATGGGTGCCCAGAGTGCGAGCTGACCCTGACGCTGCAGCGAGGTCGACTCGTTGCACAGGCGTCGAATGATGACCATGTCGCGGTACAGTCCGAAGATCTCGTCGCCGTTCAGCGTCGACTCGTAGTCCGAGCTCTCAACGCGTTCGCCCTCGGGCGTCAGCAGTTGAACAAGTTCTTCGTCGATCATCGACACTCCTTCGCGATACCCCCGGAATTACACTATCCCTCTACCATGAATGGGTGCCCCGGCTACTCGTTGATGTAGGTCCGCTGCGCCAGAACCGCGACTTTCGATTGTTGTATTCCGGGCAAGTCGTCTCGCTACTCGGCAGTAACCTGACCGTCGTCGCAGTGCCCTTCCAGGTCTACAGCCAGACGCACTCCAGTCTGTGGGTGGGACTCGCGAGTCTTATCCAACTGCCCTTCCTCATCACCGGCGCTCTCTGGGGCGGCGCCATGGGTGACCGTTACGACAAACGCGTGTTGATGTTGCTGAGTTCAGTCGTCCTAGGCCTTACGAGTGCCGGCCTTGCCGTAAACGCGGGCTTGCACGACCGCCATTTGGTCTTTCTTCTCCTCCTCGCCGCTCTCTCGGCCGGCTTCGCCGGATTCTCTGGTCCCCTGCGCACCGCCGCAATTCCCAAACTTGTGAAGCCCGAGGAACTCGTGGCATCGTACTCGCTCAACCAAGTCGCGGTGAACTCCGCAGCGGTCATTGGTCCGGCCCTCGCCGGTGTTCTAATCGCCAGCGTCGGTCTCTTCTCCTGCTACACAATTGACGCGATCACCTTTGCGCTCTTGACGGTGCTGACGTCCTTTATGTCAGCGATGGCCGCCACCGGTGAGCACTCCGGCACACGAATGTTGCGCGCGATCGGCGACGGATTTCGCTACGTACGTAGCCACGCGGTCGTCCAAGCCGTGTACCTCGTCGACCTGAACGCCATGGTCTTTGGACTACCTCGAGCGCTCTTCCCCGCAGTCGCACTCACCCTCTACCACGGAGGACCACGGACCCTCGGACTGCTCTACGCGGCACCGGGCGTGGGTGCGCTGCTCATGGCGGTCATCACGGGATGGATTGCTCGCGTTCGCCGCCAAGGTCGCCTCGTCGCAGCGGTCGTCGTCGCCTGGGGAGCGGCGATGACCATTTTCGGTCTGGTCCACATTGTTTGGATCGGACTGGCGTGCCTCGGCGTCGCCGGCGCGATGGATGTCATCTCAACGGTCTTGCGCAACACCATCTTGCAGAACGCCATCACTGACGAGTTTCGCAGTCGAATCTCGTCAATACAGATGGCAGTGGTCACGGGCGGACCGCGCCTCGGTGACGTGGAGTCCGGCGTCGTCGCCAACTACTCTTCGACCGAGTTCTCCATCGTGTCAGGTGGAATTGCGTGCATCGTCGGCGTACTCGTCTTGATGAAATGGCGCCCCACGTTCTGGCAGCAGGGGAAGATTTAGTGGGATTTCCATATCACGGCCACGCAGCAATGAAAAAGTTGTCTGTGCGGCAGCTACTCAGTACTCGCGTAGAGCCGGAAGCCCAACTGCTCCTTGTGCGGCAGTGATCGATAGAACGCACCAGCGTTGTCCGAGATGAGATCGATTCGAGTCGCGCCAAGCTGCGTGAACAAGTACGCAACGAGCGACCGCGCTAGTCCCTCTCGCCGATTCTGTCTGTTCACCACGAGCAGTGAAAGGTGCGCCTGGATGGCGCCGTCTGTTTGGCAGTAAGCAAAACCGGCGACCTCGCCGCCGACAGTTGCCACGACGGGTACGACACCGGGGGCCTCAAACACTTGACGCGTGCGAGTTCGGTCGTCGGTGTAAGTGGTCCAGCCTTCATCCGCGCAGAGGCTAAGCACTGCGTCAAGGTCGTCCTCTTCGTAACTTCTGAACTGAGCTGCGGTACCCACCCTCTCAGTATCGTTGCCGATAGTTACCGCACATGATCTAAGCGCTTCGCACGGGGATTGATTTGTGTCGCGCGTTGGTAACCGCGGCCAGCTGACCGCAGGCCGCGTCGATCGAGCGTCCCCTGGTGTTGCGAACCGTTGCGTTCACGCCCAGTTCAATGAGACCTTCACGAAAGTCGTGGACACGCTGACCCGACGAGCCGCGCACGAGGTAGCCCGGGGTCGGGTTGAGGGGTATGAGGTTCACGTGCGCTCGAAGCGACCGGGCATAGGTCGCGAGCTCATCAATATCCTGATCTCGGTCGTTCACGCCGTCGATGAGGGCCCATTCGAAACTGAGCCGTCGACCGGTGGTGTCCATCCAGAACTGGCAAGCCTCGTGGAGACGCTCGAGCGGATAGCGACGATTGAGCGGTATGAGTTCGTCGCGATCCTTGTTGTTTGCCGAGTGCAGACTCACCGCAAGCGTGAGTGGCAGTCCCGTCTTCGCCATCTTCTCAATCGCCGGGGCGACGCCGACGGTCGACACTGTGAGGTGACGCGCGGAGAGTCCGCGATACTCGTGCAGAGCGCGCACGACGTTCATGGTGACGAGATAGTTCGCCAGCGGCTCTCCCATTCCCATGAAGACGACGTTGGAGAGTCGTCGGGGGGCGGCGGCGCGCGCGGCGAACATAACCTGTTCGAGCACTTCGCCCGAGGTGAGATGACGGGTGAACCCCGCCTGACCGGTGGCGCAGAACGTGCAGCCCATGGCGCATCCGGCCTGACTCGACACACAGACCGTCACTCGGTCTTCGTAGTTCATCAAGACCGTCTCGATGGTTGCGCCATCATTCAGTCGAAAGACCCACTTTCTCGTTGCGCCAAGGTCGCTCTGCACGTCGTTGGCGACCTCGATGCTCGGGGGGAAGATTTCGGCGAGCCGCGCCCGCAAGGCTTTGGGGATTGTCGTGATCTCGCCCACACGTTGCGCCTCTACCCAGAGTCCATGCCAGACCTGATCAACCCGGTAGCGAGGTTCGCCTTGGAGGAGTGACGCCAACTCTTCTTTTGAGACGTCGTAAGCCGAGGACATGGTGTAACGCTACGTGCTCGAGCGACGCACCCTCCGGCCTCGTCGAGGGGTCACGAATCTCTGCTTGACTTTGTGACGGCTGTAACCAGCCCATGACATCAGGAGTAGCAATGGAACTCAACAACACATCCGCCGTCGTCACCGGTGGCGCCTCCGGACTCGGAGAAGCCACCGCTCGCGAACTCAGTGCACGGGGCGTCAAGGTCGTGGTCGCCGACCTCAACGACGAGCTCGGCAGCAAGGTCGCCGCGGAGATTGGCGGCGCGTACGCGCACTGCGACGTCACCAACACCGAGCAGGTCATCGCGGCGATCGAAGCCGCGGTCGCGATGGCGCCCCTCTGGAGCGCCGTGAACTGCGCGGGCATTGGCTGGGCGACGCGAACGGTCGGCAAGGACGGCGAGTACTCGTCGGCCCACGACCTTGACTTGTATCGCAAGGTCATTGAGATCAACTTGGTCGGCACATTTAACGTCTGTCGCCTCGCTGCGACGGCCATGGGCAAGAACACGCCCGACGTCGACAACATGCGCGGCGCACTCGTGAACACTGCGTCGGTCGCGGCCGAAGACGGCCAGATTGGCCAAGTGGCCTACTCTTCGTCGAAGGGCGGTGTCGTCGGTCTCACGTTGCCCCTCGCGCGCGACCTCGCGGTCGTGGGCGTACGAGCAAACTGCATCCTTCCAGGACTGATCGACACCCCGATCTACGGCACCGGTCCCCAGTCCGACGAGTTCAAGGCGCGCCTCGGTGCGGGCGTACTCTTCCCCAAGCGACTCGGCTACTCGTCGGAGTTCGCGACCCTCGCGGTTGAACTCCTATCCAACAGCTACATGAACGCTGAGTCGATTCGTCTGGACGCCGGTATTCGGATGCAACCCAAATAGCCCTGACTTTGTTGGCCGGTCTCTCGCCTCGGGAGAGTGATACGAGAGACCGACCAACGGACGTGAACTCCCTGGACCTAGAGGAACTGCACGTCGACTCCACGACTGAGCGTCGTATGGATCTTGCAATGCGCACCGGCGCGCAGGAGACGAGCACGGTCGTCGTCACTTACTTCGCCGTCGAGACGGATTGCAATAGTCGCCGTCGCCAATCGTGTGGGCGGACCGACCTCTTCCCCCGTGACGTCAACACTCACACTGGCGAGGCCGTCGACCCCATGGTGCTCGGCGTAGGCGCGCACGGTGCCCGCGACGCACATGGCGAGTGATGCGAGGAGCAGGTCCACCGCACGAACACCCTGGTCGCCATCGCGCGACGACTGCACCCGAACCGCACCGTTCGTGAACTCAAAGAGACCTCGTTCACTCGATGTTGCGCTCACCGTTCGACGATGCGGCGCTGCTAACGGCTCATTCGTACGCATGGGCTGCCTCGATCGTCGCGGCGAGCACGGCTTCTGGACTGTACGGCGCGTAGGCACCGGGCACGTAGGTGACCGCGTCGAGGTCGCCGGTGTACGGGAACGAACCGTGACGTTGGAAGACCGGCCACGACACCGGGGAACGTCGATTGATGCCCACGTCAATGCCTTGGAACGGCGCCATACCGAGCAGCATCAAGACGCCGTCGAGTCGCACGCGCTCTTCGCCATCGACGAGCACCGCGAGGTTCCATTGGTAGTCCGCGATGCCTTGGACGTCGAGGGTGACCTCGTGCCGACCAGAACTGAGCAGTCCGGCGTCGGCTTCGTGCAGGTCGCCGTACTCGTTGTACGCGAGTCCCAGGCGTCGACCTTCCACGTAGACCATGTAGCCGCCGCCCTGGTCGCCATGGGCGAAGAGCACGCCTTCGTCGAGTGCTCCGTGCACCAGCGACGCCGTTGCGCGAAAGGATCGCAACGTCACGAGCTTCGACGAGCGATAGCGCTCGAGCGTCGGCGTGCCGGCCAGTATCCGCACCGGTTCGGTCAGTCGGTCCTCAAACGGTCGACGAACGGTTCCCATGTAGCCAGTGAAGTCATTGAGCGGGAAGACCTTGTTATCCCACGCACTACGCTCCCACGCCGCCGAAAGCTCGCGAACCAGTGCGGGTCGCTCGAGCGCGACGTTGTGGCGCTCGGTCGGATCCTCACGAATGTCGTAGAGCTCCCACTCCTGGTCGTCGTAGGGCGTACCGGGCCGATGCAACGTCACGAGCTTCCACCCATCCTTGTAGAAGCTTCGATTGCCCATGAACTCCGAGTACTGCTCGTGGTGTGCACTGACATAGTCGCCGTCGTTCAACGACGCGGCGAAACTCACGCCATCGAGCGCAACGACCTCGACGCCGCGGTACTGCTTCGCCCGCTCGACGCCGGTGAGTTCCAGCAGCGTCGGGAGAAGGTCGGTGACGTATTGATATTCGCGTCGCACTTGACCGCGGGACTGCTCGTCAATCCCCTTGGGCCAGCTGAAGAGAAAGGGCACGCGCACCCCACCGGCGTGCGTGAATCCCTTGTAGAGACGAAACGGCGTGTTGGACGCCATGCCCCAACCTCGCGGGTAGTGCACCATCGTGCGAGGGCCACCGATCAGATCGATGTCCCTCGCGACGTCACTCTGCCAATCGGCCGGCAAGCGCAGACCATGGATGAACTGTTTGAAATAACTGCGAGTGCCGTGCTCGCCGCCCTCGGCGGTGCCGCCGTTGTCGGACATGAAGATCACAATCGTGTTCTCGAGTTCACCCAGGTCCTCGACTACGTCGAGGAGGCGTCCAAGATTCTCATCGACACTCTCAATGGACGCGGCGTACACCTCCATGTAGCGCGCGAACACCGCTCTCGTGTCAGCGTCGAGTTCGTCCCACGCTCCCACGTCGAGGAACGCTTCCGCGTTGCGCTCGGCCATCTGCGTGTCGTCGCTGAAGAGTCCGGTCTCTTTCTGACGGGCGAAACGCTTCTCGCGCAGGTCGTCCCAGCCGGCGTCGTAGCGTCCGCGATACTTCGCGATGTCTTCGGGCTTGGCCTGTAATGGACCGTGAACCGCGTTGTGCGCCACGTAGCAAAAGAACGGTTTGTGGGCGTCGCTCGCGCGCAGACCTTTGATCATTGAGATCGCGTGATCGGTGATGTCGTCAGGTAGGTAGTAACCCGGTGGGTACTCGTCCACGTCAACCGGCGAGTTGTCACTGATCAACCGGTGCGGATGATGAAGGTTGGTGAGCCCTTCGAGGACGCCGTAGTAGCGGTCGAATCCCTGCTGGCAGGGCCAACTGCGCCGCGCTCCGGCGTCGTTCATCACCGCGTCACGCGTCAGGTGCCACTTACCGACGCAGAACGTGGCGTAGCCCGCGTCGCGTAGCGTCACGGCGAGCGTTGGTACGTCCTCGGCGATCTCCATTGTGTACCCGGGGAATCCGGGATCGCTGTTGGCGACCGAGGCGAAGCCCGCGCGGTGTGGGTTGAGACCCGTCAGGAACGCCGCGCGCGCCGGGGAACACACGGGCGTCGTGTGGTAGTTGGTGTAGCGAAGGCCCTCGCTCGCGAGACGGTCCAACGTTGGCGTCGAAACCTCCGCGCCAAAGGGACCGATGTCGCTGAAGCCCATGTCATCGAGCAACACGACAATGACGTTTGGTGCGTCGCTCGCTGGCGTGGGCGTGGGCGGCCACCACGACGTCGACTCCTCAATGGTCTTGCCGACTCGACCGCCCCACCCGCCATAGTGACGGGTGGGGCCCTCTTCGATAGTCATGTCCCTCTCCTCCGTTTACTCTCTCAGCCCTTGGGGAACGTGGCGACGAGTGTGTTGAACTTCGTCGTGTAGAGCGTCTTCGTGTCCACCGGCGTCGTGAGAAGGCCGGCCTGGGTGAAGGCAACTGCTTCGTTCGTAATGCTGTTGTACTGATTCGGACCAATCTTCACGAATGATGCGAGTGCCGCGTTCACGGCCGCGGTCGCGAGTGGCAACGTGATGTTGTTCGCGGTGGCGTAGTCCTGCGCCCACGTGGCGGTGTTCGTCGCGGCCCAGTGTTCGGCCACGGCGTAGCGGTGCATATAGTCCGCGATTGCCGCACTCTTCTTCGTGTTCGCGAGTGCCGAGTCGGCTGCAAGGAAGTACGAGTAGCCCTTCGTGTAGCTCGTGCCGAGTGCTAACACCTGGCCGCCAGCCTGCACGGCTTCGGCCAGGTAGGGCTGAATCAAGACGGCCGACTGGACCGAGTTCGACGTCAGCGCCGCGAGGGCGAGGGCCGGGTTGAGGTTGACGATGGTCGCGTTCTTCCAGCCTTCATCGGAGCCATTGAGCGCCTGAATCGCGATGTACTGGAGAATCGTGCCGCTCGCCGCCGCGATCTTCGTACCCTTCAGTCCTCCGAGTGACGTAATCGACGAACCCTTCGGCACAACGAGGCCCAACGACGCCCCCGGAGCGACCGGCTGTGTGACGGCGACCACCTTGAGCGGCACGCCACCGGCTTGGGCGAAGATCGCCGGTGTGTCAGCGGTTACGGTGAGGTCGATGGAGCCGCCTTGGATGGCCGCGACCGCTGGCGGACCGGCGGGAAACGTCGCGAAGTTGACTTTGTACTGCGCGCCGTTCAGGGCACCAGAGTCATTGAGCAGAATCTGGGTCTGCCCCGCCAGGTCGCCAACGTTGAGGGTGACGCCATTGAGGTTGATCTTCTTCGGCGTTGTTTTGTGCTTGGTCGCAGCACCCGACGCTCCGCCAATTGCAACAACTGCGACCACGGTAGCCAGCACAAAGGCCGCTCCGCTGATTCTTAGATTCGTCCTGCTGTGTCTCATGGTTTTCCTCTCTGGTGCGATGGCGTTGTGCGCATCGTCTGGTCCTTACTTAATTTCCTACTTTATCACTAGAAATACTAGAGAATACGAATAACGGCCCTGGAGAGGGGTTCTGCGTTCGCTGCTACGAGGTCACTGCGGGTGCGGACCGTCTCATTGCTCGACGCCCAGTTCACTGAGAAGTCTGCGACGAAGCGACGCGAACTCAACGCCGATCTCGCGGGGCCGCACCATTGGAACATCGACTTCAAAGCCGAGATGGCCTTCTCGCAAGAGCACCACGCGGTCGGCCAACAACAGTGCCTCCTCCACGTCGTGGGTCACGAGCAAGACGGCCGGTCCGTGTCGCGCACAGAGGTCCGCTATCAATTGCTGCATTTTGAGACGTGTCAACGCGTCGAGTGCGGCGAAGGGTTCATCGAGCAACAACAGCTGGGGTTCGCGTACCAGTGCGCGCGCGAGCGCGACTCGTTGTGCCTCTCCCCCGGAGAGCGTCGCGGGCCACGCGTTCGCGTGCGACGCCAGACCAACTTCTTCGAGAGCGCCGATCGCCGCCGCGCGAGTGGCGCTCGATCGGTCGAGGCCCAGTGCGACGTTCTGCCAGACCCGCTTGGAGTTAACGAGTCGAGGCTCCTGGAAGACAACGGTCCGTGATCGAGGAACGAGCAACTCGCCCGAGTCCGGAGTATCGAGGCCGGCGAGCAAGCGCAGCAGGGTGGTCTTGCCACTTCCGCTCTTGCCCAACAAGGCGACGAATTCGCCGCGGCGAATCTTCAAGTCGAGGCCATTGAGCGCCGGGTGTTCGCCGAACTGACGAACCAACTGGCGCGTGTCGACGGCCAGCGCCTCGTCGCGCATTTCTAGTGCGGCACTCATCGAACCGCGACTCCGGCTCGCCACGGCAGCGCGAGCTTCTCTATCACGCGCACGAGGAGATCGGCACTCAGGCCCAGCGCGGCGTAGATGATGACGCCGCAAAACACAATGCTCGTCTGTTGAAACTGCTCAGCCTGATTGATGAGATAGCCAATGCCGCCATTCGACGCGATCGTCTCCGCTCCGACGAGTGCGAGCACGGAGAGACCGAGCGAAAAGCGAAGACCGGTGAGGAGTCCCGGCAGCGAAAGCGGGAAGATCACTTCGCGTACCAGTCGAATGCCATGAAGGCCGTAGGAGCGTGCCGCTTCGACGACCTTGCGGTCGACGTTGCGCATCGCCGCCGCGGTGTTGATGTACATCGGAAAGGTCGTCGCCAACGAGATCAGCGCGACCTTGGGCAGTTCCCCAATGCCCATCCACACGACGAACAGGGGAATGAGCGCGAGAAACGGGACCGTGCGAAGCATCTGCAGCGGCGCGTCAAAGAGTTCCTCGCCGATCCTCGAAAGCCCCGACATGAGACCGAGTGAAAACCCCAAGGTGACGCCAATGGACAGCCCGAAGCCGGCCAGTGACAGCGAGTCGCCAATCTGACCCCAGAGGTCATGCGAGAACAGTGTGCCGAAGGTCTTCACGACCGTGTAGGGCGTGGGCAGCGAACCGGCCGGCAGCCAATTGGCTCTCGCGAGTGCCCACCAGAGGAGCAAAAGGAGTAGCGGCGAAAGTACTCGCAGGCCGAGCGAACGCGAGCGCGTGCGAGAACGTGAGCGAAGAACCTTAGGAGTGACCAATTCAATTGGAGAAGGCGTGTGATGAAACTCCTCGAAATCAACATCGTCACGTTGGTGCACTTCAACTCTGGACACGAAACTGACTCCTCGTCGATCGATCACTGCGAGCCGCCACGGTGGCACTCGATTCCAATAACCTACTATTTCACTCGTAATACTAGGATTTAATCAATGAACCATAGGTGATGGGGTATGCGGGCGTCAAGCGCAACTCGCCACAATGACGAACGAATGCCTTGGGCGACGATGACGGCGGGGAATTCTCGTTGGAAATGGACAGGGCCGTGCTTGTCGCGCACCTGGCACACTTCACGCTCTCCCGGCCGACTGCCCGAGGAGTGGACCGAGTCCGACGATGGTCCCAACACCTGGTCGCCCTTTCACGTGGTGGGTCACCTCACGCATATCGAAGAGATCGATTGGCTCGACCGTACCGTTTTGATTCTCACGCAGACCGAGCCACGGACGTTGGAGCCAGTTGATCGCGAGGCCGGCATACGAAATGGCCGTCGTTCTCGCGCGAATGTTCTATACCCCCTTGGGTATGCTATACTGACGCGTATCGAGGAAATGAGGCTGCGATAACAATCACCACCACTACGCACGTCCTGCAAGATCAAGAGCAGCTCAGTGCAATCGCCAAGCGCATGAAGCGCGCACACGGCCAAATGGGTGCGGTGATACGGATGCTCGAAGATGGTCGTTCTTGTGAGGAGATCGTCACCCAGATGGCGGCGGTGGGCAAAGCCGTCAATACCGCGGCCTTCAAACTGATCGCGGCGAGCCTCAAAGAGTGCATTGAAGACGAGTCCATCGACCGCGAGATCGTGACCGAGAAACTACAAAAACTCTTCTTGAGTTTGGCCTAGGAGTCGCCATGAAGGTCGTCATCATCGGAGGCGTCGCCGGCGGGATGTCCGCCGCTACTCGCCTTCGACGATTAGACAACGAGGCTGAGATCGTCGTACTTGAGCGGAGTCACCACGTTTCGTACGCCAATTGCGGTTTGCCGTACTACGTGGGTGGCGTGATCGATGATGAGCGGACGCTTCTGCTCGAGACACCGCAGTCCCTGCACGCCCGGTTTCGCCTCGACGTGCGAGTGAATAGTGAAGCCGTCGCCATTGACCCCGAGGCCCAGACGGTGGACGTAAAAGACCTCGAGCGCGGTGACACCTACTCGCTCCCCTACGACGCTCTCATTTTGAGTCCCGGGGCGTTGCCCGTCATCCCGCCGATTCCTGGCATCGAGCGCGCCCTTCCCCTTCGCAACGTTGAGGACGTGGAACGAATGGCGAACGCGGTACAAGCGCGTCCCGAAAGCGCGGTCGTCATCGGGGGAGGATTCATCGGCCTCGAAATCGCCGAAAATCTTGTCTGCCGCGGTATCGCGACCACGATCATCGAAGCGGCGACGCAGGTTCTGGCCCCGCTGGACCCCGAAATGGCGGCTTCGGTCGCCGACGAATTACGGTGTCACGGCGTATCGTTGCATCTCGGCGATTCTGTGGAATCCATCAGCTCAAATGACGTGCAACTGTCCTCGGGCGAGGTGGTTCCAGCACAGTTGCTGATCGTTGCCATTGGGGTTCGCCCTGACACTGACCTGGCCCGCGCTGCGGGACTCGCCATAGGTGAACGAGGCGGCATCGTCGTGGACGAATTCAATCGGAGCACCGCGAAGAACGTTTACGCGATCGGTGACGCCACCGAGAAGCTGGACTTCCTCGATGGTGCGGGTTCGCTCGTTCCCCTCGCCAACCTCGCCAATCGCCAAGGAAGAGTCGTAGCGGACCACATCGCCGGACGGGTCGTGCGACCACGTGCGACGATCGGGACCGCCATCGTGAAGGTCTTCAACCTCACGGTCGCGATGACGGGGTGGAATGAGAAGCGTCTCGCGTCGAAGCACCGCGCCTTTCTCGCGATCCACACGCATCCGGCGTCGCACGCGAAGTACTACCCCGGAGCCAAGACGATGGCGCTGAAACTGCTCGTCGATCCAGAATCGGGAGCGATTCTCGGTGCTCAAGGAGTCGGCGCCGAAGGCGTGGACAAGCGCATCGACGTGCTCGCCACGGCGATCAGGGCGGGACTCACGGCGCCAGAGCTCGCGGACCTGGAGCTCGCGTACGCTCCGCCCTTCGGTTCGGCGAAGGACCCGGTGAACATGCTGGGCTACATTGCCGAGAATCTCCTCTCGGGGCTCGTCGAGACAGTGCAATGGAGCGAGGTCGACGACTACCGGGTCCGAGGCGCTCAGTTCGTCGACGTTCGCACATCCGAAGAGTTCGCCCGTGGATCACTCCCCGGAGCGCTCAACATCCCAATCGATGAACTTCGCGAAAGGTATGGGGAACTCGACGACGTGGAGACGGTCGTCAACTGCGAGGTCGGGCAACGAGGGCACGCCGCGACGCTTCTGCTCAACGAACTCGGCGTTCGAGCGTTGAACCTCGATGGCGGCTTCAAGACGTGGAGTTCCTCACCCGCGCGCGTGTCACCTCAGCTCGTTAGTTAAGCCGCGAAGTGTTCACAGTATCAAGAGAGAGGCGTTAAGAGATGTGCCATCGTGCAATTTGCAAAGCCTGTTCGAAGCCCACGTGGCGAGGATGCGGGAAACACATTGAGCAAGCGCTCGCGGACGTACCACGAAGTCAGCGATGCACGTGCCGCGAAGACTCAGCGACGACGACTTCGAATTTCGGTAAGGGATTGTTGACTCGCCTCAAGAGACAATGAATCCGTGAACTCTTTCGCGGACCAATGGCGCCAGTCGCTTGACGCATGGGCCATTCCCAGAGAGATTCTGGAAGCGGCCGAGGAGAGTCCGTGGATTCATCCTCTCGAGCTCTTCCTGGTTCCGGACGTCATTGAGTCGTCGCCATCGCATGATCGCGCGCGTGAAGCGCTTCGCGAAGGGGGCACCGTTCTGGACGTGGGGTGCGGAGCCGGCATCGCTGCCTTCGCGCTCACCCCTCCGGCGGCTCACGTGATCGGCGTGGATCATCAGGCCAATATGTTGCTGGAGTTCCACGTGAACGCGCAAAAGCGCGGGGTCACGTGTGCCACGATCGAGGGCTCCTGGCCAGACGTGGCGGACGAGACACCGAGTGCCGACATTGTGACCGCGCACCACGTGGTCTACAACGTGGGCGATATTGTTCCATTTCTTCGAGCCCTCAATGATCACGCGCGGGTTCGGGTTGTTCTGGAGATGCCTGATCATCATCCTCTTGCGTCAATGTCAGCCGCGTGGCGACACTTCTGGCAACTCGAGCGCCCGCTGGCTCCGACTTCGTCGGATCTCATTGACGTGCTCGATGAAATTGGCATTCACGCACACCAGCAGGTGTGGAGTGGATCGATGCGCAAGGAGCAGAATCTTGAACGGGCCGCCCATTTCATGCGCATCCGACTTTGCCTACCACCATCACGCGAAGATGAGGTCCGCGAATTCTTGGCCGCGCATCCGGAGTCGTCGGTGAGAGCGTTGAGCACCATCTGGTGGGATACGTGAACGTTCGCTGAAAGACGTTTCTCGCCGAGGACGTCGCGGGTAGGTTTCTCGCAGTTGGATTGGCCACCAGCCACCAAAGTGATGGTCGACGGCGTCCTGGCGACCGCAGTGCTCGTTGGGCTCATCCTGAATTCATTCTTAGGATGATGGTGGGCCGATCCCCTGGCGGGATACATCCTTCTCTATTACGCACGGTCTGAAGCGAGATCATCGCTAAAGCCCTGAACAATTACGATCGAAGGAACTTGGTCAAGATGAAGCGGACGGAAGTGTGCACAGGTCTGACGTCGGGGTTGCACGATTTGCCGAAGGTGGATTGTTCAAATAAGGTCGCCAATTCGCTTATTGAAGTTCAAAAAGACCTGACATTGTTCATATTGACCTAGCACCTGCTTTAGATTTCTCGAGCCTCGGCGACATTGTCGAATCTGGCAAACTCGCCGCGCCACGTGAGATGGGCGTTGCGCGTGGGTCCGTTACGGTTCTTACCGACAATGATCTCGGCCTCGGCCTTCTTATCGTTCGCAACCTCGCCGTACTGTTCGGGGCGATAGATGAACAACACCACGTCAGCGTCTTGCTCCAACGAGCCCGACTCGCGCAGGTCTGACATCATCGGGCGTTTGTCGGCGCGGTCCTCGAGCTTTCGTGAGAGCTGCGACAGTGCAATGACGGGACACTGCAATTCGCGAGCCAGGATCTTGAGGGAGCGGCTCATGTCCGATACTTCGACCTGGCGATTCTCGGAGCGACCTCGCGAACTCATGAGCTGCAAGTAGTCGATGATGACGACGCCCAGGTCACCGTTCTGCTGACGAATTCGCCGCGCCCGAGCTCGCACGTCCATGACGGTGAGTGCGGGATTGTCGTCAATGAAGACTTTCGCTGACTGCAAGTAGCCGAAGGCATCGTGCGCTCGGTTCCAGTCGCCGTCACTGAGGTCGCCGGTTCGCAACTTCGACGAGTCAATACGCGCCGTCGACGCGAGAATCCTCTCGGCTAACTCCTGACGGCTCATCTCGAGTGAGAAGAACAGCGCGGGACGTTTCACGACGGCGCCGACGTGGATGAGTATGCCGAGCGCGAAGGCCGTCTTACCGGTACCCGGTCGGGCGCCGACGATCGTCATGCTGCTGGGTTGAAGTCCCTGAAGAATGAGGTCGAGCGACTTGTAGCCCGTCTCGAGGCCATTGATTCGCCCCCTGGTCTCGCCACGCTGTTCGAGGATGTCGGCCTCACTGAGGAGCAGTCGTTGCAACGGAGAGACCGAATCGGTTCGCCCGGCGTCACCAATGGCGTTGATTTTTCGTTCCGCCTCATCGATGAGACCGACGACGTCCTCGGTGGCGACGTAGGCGTCGTCAACAATCTCTCCGGCGATCGCAATGAGGCGGCGCTGTTGCGCCTTCTCGCGAACCAATTCGGCGTAGTGCTGCGCATTCGAAGCCGACGGCGTATTCATCTGCAGCGACGACAGCAACGCGAGTTCGACCGCGACAGCCCCACGCTCTTGCAACTTGGCCTGCACCGTCACGTAGTCAACCGGTTCACCAGCGTTGGCGAGTGCGATGATCGAGGCAAAAATCTGTCCGTGCAGTGGGCGGTAGAAGTCCTCTGCCTGCACCGTCTCGTACGCAACAGATACTGCTTCGGGCGAAAGGAGCATGGCGCCGATTAACGACTCCTCGGCTTCGATGGCACTCGGAGGAATGCGACCGCCGCCTGGGGCTTGTCGTGTTCGGTCCGATTCAATCTGCGTCATAAGACCTCAATGGTCGCTCGCTTGGTCTGTTTGCAACAAGAACAACAAGGTGGGGAAATGCCTGTGCACAATTGCCACGCGCTTGATGATTACATTGTGCTGTGACACGACGAACGCCGGGACCGATGTCCCGGCGTTCTTTCGTACATCAAAAGTCAATTACTTCGCGACGATCTCCACATTCAGCGTTGCCTCAACACCAGCGAAAAGGGTTGCCGACGCCGTTGCGGTACCGACCTCTTTCAAGTGCTCCGCCATGTGGATGGCGTGGCGGTCAAGCGAGATGCCCGTCGCCGTACGAAGTGCATTCACCAGGTCGGTCTCGGTGACCGAACCGAACAGTCGGCCGTTCGCGCTGGCGCGCGCACCGATGGTGAGTGTCTGCTGTTCGATCAACGTCTTCTGCGTCACGGCAGCCTCGCGACTTGCGGCGTCGCGAAGGTCGCGCCCTCGACGCATTGAGGTTGCTTGCGCCTCTGAGCTGTCGGTCGCGACAAGCGCCGAGCCTGAAGGCAGGAGGAAGTTGCGCGCGTAGCCAGCCTTCACGTCGACGATGTCGCCACGACGGCCAACGCCGCGGACATCGTTGCGTAGGAGAACCTTCATTCGCTGACCTCCTCGACCAGATCACTCTCGAATGCCTCGGCGGCAACGCCGGCGTCGAGCTCTAAGTCGACCTCCGCCGACTCGGCGCCCGCACTGTCTGGCGCCGGGCGAGCGCTCGGTCCGTCACTTCGCGGCCCGCGAGGACCTCGGTCGTCACGGTTGCCCCGTCCACCGCGGCGCTCGGTCACGGTGCGCTGCGTGTACGGCAGCAGGGCAAGCTCACGAGCCGTCTTGATCGCGTCGGTGACGTCACGCTGGTGCTGCTGGCAGTTACCCGAGACCTTGCGGCCACGGATCTTGCCGCGGTCCGAGATGTACTTGCGCAGCTGTGCGAGGTCCTTGTAGTCAACCGTGGCGACGCCGTGCTGACAGAAAGAGCAGGGCTTCTTTTTCGCACCGCGACGGGTGTCGATTTTCGGCGCGCGCTTTGGCGGCTTGGGATTGTTAATACGTGGCATTAGAAGGGCTCCTCGTCAAAGGCGTAGGTACTGGCGGGTTCGTTCGAGCGTGGTGCGGCCGCCGGGCGGTCGCTTGATTGGAAGTTGCTGCCTTCGGCGCGAGGGGTGCGGGTGACAACGGCGGTCGCCCACTTGAGGCTCGGTCCGATCTCGTCGGCGTTGATCTCAACGATTGAACGCTTGTCGCCGTTCTCGGTCTCCCAGCTTCGCTGCTCGAGACGTCCGCTCACGATGACTCGCGCACCCTTGGTGAGTGAGTTCGCAGCGTTCTCCGCCATTGTGCCGTAGCCCACGACCTCGAAGTACGAGACGCGCTCTTCCCACTCTTGGGTCTGGCGGTTCTGCCAGCGGCGATTGACGGCGATCGAGAGGCGAAGCGCCGCCTGACCGCTGTTAAGGAACTTCAGTTCCGGGTCGCGGGTGACGTTCCCCACGACGGTGATTGCATTGTCGGCCATATCTATCTCCTTGGATTCTCAGGCGTCCGAACCTACGCCTGGGCCGTGACACGGCTGGCGGTCGGCTTTTCTTGGCGACGAAGGATCTTGTAGCGAAGGACTTCGTCCGAAAGAGTCAGAATGCGGTTGAGCTCGACGACGGTCATCGATTCACCCGCGAACTCCACCAACACGTAGTAGCCCTCTTTGCGCTTGTTGATCTCGTACGCCAAGGGACGCTTGCCCCAACGGTCGATGGCGCCAGGGTTTCCACCATTGGTGCGGATGGTCTCCAACGCTCGGTCAAGAGCGATCTGGATGGACTGTGCGTCGACGGCCGTGTCGAACACGATCATTGTTTCGTAAGGCCTCATGGCCGATTTCCTTTCCCTCTGGTCCGGCTAGGCCGGGCTCTGCGGAAAACAGAGCAGGGTATGTGGCACTTCCCCACGCTTGTGGGAACGACAATGCTACTCCAACGCCCACAAATTGGCTATTCGGAGAGCCCTTCGGGGTTCGGATAGGCCTCGTCGGCGCTCGGGAACGCGCCACTTCGCACGTCCGCGGCGAAGTGTGCAATGGCGTCGGTGATCACGGGGCCGAGGTTGGCGTACTGGCGGACGAACTTCGCCGGCGTCCGGCCCGTGAGCCCGAGCAGGTCGTGAAAGACCAGGACCTGACCGTCGGTGTCGGGTCCGGCGCCAATGCCGATGGTGGGAATATCGAGTGCTTCGGTGACGTTGGTGCCCACGACACTCGGCACACCCTCAATCACAATCGCGAAGACGCCTTCTTCTTGAAGGAGCTGCGCGTCCTCGACGAGCAGCTTGGCGCTCTCCATGGTCTTCGCCTGCACTTTGAAGCCGCCAAACGCCATCACACTCTGGGGGGTGAGGCCGAGGTGGCCCATCACCGGTATCTGGGCGTCAAGCAAAGCACGCACCACCTGTTGGCGCACGCGACCGCCTTCGAGCTTGACGCTGTCGGCCCCGCTACGAATCAATTTGGCGGCGTTTCGAACGCTTTCGCCGAGGTCGACGTGGTAACTCAACCATGGCATGTCCGCAACGACGTGGGCGTCGGGCTCCGCCGCGGCCACGGCGCGCACGTGAAGACACATCTCGTCGATCGTGAGGTGCAGGGTGTTCTCCTGGCCGAGCACGACATTGGCCATCGAATCACCGACGAGAATGAGGTCAACGCCTGCGGCCGAGGCGAGACGAGCCCCCGGCTCGTCGTAGGCGGTGACCATCACTAGGGGCGCCGATCCACTGCGGCGCTTGCGGCCGCGGATGACCGGCGCGCTCAAGCTCACTCGCCGACTTCCTTACGCTCCATGACGTTGACCCTACGGGCGCGGCGCCCTCCGGCGGCCCACTTGCGCACGAGGTGGTGGAACGAGCATCCAACGCAGACTTCCACGGCGTAACACTGAACCGGCTCCTCGCGACGTTCGAGCTTCAAGAGCTCGGCGCGCGACGTCGGACACGTGCCTCCCGATGGCAACCTCGCACCAAAGACGTAGGTCACTTCGACGAGTTCGACGTCCGAGCAGACCGGACACGTTTCGCCCGTTCGACGCCCGAGGTTCTTCGCAGCACGCAACAGTTCGGGGTGCGCGTCACATATGTCTTCGTAACGAAGGAGTCCCGCGGCGACCTTGGCCAACAGCGCGTGGCGAACGAGACCGAACTCGACCACTGCCCCGTCGGCGGTACTCGTTCGGAAGCGCTTATCCATTACGGGTGACACTACAAGCCAATCCTGACTTGACAAATGACACCTAGTCACGTTCGATATATCGAAGTGATACTATGTTTCGCGTGTTAGACATTGCCATCCTGGGCCTTCTCATGGACCGTGACCATCACGGCTACGAAATACGCACACAACTGCGCGAACGTCTCGGTATCTGGGCAAATGTCTCCTTCGGATCGATCTATCCGGCGCTCGCACGTCTTGAACGACAAGGCTGCGTCGAAGCGGTAATGCCGAGTGAGGGTCGCCTGAGCGCACTGTCGACCGGCTCACTTTCGGGTGAGCGCGCCTCGCTGCGCTCCTTGCGTTCCGCGCCCGGTATCGGACGACGTGGTCGCAAGGTCTACCGGATCACCGACCGTGGTCGTCAACAGTTCGTCACGCTGCTGGCGGACCCCGCGACGCTCGACGACAGCAAGAACTTCTCACTTCGCATGGCGCTCGCCAAGCACCTGACGCCCAACGGCCGCGTCGGACTGCTCGAGCGTCGCCGCGCCGATCTCGTTGCCCGTCTGGCGGAAGTCCGGGCCGGCGCGCGCAACGAACAACTCGATTCCTACGCGCGCGGTGTCATGGAGCACGCGGCCCAGGGAGTCGAGCTGGACCTCGCGTGGATTGACAACTTGTTGTCCGCCGAACGAAGTAACCAAGAATCCTTCGCGCACGACGCGAAGTAAGAAAGGAGAGCTATGGAAAAGATTCGCGTGGCTATTGCTGGCGTCGGAAACTGTGCCAGTTCACTCATCCAAGGCGTCACCTATTACAAGCACGCCAATCCGGCCGACGACGTGCCAGGCCTCATGCACGTCATGCTCGGTGGTTACCACGTCAGTGACCTCGAGTTCGTAGCGGCCTTTGACGTCGATGCCTCCAAAGTCGGCAGCGACTTGAGCAAGGCGATCGACGGCGGACAGAACAACACCATCAAGTTCGCAGAGGTCCCCGCGCTCGGCATCACGGTCCAACGTGGCCCGACCATGGACGGTCTCAACAAGTACTACCACGAGATGATCGAGGAGTCACCTGCCGATTCGGTCGACGTGGCCCAGGTCCTGCGTGACACCCGCGCCCAAGTTTTCGTCTCCTACCTCCCCGTTGGATCAGAGGACGCCCAGCGTTACTACGCGCAGTGCGCACTCGACGCAGGCGTGGCCTTCGTCAATGCCATCCCGGTTTTCATTGCCTCGGACCCAGTCTGGGCCAAGAAGTTCGCCGACGCGGGCGTGCCCATCATCGGTGACGACATCAAGAGCCAGGTCGGTGCCACCATTGTCCACCGTGTGCTCGCTCGCCTCTTTGAGGACCGCGGTCTCACCCTCGACCACACCTACCAACTGAACGTTGGCGGCAACATGGACTTCAAGAACATGCTCGAACGCGAGCGCCTCGAGTCCAAGAAGATCTCCAAGACGCAGGCGGTTACGAGTCAGCTCGAAATCAACAACATGGACCCCGACGATGTGCACATCGGACCGAGCGACCACGTGCCGTGGTTGAAGGACCGCAAGTGGGCCTACATCCGCATGGAGGGACGCAACTTCGGTGACGTGCCACTCAACGTCGAGCTCAAGCTCGAGGTCTGGGACTCTCCGAACTCAGCGGGCGTCATCATTGATGCCGTGCGCTGCGCCAAGGTCGCCCTTGACCGCGGCATCGGTGGTCCCATCATTGGTCCGTCGGCGTACTTCATGAAGTCGCCGCCGATTCAGTTCCACGACGACGTTGCCCACGACATGGTCGAGGCATTCGCCGACGGTGGCGCGGAGAACATCGTGTGGCCCAGCGCGGACGTTCTCGTAGAAGCCCTCGCTGACGTCGAGGTCGAAGCCGAAGCCGTCGTCGCGATGCAAGTGGTCTCGTCCACCCCGGCGACACCAGGCTCATCCGACACCCTCTTTACGCGGGGCTAATCACGGCGTTTCGGCGCCCCACTGCAGGCCGACGTGGTTCCCAGTAGAGCTGGACTCACCCGTCCAAACGCGGGTATCCTTCGACCCGGTCCGACTTCGGCCACGAATGAAGGTGCAGGTGTTGCCCACGTCGCTCGCCACCCGAAAATATGCGCGTTTCGCCGCGATGGGGTCATTGACGCTCGCGAGCACGCTGGTGGGGATTGGAACGACGGCGTCAAGTGCGACGATCCGCGGACCGGTTCGTGCGTCGGAGGCGCTCTCACTGGGCAGGGTGCCCCACGTGGGTACACGGCTACCGCGCAGTGCACCGCACGCACACGCGCTGATCACGCCACAGAATCCCACGTCGAACATTGTGCCGACCTCGGCGATGTACGAGAACTGCGCAACGACGTCACCGACGTCGAGCCAGGTCACCAATTGCGACCAGGAGACCGTCAGCGCGATTGACGCCGCTCGAGCCAGCGAGGACGTCGGACCAATGACCCTGCCGGTTGGCTACGACCAGTTGCCCCCAACTGTGCAGGCCCTCGTCGTGTCGAATCTTGAACGTACCGACCGTGGCCTCACGCCGGTGGCGGGACTGTCGTCATCGCTTGACGCGTTGGCGCAGAAGGGCGCGCAGAACAACACGGACCCACCCTTCCCCAACCCCTTCTATGGCACGGGCGGCGGATCCAATTGGGCCAGCACGTCGTCCGTGCTGCTCGCCGACTTCCTATTCATGTATGACGACGGGCCCGGCACGGGTGGCATCAACGTTGACTGCACAACGTCGAACCCGTCGGGTTGTTGGGGCCACCGTGACAACATCCTGGGCAACTTCGACCAACCACTCCTCATGGGTGCAGCGACGGTGTCAGGTTCATCGCTCACCCAAGAGTTCGTTGGCGGCGACAGCGTTGACGAGCCCGACATCACCACGTGGAGCTCGCTGGCGACACTCTTCCCCGTTGCGGTGTCGACGTCCGCCATCACCCTCAACGCCGGCTCGGGTGCGCCAAAGTCCTCGATCGTTATGGTCTCGGACTCGGGCGTCAATATGAACATCACCGCGAACATCACCCCGGCCGGTTCAGAGTGGTCGCTCGGTCCCTACAGCTGTAATTTGCAACCCGGCGCCTCCTGTCCATTGACCGTGTACTTAGCCCCAACCCCCGGCGGTCTGACGAGGGCCACGCTCAAGATCAAGGGGCCGAACGGAACCATTGGCGTCGCTCTCGACGCGTCCTTGGTGTCACCCGGTATCCCCGGCGCGCCCACCAACGTCGTCGCGCGTTCGACCCCCTCGCGAGTCCGCGTCTCGTGGACTGCACCCGCGTCAAACGGTGGCGACGCCATTGTCGCCTATCGCGTGTACTCAACACCGGCCGGACTGCACTGCGTCACGAGTGCCACCACGTGCATAATGACCAACGCAAACAGCCATGCGAGTTATCTCTTCAGCGTCGTCGCACAGAACGCCATCGGCCTCAGCGTGCCCTCGACTCGCTCGAATCGAGTGACCTAGGCGAAATAGCGCGCCGCGACAGATCACCGCACTGAGCTAGTGAGGCTGCTCGGACCACCACTCGCGCAGGCGAACGGCCGCTTCTTGGGGCGTGATCTCTCCCTCGTCGAGTCGGATCTCCATGAGAAAGTCGAGGGCTCGACCCACGGCTGGACTCGGTTTGACATCCAACAGTGCCATCACGGCCACTCCGTCGAGCGCCGGTCGCAATCGGTTGAGGTCTTCGAGCTCGCGAAGTTCGCCAATCCGCTCTTCAAGTTCGTCCATCCGTTGGGCGAGCGAGGCGGCCTTACGCGCGTTTCGCGTCGTGCAATCACAACGCGTCAGTTCATTCAGCTGGTCGAGCAGGGGGCCGGCGTCACGCACGTAGCGTCGTACCGCCCTGTCACTCCACCCCATCTTGTACGTGTGGAACCGCAGGTGCAGTTCAACCAATGCGCTGACCTCGTCGATCATCTCCTGGGAGTACTTCAGTGCGGTCATGCGCTTGCGCGTCATCTTGGCGCCGACAACCTCGTGGAATCGAAACGTCACACCATCTTCGCCAATCGCGCGCGTCGCGGGCTTACCAATGTCGTGAAAGAGCGCGGCGAGGCGCAACACCAAGTCCGGCGACGTCTTATCGACGACGGCCCAGGTGTGGCGAAGAACGTCCTTGTGTCGATGAATGGGGTCCTGCTCGAGCTGCAACTTCGGCAACTCGGGGAAGAAGTGCTCGGCGAGGCCCGTGCGCACGATGAAGTCAAGGCCGATCGATGGTTGCGGCGTCATCATGAGAAGGTCAAGCTCACCGCGTATGCGCTCCGCCGACACCTTGGTCAGTCGTTCACCCATGGTGGCAGCCGCGGCCTCGATGGCGGGATCGATGGCGAGGCCAAAGCGCGCGGCGAATCGCGCGGCACGAAGCATGCGCAGTGGGTCGTCACTGAACAGGATGTCGGGGTCGATCGGAGTGCGCAACAACTTCTCGTGCAGGTCGTTGAAGCCGTCGTAGAAATCGAAGAGCGTCTGCACGTCAGGCGTCGCGGCGTCGAGTGCGACGACGTCGAGTGCCAGCGCGTTGATGGTGAAGTCACGTCGACTGAGATCAGCCTCCAGTGAGTCACCCCATTCGACCGACGGTTTGCGCGAATGGTCCACGTACGCCTCGGACCGGAACGTGGTGATTTCGACCTTGATACCGCTCGCGCGCAGTAGACCGCCAATGGTCCCGAACGTTCGACCCTGCTCCCATATGGTCGAACAGAGCGGCCTCATCAGACGTTCGATGTCATCGGGCCGGGCGTTCGTCGTGAAGTCAATCTCGTAGTCCTCGCCCTTAGGCACATCGAGCACGGCGTCGCGCACGGAGCCTCCAACCGCGTAGAGAGAGAAGCCCGCGTCGGCGAATGCGCGGGCCAATGGACTCGATTGATGGGCCAAATCAGTGAGTCGGTCGTGAACCTGATCGATTGATGTCACTGCGAATGAGGGTAGTTGGCGACGGAACGCGCAGCCGCACGAAGGTAGCCTGTGAGGGCATGTTCCACCGATTTTCGACCTGGTGGCGGGCGCTTAGCGTGGTACTCCTCTGCCTCGCAACGGTGACGTGGCCCACGGCCGCGCAGGCTGGGACGACGCCCACCTTCTCGATCATCCACCAAGACGCCGTCGCCGCCCTCTCCGCGAAAGGCACGACGCACTTTTCCCTCACGTTGGCAACGAAACCCAAGGGCGTGGCCTCACGAGCGCGCGTCACGATGTACCCGCGGGTGATCGATCGTTCCCAACTCTCCCCGATCATCTCGGGTGCGGGGGTCACCGACAGGGCAATGTCGACGACCAGCACTTTTACCCTGCGGTGCGAGATCCATGGCACCTTCACCTTCACCGTTGATCTCTTCACCGGTCGCACTGGCTCGCTCCGACGGACCTGCTATCCGGTAACCCCGCACATGCGTTTGGCCTGTCGCGGCCAAAGTTGTGACGGGGTGTACCCGATTCGCATCGAGGTCACCACGAACGGGGTGTCCAACGTGATCTGGTCGCTCCTCGCCGTGCAGGCGACCTCCGTTGATCAGCCATTGCTCGTGGACTACGTCGAAACCATGGACCCCTCATCGTGGTTACACGCCAAGCGTTCGATACAGGTGCTCGACACCATTGGACACCATCCGATGTCGTCAATCACGCTGAGTGCGGACTACCGCACACTTAACACGGTCGCGCAGACCGGTACCAACAACGCACTGTTTCGCGCGGCACTGAACAAAGCGCTCACGAGCCCTCTGCATCAGGCAATAGATGCTCCCCCGGCGAACATCGACTTTGCCGCACTCGCTGAGCACGGCCTCGGTGTCGAGGTGGGCCACCAACTCAATCTTTCGTCCGCGCTGTTGAAGGACCTCACCGGTCGATACGTGGACAGTCCCGTCCTACTTACGGGCGCGCCGTCAGTCAACAGTCTGAAGGCTCTGCGCCACGCCGGCGTCAGCGACGTCGTCCTGCCAGAGAATGACGTCGCCATTCCTCCTTCAACAACGCTGAACTGGGGTGCACCATTCAACGTCGGGGGCGCGGGACCGATCACGGTTCTCAGTTCCGACAGTGAATTGTCCGCGCTCGTTCAAGACTCGTCCATCAATCCTGGGCGACGCGCGGCGTTAACGCTCGGGACACTCGCCTTCTTGCACTTCGAGGCTCCCGACGCACCGTCATCGCGCACCGTCGTGATCTTGGCGCCCGTCGCTCAGACCTCGGTCAAGTTCTTGAACGACGTCTTACGCGGCTTCGCGGTCAACCCATTCGTCACCCTCGCGACACTGGCACCTTCATTCGACACCACGCTGGTCGGCACGAACGGCGCGCCCGCGACCCGGGCGCTCGCCGCGCCTCCGACGTCGAAGTGGTCTTCGCAAAACGTGAGTTCGCTCAGCACGCTGGTCAATAACGTCAACGCATTCTCCCAAGCGGTGAAGTCAAGCAACCTTGGCAACGACCTCGAGGTCGCTACCGAAGCGTCGGAGATCACTGGTGACCCCAGCCGTCGACAGACCTCCATCAATGCCGCCGCGAACGCGCTGCACGGACAGCTCACCAACTTTCGTGTCGATCCGAGCACCATCACCCTGGCGGGCTCAGGCACGTCGATTCCCATCACCTTGTTCAGTCACGCCAACTACACGGTGGTGGCGAACGTACACCTCCTCACCGACCAGATCACGTTCCCCAAGGGCGACAACGTGCCAATAAAGATGGACTCGCCGACCAAATCAGTCCGTATCGCCACGTCCGGTCACAACGGGAGCAGCCTCACGCTGCAGGTCATCGTCACGACGCCCAATAATCGACTCGTACTGGCGCGGGCCGCGATTCAGGTACGAATCGCCGGAACGTCAATCGTGGGCTACTTTCTCACGATTGCCTCGCTTCTCGTCTTGGCTTGGTGGTGGGTACGAACCTACCGACGACGTCCCAAGGGGCGTCACGCTCGATGAGTGACACTTCGACGCACACGTCGCGCGTCGTCTCAATGGCCAGCGGCACGTTGGCGTCGCGGCTCACCGGACTGTTTCGGGTCCTCGTCCTCGCCTGGGTCCTGGGCTTCACCCCCATTGCCGACTCCTTCAACCTGGCCAACACCGTGCCGAACATGCTCTTCGACCTCGTGCTCGGCGGCGTCGCCGGCGCCACGTTCATCCCGGTCTTCGTTGAACGTCTCGCGCTCGACGGCGAGCGTCGCGCGTGGAAGTCAATCTCGAGTGTCGTCACCGGCGCCTTCATTGTGCTCGTGGTGGCGTCGCTCGTCGCCTGGTTCTGCGCGCCCTGGATTGTCGAGGGCTTCACCGCCTTTCGTCATTCAACGTCGACTGAGTCAGGCGCCCTGCTTCTCCAGCAACGAGCCGTTGCGACCGAACTCCTCCGATGGTTCTCGCCACAGATCTTCTTCTACGGACTCATTGGCGTCGCGACCGCTCTGCTCAACATCCGCCACCGGTTCGGCGTCGGCGCGTGGGTCCCCGTCGCCAACAACATTGTCTGCATCGGCGTGCTGATCTGGTTCCACCTGGTCGATCCAACGCCCATGATCGCCACGCTGAACGGTTCGCGTGACCTCATGTGGCTCGGCATCGGCACGACGCTCGGCGTCGCGATTCAGTTCCTCTGCCTCGTACCGTCGCTCTTTCGCAGCAACCTCTGGCGCATCACCTTCCGCATAAACCTAAAGGACCCTGCGCTCAAGGCAGTGAGTCGTCTGGGAAGTTGGACGCTCCTCGTCGTCCTTCTCAATCAACTCTCGCTCTTCGTCGTGCTCGCCTTCGCCTTCGGAATTGGCGGCGACGGTCCAGTCAGCGCCTACACCTACGGTTGGTCGTTCATGCAGATGCCCTACGCGGTCGTCGTCGTGTCGGTACTGGGCGTGCTGACACCGCAACTCTCGGCGCTCTCGACGGCGACCGACTACGCCGGTCTGAGCGAACGACTCCGATTCGGCCTACGCCAATCACTGGTGATCATCATCCCCTGCACGCTGGTGCTGCTCGTGCTCGCCCAGCCCATCGTCGCGATTCTGCTCAATCGCCTGAACGCCACGCACACCATCTCGGCCGGCACCGTGCTGGCGGTCTTGGCGGCCGGCCTCCCGGGCTTTACGGTTTTCCAACTGTGCGTGCGTGGACTGCAGTCAATGCAGCGAGCTCGCGAGGTCTTCTATCTCTACGCCCTGCAGAACGCGTTGACCGTGTTGCTGTGTGTCGTACTCGGCCGCCACTCCATTGCGGGACTCACCGCAAGCGTGTCCATTGCCTACAGTGCGGCGGCCGTCGTCGCGCTGGGCGCGCTCGCGCGTCACCAAGTCCACATCGCGTCGGAAATTTGGTCGCGACACGTACGGCGAAGTTTCGGTGCCTCAGTCGTCGCGGCGCTCGCCATGGCACTCGCCTACTCCGCGTTCTCCTGGCACCGGGGGGCGGGTCTCATCGCTCGCTTCTCCTTCGCGGCGGTGCTCGGGCTCGTCGGCTACACACTCGTCGTGGTGATCCTCCAGCACCGGGTTGCGCGCGTAGGCGCGAAAGATGCAAGGCTGAACTGAACAAGAGGGGGGTCATGGCTCGAATTCGCGTAATAACCGACAGTGCGTGCGACGTACCGGAGGAGATCGCACGACGTCTCAACATCGACGTCGTGTCGCTCAGCATCCGCTTCGGCGACGAGGAGTTTATCGACCGGGTTGACCTTTCGCCGAGTGAGTTCTGGGCGAAGTGCAAGGCGAGCAAGACGCTGCCCGAGACGGCGGCACCCTCCCCCGGTGCCTTCCAGGCGGCGTACGAACGCGCGAAGAACGACGGGTGTGATGGCGTCATCGTGATCACACTCTCCGCGCTGCTTTCAGCGACGCACCAATCGGCGGTGCTCGGCGCGGAAGCCGTCAAAGACTCCATTGAAGTGCGCGTCGTCGACTCCAAAGCGGTTTCGATGGCCCAAGGTCTCATGGTGATTGACGTGGCGGAGTTGGCCGACACCGGCGCGACCCTCGACGAACTCGTGAACGACGCCGAGTCGCTCGTCGCGAAGGTTGGCGTCGTGGCCATGCTCGACACGCTCGAACACTTGATTAAGGGCGGTCGCGTTGGCGGTGCCCGCGCACTGCTTGGTCAAGTGCTCTCGATAAAGCCTTTGTTGGAACTGAAAGACGGGGTGGTCGCCGAGGCCGGACGTCAACGAACTCGCGCCAAGGCGCTCGTCGCGATCGCTGAGGTCACCAAGGCTCACGCCCCGCTCAAGCGTCTCGCTCTGGTGCACGGCGCCTCGAGTGAGGTGGCGGCGCTCGAAGCGCTCGTGGCCGACGTGGCGACGCAAAAGCCAATCATCGTCACTGACATTGGACCGGTGGTGGGGACACATGGCGGCCCGGGGATTATCGGGCTGTGCTGGATGGAGGCGTAGAACCGCCACCTACCGGTAAGTTACAAGCGTGACTGAAGCGAACCGACCACACGACCAAGACTTCGTCGACAAAGCCCTCCACCAGTTCGACCACGTACTCGACATCGTGCATGACAAGGTGCTGCGTCCCATTCTGCTCGCCGGTCGGGCAATCGCCTTTGGCTTCATCATCCTGCTCGCGATCTCTGTGGGGGTGGCGGCCCTCCTCATTGGGCTCATCCGACTGCTCGACGTGTACTGCTTCGCCGGACACGAGTACATCACCTACGGATCGGTTGGCTTCATCTCCATCGTCGCGGGCATGATTATGTGGCGCAAGCGACGCCCCGTGAACCTTAGGAAGTAATGCCCGAACACACTCGTGTCTTGATCATTGGATCGGGCCCGGCCGGCCTTACGGCCGCCATCTACAGCGCTCGAGCCCAGTTGAACCCCATTGTTATTGAGGGCGAGCCGTCGTCAACGACCGATCAACCCGGCGGTCAGCTCATGCTCACGACGGACGTCGAGAACTACCCCGGCTTCCCCGAAGCAATCACCGGTCCAGAACTCATGGCCAACATGCGCGCTCAGGCACTGCGCTTCGGCGCTGATCTACGGGTCAGCAAAGTGCAAGTTATCGACACCGCGAGCCGACCGTTTCGTGCGTGGCTGACCGACGACGACGAACCGAGCATCACGGCCGACACCGTGATATTGGCCACCGGCGCCAAGTCATTGATGATGAACGTACCCGGTGAAGAGCGACTGCTCAGTCACGGGCTGTCCACCTGCGCGACGTGCGACGGCTTCTTCTTTCGCGGACAGGACATCGCGGTCATTGGCGGTGGTGACTCGGCAATGGAGGAGGCGCTCTTTCTTACGCGCTTCGCCTCGAGCGTCACCGTCGTGCACCGACGCGACACGCTTCGCGCGTCCAAGATCATGCAAGAGCGCGCACTCGCCCATGAGAAGATCCGATTCGCGTGGAACACGAAGGTGACCGAAGTACTCGGCGACGACAAGGTGTCCGGTCTCGCGGTCTGCGACACCGTTACGGGCGATGAGCGAGTACTCGATGTCACGGGTGTCTTCGTCGCCATTGGCCACGTGCCGAACACGACACTGGTCGCTGGACAGGTGGACCTTGAAGAGAATGAGTACGTGCGAACTGGTCCCGGTTCCTATACCAATGTCGAGGGACTCTTCGCCGCGGGTGACGTCCAAGACCACGTCTATCGTCAGGCCGTAACATCCGCCGGATCAGGGTGTATAGCGGCGATCGACGCCGAACGTTGGCTCGAGGCGCAGGGTCACTAACGTCGGCCCGCTCGCTAGAGTGGACGATGCGACGCACGCGGCGTCAACCATGGAGGTTCTTATGAGCGAGCAGATCACGACACTGACGGACGCGACGTTCGACGAGGTCGTCGGCGCGTCTGAGAAGCCGATCCTGGTGGACTTCTGGGCCGAGTGGTGCGGACCGTGCAAGATGATCGCGCCGATCCTCGAAGAGTTCGCCGTCGAGCAGTCCGACAAGTTCACAATCGGCAAGCTCGACGTTGACGTCAACGTCGAGACGGCCACCAAGTTCTCGGTCATGAGCATCCCCACCCTCTTACTGTTCAAGAACGGTGAAGTCGTTGCGCGTCTCGTCGGCGCCAAGCCCAAGGGCGCGATGCTCCAAGAGATTTCCGCGAACCTGTAGTTCGTTCTTCTGAACATCGCACCACTCCACTCGGGCGACGCGGGTGCGCGCGTACGTGCGTTACACGAACAACTCGCCTCTCTCGGTTACCCGTCGACGAGTGACGTCATCGAAGAGTTTGGCGAAGGAACGGTCGCGGTCGTCGAGGCGTTCCAGCGCGCACGCGGGCTGCCGATCACCGGCGTCGTGGACGAGACCACGTGGGAGCGCTTGATCGAAGCGGGGTGGCGACTTGGCCAACGCCTGTTGTACGACAGCGTTCCAAGACTGCGAGGCGACGATGTCGCGGAGTTGCAAGTTCGACTAGCCCAATTTGGCTTCAATCCTGGGCGAATCGATGGAATCTTCGGTCCTCTCACGGAGGAGGCCTTACGAGACTTCCAGCGAAACTGCGCTCTGGATCCCAGTGGCACGTTGACCAGGTCGACACTCACTGAACTCGAGCGCATGGGCTCTACTCGCGGCGATCGTAGCTTGGTCACCGATGCCAGGGATTTGGCTGGATTCCACGAGCCGCCATCAGGGCCGCTCGTCATCGCGGGACAAGGTTCACTCGTCGCACTACTCGCGGCGGCCTGTGAAAAGGATTTCAAGGTTGAAGTGCTCCACGACGAGAGCCCCGATGTCGTCGCCGCCTACGCCAACGACCACGGAGCGGCGTTCGTGCTCTCAGTTCAAACCCTCAAGCACGTTGATGGAATCCACCTTCATTATTGGGCCAGCTATCGATCACATTCGCGGCGAGGTGAGCAGTTGGCGAGTCTCGTCGCCTCGGCCTGCACTCGTTCCGCGCAACTTCCGCGCGTTGACGTCACGGGCATGGCGTTGCCGATTTTGCGAGAAACAAAGATGATCACCCTGCACATCGAGCACGGTGAGGACTCGGAAGCGACGTTGCAGGAATTGGCCCGGGTAATCGGCGCCGTGATGAGTGACGTTATCCACAGGTAGGTCGTATTTGCCACTCAGAAGAGGCGTTATTGAGTCCGAAAAGCCTTTTATTTAAAGCAAAACGTGAGAAACCCACAACTTCATCCACAAGTTGGGGATAACTTCAACTTGAGGCTTACGTTTAAGGTTGAAGGTTACTTCGGATTCGATATGGCAATGTAGAGCCGCTCGAGGTCATCAAGGTCCGCAAAGTCAATGATTATGCGGCCATTGCGCCCTTTTAGGTCAACGTGCACTCGGGTGTCGAGGTAATCTTCAAGTAAATGCTCTAGTTCTGCAACACTGGCGTCTGGAACAGGGCGAAGCCGCGGAGCGCCAATGCCGGGTCGAGCAGCCGGCTCAACGTCAACAACGGCCTTTGGCTCAAGGAAGCTCTTTACTGCCTCCTCCGTTGCGCGCACGGAGAACTCGTTCTTGATCACCCTGGCGACCATGGTCGACTGAGCGTTGGGATCGGAAATGGCCAACAGCGAACGCGCATGCCCGGCGGTAATCTGCGATGTCGCCAGGGCCGATTGCGCCGCTTCCCCCAATTGCAAGAGTCGTAACGTGTTCGTAATATTTGCACGACTCTTCCCCACCCTTTGTGCCACCTGTTCATGGGTGAGATCAAACTCATCGATGAGCTGCTGATACGCCGCGGCTTCCTCCAGCGGATGCAGGTCCACACGGTGGAGATTCTCAACGACCGCCTGCTCAAGAGAGAGTCGGTCATTCACGTCGACCTGCACGAGCACGGGCATGTACTCGAGTTCAGCGAGAATGGCTGCGCGCCAGCGCCGCTCGCCGGCAATCAACTCGTACTGTCCCTCCTCCCCATCGACGGGTCGAACAATGATGGGCTGCAGAACGCCGAGCTCACGAACGGACGAAGCCAAAGTCTGAAGAGATTCGTCGTTGATCGCCTTACGCGGCTGAAATGGATTGGGCCGAATTGAAGCGATCGGAACCCTTCGCAACGGTCCTTCAGCAACCTGTGTTTCTTCGGCGGTAGTGCCGTCTTCGTTCTCTGGGATGAGGGCCCCGAGGCCCTTGCCCAATCCTGGTTTCCTAGCCATTCATAATCTCCTCTGCTAGAGCACGGTACGCAATCGCGCCTTTGGATGTTGGGTCGAAAACGGTGATCGGCTGACCAAATGACGGTGCTTCGGCCAACCGGACAGTCCGTGGAATCACCGTTCGACAGAGCTCGTTTTCGAAGTGACGTCGAACTTCCTTGGCCACGTCGCCCGAAAGGGTGATTCGTGAATCGTACATCGTGAGCACAACCTTGGAAATTCGCAATGTTGGATTGAGATTGCGCTGCACCAGGTCAACGATCCTTTGGAGCTGGGTAAGACCCTCAAGTGCGTAGAACTCGGTCTGGACCGGCACCATGATCTCAGTTGCCGCAGCGAATGCATTGATAGTGATGAGGCCGAGCGAAGGGGGACAGTCAATAAATATGTAGTCGAAATCCCCTTCAACTGAGGTCAATGCTTTCTTCAGTCGAAGTTCTCGCGAGATAACTGAGGTCAGTTCTTGCTCGACGCCTGCCAAGTCCAGGGTTGCGGGCGCCACAAAGAGATTGTTGTAGCCCGTGGGCTCTACGATGTCGACCATTGGCACGTCATTAAGGAGGACGTCGTACACCGAGCGCTCAAACTGGCGCCCGTCGACACCGAGGCCAGTTGTGGCATTTCCTTGGGGATCCAGGTCAACAATGAGTACCCGCTTGTCCCGCTCGGCCAATGCTGCACCCAAAGATGTTGTGGTGGTGGTTTTGCCGACGCCACCCTTTTGGTTGGCTACAGCAAAAATCCTCATCAAGCTGGCATCCGCCATGAGCCTCTTCCCGACCTAAGGAATCCCGACACAGCGTCGAACTCCTGCCATTCAACTCGCTTTTCAGCGATTCGTCAAGTACCAATGTTTCACGTGAAACATTGAAACCACATCTCAGAGGAATGTTTCACGTGAAACAATCCTCAATTCGTAAACACAGACTGCACAAGAGTTTCACGGCTTTTGTGGACCCTCCGCAGAGGATTTGCCCCCACAATGTTTCACGTGAAACATCAGAACAGGGGCCTCTTCCGAGGAGTTCCGACTGACCTAGGATACTCCAGCGGCGTACGGGCCACCTTCGTGAGTACTTGGTAGGCCGCTCCGTGGCGTNNTGGCTCAGAAACGATCATCACTCCCCCGATCGTCAGAAACTGAGCTCCGCACTCAGCCGTAACTGAGGGCGGGCCAAATGATCGGGCGGTGACCAGGTCAAAGGATTCCACGAGTTCTTCGTGTCGGGCAATCTCTTCGACTCGACCAAGAATGACCGCTCCGCCTTGGGGTGCATCATCCCAATCGAGTACCTCTTCAAGGAATTTCGCCCGTTTCACCATTGAATCGGTGAAGACTCCACGACACTGCCATCTCTCCAGTAAGAAGAGTCCTGGCAAACCCCCTCCACTTCCTAGGTCAAGGAATGAATGTGGGGGAGTAGCTCTTCGTTCATCCCAGCAAAGAGCGAAGCCCAAGGAATGTGTGAAGTGCGGTTCAATGGCCTTTGGGCCCAAAAAACCCCGCGCCCTCGATTCCTCGAGGGCGCGGGGCAACCAATCATTGTTCACAGTTCAATTATGACGGCGCAACCACCACAAAACGGCGAGGGTCGTCACCTTCTGAGCGGGTAACGACGTCAGGATTGTCTGTCAGGGCATCGTGGACGGCTTTGCGGTCTGCGGCTGACATTGGCTCTAGCGCACGCTCTTCACCGGTGTCAATGACGTCGGCCGCCACTTGCTCGGCGAATCGGCCAAGCGCTGCGACTCGACGCTCGCGGTACTGGGCAACGTCAACGAGAATCCGATCCGTTCGACTCGGGCTCTTCGACTGCACGACCGTCCGGGTTACTTCTTGCAGGGCCTGCAGTGTGGTTCCGCGAGGTCCAACGAGGACCCCAAGCTCCGTCGGAGGATCGGCGTTCACCGAAAGCTCGACTGTCTCTTCGTCGAGTTCCTTCACGGTGATCGCCGCTTGAATGTTCATTGAGGCCAAGAGACCTTCAAGAAACTCCTTCGCTATCGATCCTTGTTCGGCCAGGGAAATGCCTTCAGCCATGGTGTCCTCCTTTGATGGACTCTTTTCAGATTTCGTGGCCGGCTTCTTGCCGGCTTCTTCTTGGCGTCGCGCGCCACCCTTCTGTCGTTCTTTGCGAGGGCCGTCGCTCTCACTCTTCGGTCCGCGAGTCTTCTCGCTTCGCCCGGCGCCGCTACGAGGGCGCTCTTCACGGCTTCCCGAACGACGCGATCGTTTGGGACGAGGTCCGCTCGGGCGCACGCGGGCACGAACACGGGCTTCGCCTCGCACACGACCAAAGAGTCCTGCCTTGGGCTCTTCGAGTACTTCGACTTCCGCGTCGTCGCGATGCACGCCGAGGTGAGCCAGAGCTCGGTCCGTCGCTTCTTCAATTGATTTTCCAGTGGTTTCTACCCAGTCCATGGGTTAACGCGCCTTTCGTTTACGCTTCGCTTTGGAGCGAGATTGTGGTTGTGGCTTAAAGGTTGAAGGTTTTGGAGCGGGTCTCTTCCTCGGCTGCGACTGGGGCGGCTTTGGTTTGTTCGGAGCGGACTTGGGTGCTTCGATTGCCGGCGTTTCGGCTTCGATGACATCGTCCGACCCGGCTGGCAACTTCTTCTCGACGCCACGATGCGGATCCATCAGTCCGGCGCGATACATCAGTCCCTGAGTAATTATGCGAATGCCTGTTGAAATAATCATATACAGCACCACGGCGGCAGGGATGGCCATGTAGAAGAATGCGAAAATTAACGGTAGGAAGCGCTGCATCGCCAACTGCTGGGAGGGCATCTTGGTTCCGAGTTTGACGTTACGGTTGTTGATCTGCGCCATTTGAAAGTACTGCAATCCCACGGCCGCCACGACAAAGAGCGCGAACGGAATCTGTGCGAGGAACGAACTGTGAATGCTGAAAAGCTTCAAGTTCAAGTCCATTCCAAAGGCTTTGATCTGACCACCCGAGGCCACGAGATTGTCGTGCATCTTGGAGTGCACCGGGATATAGCGCGGTAGCGAGACCAGTTTTCCGCGCACCAACACCTTGTTGGCCAGGCCCTTGATGACGCTGTACAGCATAAAAAGGAACGGCGCCTGGAGCAGGACCGGGAGACAGCCGCCGATGGGATTGGCGTTCTCCTCCTTATAGAGACGCATCAACTCCTCGTTCAGCATCGCGCGGTTCTCGGCACCCTTGTACTTGACCTGGAGCTTCTTGATCTCGGGCTGGAGGCGCGACATCGCCGCCATTGACTTCGTGCTCTTGATGGTGAACGGCGTCAAGGCGCCCATAATCACAATCGTCAGCAAGGCAATTGCGATGGCGTAGTTCGGAATCAGTCCGTAGAAGAAAGCGAGTAGCCACCCAAAGGCGTGAAAAATGGGCTGGAAGACCGATCCAACGCTGTGGGATAACGAGCCAATCACTGGAAACTCCTACTCTTCGGTGCTTCGGGGACCAGGTCCACGCCGTGTGGACCTAGGGGGCGACAGCGACTAATGCGGCGCAGGCTGAGTAGTGAACCACGCCACGCGCCGTGGGTCTCGAGCGCTTCGACGGCGTAGCTCGAGCATGAGGGGTAGAAGCGACAGGGCGAGATGCGCGCCGACGTTAGACGTTGGTAGACGCGGATGACACCAACGAACGCCCGGGCGACCGGCGATCGCTTAACGCGCGCCGGCTCGCTCAAGGGCTTCCTTGAGGTGGTGCTCGAGTTCTTCATAAGAGAGATTTCCTGTCTCGTTTCCGCACCTGATCAGGTACTTACCGGGTTTGGGTTGAGGGTCGAGGTGGTCCACGAGTGCCCGCAAACGCCGGCGAATTCGGTTGCGAACAACCGCATTGCCGACTTTTCGACTGATCGCGTAAGCCACGGCAATGGACGAACTCTCCGTGGTCTCGGCAACGAAACTGATTCGAAGCGATCCACTTTGACCCCGTCCTGACGGTGCGGCAAACAACGCGAACTGCCGTCGGGTGCGAACCCGATCGGGCACGTGTTCCTTAGACCGTCAACTGGTGACGGCCCTTATCACGACGGGCTTTCAAGACGGCACGGCCGGCACGCGTTCGCATGCGCGCACGAAAACCGTGCGTTTTAGCCCTTTTCCGTTGATTCGGCTGATAAGTACGCTTCACAAAATCCTCTTCTCAAACATTGCGCTTCGCGGTACCCCCTGGGGGTCGCTGGCGCGCCACTGGGAACAATCTTACCTGACGAGACGGTGGCCCCCGGCGGGCACTTTCAAATAGGTGTATGGTGACTCTCCCGCAGACATGACGCGAGCTTCCCTGAGCGAGCAGCCTGTGGATAATGTGAAGTTCTAGCTGTGGAGGAAGCTCGTGCAAGGTGGTGAGGAGATCTGGACTGCGCTACGCGATTCCTTACGTGGCAACGCTTCTGAAGCAGTTTGGGCCGCCGGACTTAACACACTGCGCCTTGTGGATTACCACGACAATGAAATTGTGATTGGCGCGCCCAATCAGATCCAGTTGCTCCGCGTGCAACAGCGCTACCTTCCCTTCATCACCGAACAGGCGCAGCTCTTAATAGGTCGCGAGGTCCAAGTTTCGCTCACCGTCACTGACTCGTCGGAGGAAAACAACGCACTGGGAGGAGGTGTTGACGAACCCGACGTGAGTGTTCCCGCTGTCGCATTCGCCCCGAGCGTCGATCGACCGGCTCGGCTCGATCCACGCATGACCTTCGATTCATTCGTACCGGGCTCGTCGAACCGTCTCGCGTTCGCCGCGGCCCAGTCGGTGGCTGAAACTCCAGGTCGTGCGTACAATCCGCTCATGATTTACGGAAACTCCGGTTTGGGCAAGACCCACCTCTTGCACGCCATCGGCAATTACGTCCAGGAGAACTATCCGGGACGCAAGGTGCTCTACGTTTCGACGGAGACCTTTCTCAACGACTTCATCCGCGCCATTCAAACGCGCACGCAACTCGCGCTGCACGAGCGCTACCGCGAAAACGACGTTCTCTTGATCGACGACATCCAGTTCATGGAGACGCGCGGCGAAACATTCCACGAAGAGATCTTCCACACGTACAACGCGCTGCACGGCGAGGGCAAACAAATCGTGTTGACGTCGGACCGTTCGCCACGCGACCTCGCGGGACTACAGGAGCGATTCCGCAGCCGTCTCCTCCAAGGGCTCGTCACCGAGATCGACCAGCCGGACCTCGAGACAAGGATCGCGATCCTGCGCTCGAAGTCCGAGCGCGAAGGGATTGCGCTGCCCAATGACGTGGCGGAGTGGATTGCGCACCGTGTTCGTGACAACATTCGCGAGCTCGAGGGATCGATAACCATGCTTCGCGCCTTCGCAAACTTGCGCCAGGAACCGATCTCCCTGGAACTCGCCAAGGCGCACCTGACAAACCTCGGCCAGGAGCAGGTGGTCTTGAAGCCCGAGACAATACTTTCGGTCGTCGCCGACTTCTATGGTCTCTCGGTCGAAGACGTGCGTGGTTCGAAGCGACTTCGTCCACTGGTCCACGCTCGTCACATCGCGATGTATCTCATCCGTGACATGCTCAACAACTACTCGTATCCGATGATCGCGAGAATCTTCGATGGTCGCAATCACACAACGGTCATTAGTGGCGTGGAAAAGATTAAAGAGCAAATAACAGTCAATCCAGAAGTTCTCGCACAAGTCAACCAACTCAAGCGTCGCCTGCAGGGGGAGAGTCGCGAATAGTTTGTGCGCAACCTTGGGGTCTCCTTGTTGATTACAGGTTGACAACCGAGACGTCGTGCACATAACTTCAAGGTTGAGTAGCGAGAGTTGAAACAGTTAGCAACAGAGGTGTGCGTAGAGAGGCTTCGCGAAATACGGTTCTGATCAGGCTTGTTGGAGAGTACTCCACATATCCACAGACCTACTACTACTAAGACTTCTCCACATACAAAAACACACCGTAACCTCAGTAGCAAAGAAAGGCAGTCCAATGAAGTTCAAGTCTGAGCGCGACATCCTTGTTGAAGCACTGAGTGCTGCGAGTCGAGTTGTTGCCACACGATTGATCGGCGCCTCGTCAGGTGTTCTTCTCTCGTTGAGCGGGAATCAGTTGGTAGTTACCGGCACCGATCTCGATATCACGGTGCGCACGACCGTCGACGTCATTGGTGTTGAGGACGGCTCGTCCGTCGTGCCGGCGCGTCTTATTGTCGACGCCGTGCGATCCCTGGAGGCGGGCGCGGTGACGATCTCAAGTAACGAAGAGACCGTCGAAGTGTCGCTAGGGCGCGCGAAATTCTCACTCCGAACGTTCTCCGTTGCCGACTACCCCAAACTCCCACCCATCACGGGTCAGCTGACTTCGATCGCGGCGAGTGACCTCATTCAGGGGCTCAATCAAGTTGTACGCGCGGCCGCGAACGACGACGCCCGACCACTGTTGACTGGTGTTCTCTTCACTACCGACAATGGTGTGCTGCGAATGATCGCGACCGACTCGTACCGCCTCGCTGTGCGTGACGTGCCAGAAGTCGAAGGCATCGGTGGGGCTCACGACCTCCTCGTGCCGGCACGCGCCCTGCAGGAACTTCAGCGAGCCGCGGCGTCACTGCCCGAGGACGGCCAAATAGGCGTGACGTTGACCGACGCGGAGATCTGCTTCGTGGTGGGGGGGACCAGCGTCGCGTCGCGCCTCATCGACGGGAACTACCCGTCGGTGCTGCAGCTGATTCCGGCGAGCTACCCAAACCAGTTGCGCGTCGCGAAAGACACTCTCCTTACCTCACTGAAGCGCGCCAAGCTCCTCGCGAAAGACTCGACGTCCTCGGTTCGCCTGACAATGAAGGATCGCTCCGTTGAAATCCGCACTCAGAGTCACGACGCCGGCGACGTCGAGGACAATGTTGACGCGGATTACGGCGGCGAAGAGATGACGATCGCCTTCAACCCAAGTTTCCTGATCGACGGCATTGAAGCCGTGCCCGGTGACGAGGTGGTGCTGGAGATGTCGGACTCGGTGCGCCCGGCCATGGTTCACGGTGTTGAGGACACGCGATTCCGCTACCTCCTCATGCCGGTACGCGTTCAGTAGTTCGGGCGATCGTCGTGGGTCTCCACGAGCTTCGACTGCGCGATTTCAGGCTCTTCCAGGAACTCTCCTTCCAACCTGACGCCAGCGCGATCACCGTGCTCCTGTCGGCGAACGGGACGGGTAAGACGTCAATCCTCGAAGCCGTCTACGCCCTGGCTACGGCGTCATCATTTCGCACGAGCGTGGCGAGCGACATGATCCGCGCCGGCGAGAGCGTGAGCGAAGTCCACGGCGTGCTCTTTCAGCGCCAGCGACGAATCCAAGTAGATCTGACACTCACGAGGGGTGCCCGAAACACCACGAAACGAATGCTGGTGAATGGCCAGCGACCAAAATCGCGTGCGGAGCTCGCGGAGGCGCTGCCACTCACGGTCTTCACGCCCGAGGGGGTCGACATCGTGCGTCAGGGACCAGAGAATCGCAGACTCTTTCTAACCAACTTGATGACCGACGTCGAGCCCACCAGTAGCGATGTCATCGAACGTTTCGCTCGAATCCTTAGTCAGCGAAACGCACTGCTGCGCGCGTTGGCGGGGGAGCGCCCTACGTCCTCGCAACTCGGCGAACTCGACGTATGGACGAGTGACTTCTGCAATGTGAGCGATGAACTCATTGCTCTTCGAATACGTCTCCTCGACGACGTTGCGCCACTCGTCGCGCACTACTACCACGAGCTGGCCGAAGACGACGCGCGGGTGGAACTTTCCTACGAGCGCTCATGGCACGGTGACCTCGCCGGTGCACTACGCGACGCGTTCGATGACGACCGTTTTCGTGGTCACACGACGGTCGGACCACAGCGTGATGACATCGCACTGAATCTCAATGGACGCGACACCCGCCGTCAAGCGTCCCAGGGTGAGCAGCGTTCGCTCGCACTCGCACTTCGTCTTGCCGGTCACGAACTGGTGCAACAGCGACGAGGCGTTGATCCGCTTCTGTTGCTCGACGACGTCTTCAGCGAACTCGATCCGATGCGGAGCGATCGCCTCTTAAATCTGCTCCCAACAGGGCAGACACTGGTGACAACCGCATCGCCATTGCCGAGCGCACTGCACCCGGCGGCCGTCATTGACCTCACGAAGTTCTCGTTATGAACGCGCGCGACGAACAGCCCGCGAAACTCGGCGAACTACTTAACACGCTCGCGGGACGACTCCGCAAAGTCGACCTTCGTGCTATTGACGAGATACGCGAACTCTGGCCGCGCATTGTCGATCCGGTCATCGCCGAGCACTGCAGACCCGAGTTTGTGAAGAATGGAGTGCTACTCGTTACGGTGCCGTCGGGTGCATTCGCGCAACGTGTGATGAGTGACGCGACGTCGATTTTGGAGGGTTTCGCGCCACTCGCAGAACGTGCACCCACGTCTCTTCGAACGGTCCTCGCCAAAGCCTAAAAATGGGCAAAAGAAGTGCTCGTTTGACGCCTTTGGGGGGTCGAATGTGACAGCTTCTCGGGTAGGATAGAACAGTCGAAAAATTGTGTTCGACTGCGCCAGAAAGCGCCACTATTTCGTCACTGAAAGGATGCCTTCGTGCCCCAAAAGACCAAGGGACCTGCTAGCTACGACGCTAGCGACATCACCGTTCTTGAAGGTCTCGAACCAGTCAGGGTGCGGCCAGGCATGTACATCGGTTCGACGGGCCCTTCGGGGTTGCACCACCTCATCTGGGAGGTCGTCGACAACGCCGTGGACGAGGCAATGGCCGGTTTTTGCACGCGAATTGACGTCACGATCCAGGCCAACGGGAGCGTGCGCGTCGTCGATGACGGCCGCGGTATTCCCGTCGACGAACTGCCCGCGTACCCCGGACAATCGGCCGCGGAGATCGTACTCACGACCCTGCACGCGGGCGGCAAGTTCGGTGGCGAGGGCTACAAGGTCTCGGGTGGACTGCACGGCGTTGGCGTGTCGGTCGTCAATGCGCTGTCGAAGGAACTGATTCTCGAAATCGATCGCAACGGCGACCATCACGTGTTGACGTTTAAGAACGGCGGCAAGATGCAGGGCAAACTCAAGATCACCGGTCCGGCCCCGCGCGGACGCACCGGCACGACCGTCACGTTCTCGCCCGACCCGACGATCTTCGATGACGTTGAGTTCCGTGCGCAAACCGTGCTCGAGCGTCTTCAGATAAAGGCGTTCTTGAATCGTGGTCTCGAGATTCGATTCGTCGATGAGCGAGAAGGCCGTCAGGCGAAGGAGACCTTCAAGTACAACGGCGGCATCGCAGACTACGTACGTCACCTCAACAACTCCAAGGAGTCGCTGTTCCGCAAGGTCGGCGCCTACGAGCAGGCAGAGGAGCGTCAGGAAGTCGAAGTCGCCTTCCAGTGGAATACCGGGTACTACGAAAGCATCCACTCATTCGCCAACGGCATTTCCACCATTGAAGGCGGCATGCACGAAGAGGGTTTTCGAAAAGCGATCACCAACGTAGTGAACCGTTATGCGCGAAAGCGCAATCTCCTAAAGGAGAAGGAAGAGAATCTCACCGGTGATGATATTCGTGAAGGGTTGACGGCCGTCCTCTCGGTTCGTTTGGCTGAACCTCAATTCGAGGGTCAGACCAAAGGCAAACTGGGCAACGTCTCGATCCGATCGCTCGTGGAGCGTGCGACGAATGAAAAACTGGCCGACTGGCTCGAGGAGAATCCCAAAGAAGGCAGTCAGGTTGTCGCGAAGGCCGTCCAGGCGTCACGCGCTCGCATGGCCGCGCACCAGGCTCGCGACCTCACGCGGCGCAAGAGCGCCCTCGACGGTGCCGGACTGCCCGGCAAACTCGTTGACTGTTCCTCCAACGAACCTCGCGAATGCGAGCTGTTCATTGTCGAGGGCAACTCGGCCGGCGGCTCCGCGAAGGATGCGCGCAATCCGCGCATCCAGGCGATCCTGCCGATCCGCGGGAAGATCCTCAACGTCGAGAAGGCTCGCTCCGACAAAATTTTGCGCAACACCGAAATTCAGGCACTCATCTCGGCGATTGGCGCCGGTGTTGACGCCGACTTCGACGTCACCAAAATTCGTTACGACAAGATCATCTTGCTGGCCGACGCCGACGTCGACGGTAGTCACATCCGGACGCTTCTGTTGACGTTCTTCTTTCGTCAGATGACCGAACTCGTCAATAACGGCCACGTCTACGTCGGGCAGCCGCCGCTCTACTCCACGCTCGTGGGCAAAGAGAAGGTCTATCTGCGCGACGACGTCGAGAAGGCGAAATTCCTGAGTGAACACCCCGACCACAAGAACGACTTTCAGCGACTGAAGGGACTCGGCGAGATGGACTTCGACGAGCTTCGTGACACGACGATGGACCCCTCGAAGCGCGCGCTGCTGCAGATCACGGTGGAGCAAGCAGCGCTGGCCGACGAGGTCTGCTCGATTCTCATGGGCGATGACGTTCCCCAACGGCGTCACTTCATCCAAACGAACGCGAAAGACGTTCGCTTCCTGGACATCTAGGCGGACAGAGATATGGCACCACGCAAGAGCGACAACGCAGGCGACACGACTCCACCAGTCGACGAAGTCATTGGCTACATCGAGCCCATCGAGATCAACCTTGAGATGGAGCGTTCGTTCCTGGAGTACTCGATGTCGGTCATCGTGTCACGGGCCCTCCCGGACGCCAGAGACGGTCTAAAACCCGTACACCGCCGCATCCTCTACTCCATGTTCGATCAAGGTCTGCGACCCGATCGACCGCACGCGAAATGCGCCAAAGTCGTGGGCGAGGTGATGGGTACCTATCACCCGCACGGCGACAGCGCGANNATCTACGACGCGCTGGTGCGCATGGTGCAGGACTTTGCGATGCGCCATCCGCTGGTGAGCGGCCACGGCAACTTCGGTGGCACCGGTCCAGACGAAGGCGCCGCCGCCATGCGCTACACGGAGTGCCGCTTGGCGCCGATCGCGCTCGAACTGCTCGACTCCATTGACGAAGAGACCGTCGACTTCGAGTCGAACTACGACAACTCCACCCAGCAACCGACGGTGCTGCCTGCGCGATTCCCGAATCTCTTGGTGAACGGCTCCCAGGGCATCGCGGTCGGCATGGCGACCAAGATCCCTCCGCACAATCTCGCCGAGGTGATCGACGCGACCTTGCATCTACTGTCCAATCCTGGGGCCACGTCTGACGATCTCATGGCGCACGTGAAGGGGCCGGACTTCCCGACCGGCGCACAGATTCTTGGGCGCCAGGGAATCCTCGACGCGTACCGGACCGGACGAGGATCAATCAAGATGCGCGCCGTTGCGGAGATCGAAGAGACGAGCAAAGACGTCCGCATCGTTGTCACCGAGTTCCCCTACGAAGTGTCCGTTGAGTCAATCGAGGAGAAGATCTACGACCTCGTGAAGAACGGCGACATCGACGGCATCTCGGCCGTGCAGAACGACTCCGCCGGCCGCAAGGCTCGACTCGTGATCAAGTTAAAGCGCGACGCCAACGCGAACGTCGTGCTCAACAAGCTCTACAAGAACACGTCACTCCAGACGACGTTCGCCGTCAATATGCTCGCCCTCGTTGATGGCGTACCGCGCACACTCACTCTCGCTCAGGCGCTGACGCACTACATCGCGCACCAAGTCGAAGTGGTAACGCGTCGCACGCAGTTCCGTCTGCGCAAGGCCGAGGCGCGCGCTCACATCGTCGAAGGTCTCCTAAGGGCCATCGACATGCTTGACCTCGTCATCGCGGCGATTCGAGGATCCGATGACCGTGGGGCCGCGCGTGGCGCGTTGATGGCCGCACCGTTCGAGTTCTCCGAGGAGCAGGCCAACCACATCTTGGACATGACGCTTGGGCGACTCACACGACTTGGTCGCAGTGAGCTCGAGGACGAAATGGCGAAGCTCCGAGAAACCATTGCGGAACTGCAGTCGATTCTTGCGAGCGACGCCAAACTTCGCGGCGTCATCTCCGACGAGATCACCGCGATTCGTGACAAGTACGCCAATCCTCGCGTCACGCAAATCGTGAACGATCCCGGCGAACTCGGGATGGAGGACCTCATCGACGATGAGGACATCGTCATCACGATGACCCAGGCCGGTTACGTGAAATCAGTCGCCGCCGACGCCTTCCGTGTCCAGGGACGCGGTGGTCGCGGTGTGCAGGGCGCGAAGTTGCGCGATGAGGACTTCGTCCAACAGATCGTGCACACGACAACGCACGCCTATCTCTTGTTGTTCTCGAACCGCGGGCGGGTCTTTCGTCTGCGGGGCCACGAGATCCCAATGAAGGAACGCACCGCGAAGGGCACGGCCATTGTCAACCTGCTCAATCTTCAGCCGGGTGAGTTAATCCAAGCCATTGTCACGACGGACGACTTCCCGAAGGACAAGTTCCTCGTGTTCGCCACGGCGAACGGGACCGTCAAGAAGACCGCGTTCAGCGAGTACGACAAGTCGCGTCGTGAAGGTTGGATCGCGATCAATCTGCGTGAGGGCGATGAGGTCGTGCGCGTGGTCGCCACCAGCGGCAGCGAGGACCTCATGGTCGTCACGTACCGAGGGATGGCGATTCGATTCACGGAGGACGAAGTGCGCGAAGTCGGTCGTGACTCGATGGGCGTGCGTGGGATCAAACTGCGCGGCGACGACAAGGCCATCTCACTCGACGTTGTTCGCGAGGACGCCGATCTCTTCGTCGTCACCGACACGGGCTTTGGCAAGCGCGTGAAGATTGAGCGCTTCAATCGTCAGGGTCGAGGTGGCCAGGGTGTGCGAGCGATCAAACTGACCGCGGCGCGGGGCTTCGTGGTCGCGGCCTTCATGACGCGTCTTGACGACGAAGTCATGTTGGCATCGAGTGGGGGAGTGCTTATCCGCACCCCAGTGCGCGAAGTCTCCTCACAGGGCCGTGACGCCACGGGTGTTCGCGTCATGAACCTCGACGAGGGTCATTCGTTGGCAACGGCAGCGCTCGTACCGAGCGAGGACGAGGACTAAGCGGCGCGGCGCGTCCACGCCCGACGCAGAACGTCGAGTATCTGGTGCGAGCCTTGCGCGCCCACGACCATGAATTTGCCGTCGAGTAGCAGGCAGGGCACGCCGGTGATGCCCAGTTCCTGCGCGGCGGCTTCATCGCCACGAACGTCGGCGGCAAACGCATCGCCTTGCCACAACTCGTCGACGCCGGCGACGCCGACCTCGCTGGCCAGTTCGGTCAGTCGGTCGTGGTTGCTTATCAGTTCGCCTTCGCAGAAGTAGGCGCGGAAGAGCCGTTCGCTTGCTTCGCTTGCGAGTCCCTGGGTCGCGGCGAGCGCAATGACGCGATGCGCATCGAACGTGTTCGTTGGCTGGGCCGTGCCCAGCGACCACTCCATACCGAGTTGGCGGGCCTCGCCTTGCATCCGAAGGTGCATCGTTTGCACACTCGACGCCGGCATTGAATACTTCTGCGCCACGAGCTCTTCGAGCGACGCGTCGTAGTGGAGTTTGGCGGCCGGATCGAGTTCAAAGGCTCGATGGCGTAGCTCCACGTTGTCACGATGCTCGAAGTGAGTGAGGGCTTCAGCCAGCTGTCGTGTGCCGAGGTAACAGAAGGGACAGACGACGTCGCTCCAGATGTCGATGACGAAAGGCTCGCTCATCCTAAAATGTTCCCACAGAGCGTCGCGTCGGGCAGAATGTTGCGATGACCGCCCGAGAGATGAGTGCCGACGAAGCCGCCGCACTGTTTCACCCGCGTGACACGGCGGGCTTCGGCATCATCAGCGGGACGCCGATTGCGATGTTGCGAGCGCTCGGCCAGCGCTCGGACTGGGAGGACCTGACCTTTAGCGGCGGCCTCTCCCTCGGGGCGCCAGATGTGTTTCTCCATCCCAACGTGCACTACCGCGTGAGCTTCTACGGGGGCGTTGAACGCCAGTTGGCGCTCAAGGGCGCGGACGTGGCGCACGTCCCATCGTTCTTTCGCCACTACGGGCTTCTGATCCAGCACCTGCGGGCCCGGGTCATGATGGCGCCGGTTTCCATGCCCGACGAAAACGGCCGGGTGAGTCTCTCGCTACACAACGGGGCTCACCGCGAAGAGTTGGTACGTGCCGGCCGTGACCCCGAGCGACTGCTGATCGTGGAGGCGTCGCCGCACTATCCGCGCACGCGCGCCCTGGCCGGGCACGAGAACCATCTCGACCTCGACGACATTGACGCCATTGTGTACACCGACGAACAGCCCGTCGCCCTCGCCAAGGAGGCGGGTTCGCCGGAGGACTCGAAAATCGCCGAGTACGCCGCCGCCTATATCCCCGACGGGGCGACGCTGCAGACCGGCATCGGGGCGGTGCCCAACCTCGTGGCGCACGCCCTGGCGGAAGGCGACGGGGGCGAGTACGGCGTGCACTCCGAAATGTTCACCGACGGCCTCTTTGAGTTGATGGCCGCGGGCAAGGTCACGAACACCAAGAAGACGATCAACCGAGGAACGTCGGTGATTACCTTCGCGGCGGGAAGTCGTGCAATGTACGACTTCATGGACGACAATCCCGACATTGGTGTCGCGCCGGTGTTCTACACGAACGACCCCCACGTCATCGCCCAGAACCACCGTATGGTCTCGATCAACTCGGCCCTGGAGGTCGACCTGCAGGGCCAAATCATTGCCGACACGCTGGGGTCGCGGCAGTTCTCGGGCGTGGGCGGTCATCAGGACTTCACCGAGGGAACGAGTCTCTCGCTCGAGCACGTCTCCCTGATCTGTCTCCAGTCGACCGCGACGGTCAACGGAGAACTGAAGAGCCGTATCATTGGACTCATGACCCCGAATTCGACCGTGACTTCGCCACGCCAGTTGGCGGGCGTCATCGTGACCGAATATGGCTCGGCGGACCTGCGCGGACGAACCGTGAGGGAGCGCGCCGAACTGCTGACGAACATCGCCCACCCGCAGTTTCGAGACGAACTAACTGCAGCGGCTGAGTTGCTAGGGCGCTAAATGCTCATAGTTCGAGATTTAGGCATAGAGATCGGCGCTCGACGCATCCTCAACCCCGTCTCCTTCACGGTCGGCAACGCCGAGAAGGTGGGCATCGTTGGTCGAAACGGTGCCGGCAAGTCAACCTTGATGTCCGTATTGCTCGGTGAACATCCCGAGCACCTGCGCATCGAAGGGAGCGTGTCGCACCAGGGCACGCTCAGCCACCTTCCGCAAGAGCCGGTGCCCGGCGGTCTCGGTGTTGAGCCAATTGGACTGAGTCACGTGCTGAGCGCGCGCGGCCTCGACCAGCTCGACGCCGACATGCAGCACGCACGACACGAGCTCGCCGCTGACCCGACCGACGAAAACATTCATCGGTTCACGTCCCTCGAAGAGGACTTCCGTGAGCGCGGCGGCTACGAAGCCGAGTCCGAGGTATCGAGACTGGCGGCCGGGCTCGGGCTGAAGGAGGACCTCCTCCTCGAAGACCTCAACTCGCTCTCGGGTGGTCAGCGACGCCGCGTTGACCTGATGCGCGTTCTCTACGAAGAGCCCAACACCATGGTGCTCGACGAGCCTACGAACCACCTCGACAAGGCCGCCAAGCGCTGGCTCTTCGAAGAGCTCGACCGCTTTCGCGGCACGGTGCTCGTTATCAGTCACGACTTGCCCCTGTTGGACAAGTCGATCGACCGCGTCCTCGCGCTTCGTGAAGGACAGTTACGCGAATACAAGGGCAACTACTCCAAGTTCTTGAAGCTCGAAGAGGAGCGTCGCCTGAGCGAGGAGAAGCTCGCGGCCCATCAGGACGAGCAGATCGACCGGTTTTCCAAACTGGCCGACTCAATGCGTGGACAGACCGCGACGCGGGCGCGTCTCGCCAAGGTGCTGGACCGCAAGGTCGAGAAACTCGAGGACAATCGCGTGGAAGTGACCAAGAAGGAACGCAAAGTCACCTTCAAGCTGCCGATTCCGCCCCGCAGCGGCGATGTCCCGATGACCGTTGAGCACGTCGCCGTCAGTTACGGTTCACTCAAAGTCTTGCGCGACGTCAACTTCATCACTCGTCGCGGCGACCGCATCGTGATTGTCGGGCGCAACGGCGCGGGCAAGTCGTCGATGCTGCGCTGTCTGGCGGGCACCCAAAAGGTGCAGGAGGGACTCGTGAAGTTCGGCGCGAACGTGACGGTTGGCTACTTCGCCCAGGAGAACGAACAGCTGGACTTCGACAAGACCGTGCTCGGCAACCTAGAGAACGCCACGGTCGTGACCGAGGTGCAGCGTCGATCGCTGCTTGGCGCGTTCGGTCTGAAGGGCTCCGCCGCACACCAGATGCCGGGCACGCTGTCGGGCGGTGAACGCGCGAAGCTGGCGTTGGCGATCCTGGCGTCGAGTGACGCAAACCTGCTGCTCCTGGACGAACCAACGAACAACCTCGACCCAGCGAGTGTCGTGGCGTTGGGCGAGATGATGCACAAGTGGAAGGGCACGATTGTCGCGGTGAGCCACGAACGCGGCTTCGTCGAAACACTTGAGCCGACGCACGCGGTGTTGTTGCCCGAGGAGTACTTCGACCTTTGGAACGATGACTACATGGACTTGATCGAACAGCGTTAGCTCAATGCACGTAGTTGAAGATGCCACGTCGCTGCGTTGAACACTTTGCGCAGCGGTCGAGTCAACAAGGTTAGGGTGCCCTATGCGTCACTTCGGAGTGCCCCGAGTCACTTGTGTGGCCATGTCAGCATCCCTGAGCGTCCATGTGCTTCTCACCTGAGGGCGACCTCATCGGCGGTCTCGTCGTCACCGCCATTGGCGTGGACGCCTGTCTGCACCTACGCGGCCGACCCGAATATCGACTGATTGCGCCATTCCCGATTCTCCTGGGGCTGCACCAAGTTGACGAGACCTTCGTGTGGTGGCAACTGCAGGGCCACGTGCCCCACGGTGTCGGCGTGGTCGCGATGTGGATCTATCTGGTCTTCGCCTTCGTGGTCTTGCCGACGTTGGTTCCGACCATGGTCTTCCTCCTCGAGCCAAGGGATCGAAGAAAGGTGATTGCGCCGTTTCTCCTCATGGGAATCGCGGTCTCCGTGTTTCTCCTCGAAACGATGCTGCGCGGTCATCCGTCGGCGAAGCTCGGTTCGTATCACGTGGCGTACACGATTGGTCTGCAACACGGCATCATCATCATCGGCCTCTACATCGCTGCGACGTGTGGCGCCATGCTCGCCTCCGGTATGCGCAACGTCAGGTGGTTTGGTGCGGTCAACCTGATTGCGGTGCTCGTGCTCGCGCGACTTTGCGCGGATGGTTTCGCCTCACTGTGGTGTTTCTACGCCGCGCTCGCGAGCGGCGCCATTGCGTTGCACATGCGTTTCGCCAAGGCGCGACGTGAACCGGTGTCGATCTCTCGAGCCACCGGTTCTACGTAGTCTGCAGACGCTCGACCAGTCGGGCTTTGATCGTGGGCCACTCTGAGGGCAAGATCGAGTACATCGAGGTGCTGCGCGTACGGCCCTCCTCGCCGTCAACCTGGGAAGGCTGCCAGTTGCGCAACACACCTTCGAAGTGGGCGCCGATGCGCTCCATGGCGCGCCGCGAACGCTCATTGCGTGCGTCGGACTTGAGGTCGAGTCGCTGCACATCCCACTCGTCGAAGGCGTGACTTATCATCAGAAGTTTCGCCTCGGTGTTACAGGCAGTTCGCTGCCACGGGGCCGCCACAAACGTGCCACCAATCTCCGCCGCGTCGGGGTAGGGGCGCCCCCGCCACCAGCGCAGCGCCAGAAACCTCGTCATGCCGATGATCTCGCCCGACTCACGTCGTCGGGTTACGAAAGGGACGGCGGTGCGACCGTCGCGATCGGTGAGCAACGTTCGAACAACGGCCTCCATTCCTTCGAAGTTGTCGGGAATGAGCGACCACTTGAACGTTGAGCGATCGCCGGAGGCAGCGTGCACCAGTCCGGTGACGTCATCGAGCGTCAACGGTGTCAGCATGACGAAGCGTCCCGTGAGGGTGACGGCCAGTTCATTCATCCGCCAACTTTATTAGGCGCCCGCGCTCGTGGCGTGCGCGTACTGTTTAAGGTTCACCCAAGGTCACCGTGGACCGGGCGAGCCAGGGGAGGTCGCGTGCAGTACTTCGAGCGTCGTCGTCGTGTTGCGCGCCGTCTCTTAGGGAGCCCGGCGTGTTCGTAGTTCAGTACGTCGCGGGGATACTCATCGTGCTCGTGACGGTCATTTCGGTGCTCTTTATCCTCGTGCTCCCGCGTCAGCCGCAGGGCCTCGAGAAGCTCACGCTGATCGTCAACAGGGCCGTCCACGCCACGTTCCTCAATCTCTCGCGCATCGCGCGAACCTACGAGGGCAAAGATCAGATCTTGGCCCCGACGGCGCCGGTCGCGCTGATCGCACAACTCTTGTTCTGGGCACTCTGTCTCGTGTTCGGCTTCGCGTTCATGTTGATGCCGACGACCCACTCCTTTGGGCGCGCCTTTACACAGTCGTTAACGTCGTTGTTCACGGTCGGATCGATCCACGAGGGCGGTACTGCGAACTTCGGCATCGATATCGCTGCGGGGGCCACCTGGGTCGTGATCGTCGCACTTCAGATTGCCTACCTTCCGTCGCTCTACAGCTCCTTTAGTCGTCGCGAGGCGCTCGTTACGATGCTCGAAAGCCGCGCCGGCGCGCCGGCGTGGGGCCCGGAGTTGCTGTCGCGCCATCAGCTCGTGGGCATCACCGACGCGTTGCCACAGCTCTACGCCGATTGGGAGGAGTGGGCGGCCGAGGTGACAGAGAGCCACACCACGTACCCCGTCCTCTTGCTCTTTCGCTCGCCCGAGCCGTGGCTGAACTGGATCATTGGTCTCCTCGCCGTGCTTGACGCGGGGGCCATGCAGTTGGCGTTGTCGCCCAGTACCGCGCCGAGTTCCACTCGACTGTGTCTGCGCATGGGCTTCACCATGTTCAATCGGATCGCGCTATCCCTCGGCCAGAAGGTCGAAACCGATCCGGACCCTGACGGTCCCATCACGCTCGAGTTCGCGGAGTTTCAGAGCGCGGTTGAGCGTCTCGTCGAGTACGGGTTCCCGATGGAGCGCACGGCCGAAGAGGCCTGGCCAGACTTCAAGGGTTGGCGCATCAACTACGAGCGCTCCGCCTACTTCATCGCCGACCACTTCACCGCGCCGCTCGCTCCGTGGTCGGGTACCCGTCGCCACCTTCGCGCCGGCGTGGTGGAGCCCCTACGGCCACCGCACCGCTCACCGGGCGCAGTCAAGTTCGCCGCCGCGCGACCCGAGGTCGTCAACCCTGGGCGCGAGCGCTCCTCGAGACGATCGACCCGACAAGATCCCGAATAAAGCAAACCCCGCACCATTGGCGCGGGGTTTGCGTGTGGACTGACGTCTGAGTGAAGTCTGCGTCGGCTTCAGTCTCAGACTGACTGATTTTTATTAGTACAAGATAGGTCCGCCGGGATTTATACCTCCTGAAGACGAGATGGGCAGTTGCACGTAAGAGGGGTCAACGGCCAGCGTTGTCCAGGTCCCCGTGTACGTCGACCCATCGGAGTTGGTAACCGTTCCGGTGTAGGTGTAGAGCGGCAGCATCCATACGGACCCGTCGGTCAATGTGTAGGACGACAGCGACGTGGACACTGTGTCGAGTGTGACGTCGACGATGGGCGGCCCCGTAGGCGCAGTCGTCGTGGTTGTGTTCCCGGGGTCCGTGGTCGTGGTGTCAGCGGGGCCTGACCCGGGTGACGTCGAAGGAGCACCGGAAGCCGATCCCGGCGAGAGCGGTGCTCCGCTGCCCCCTTGGTCGGTTGTGCCACTGGACGTGGACGCGAACTCGGCCTGTTGTTGGGCCTCGAGGACGCTCACGCCGGCGGTGGGGCTCTGCAACGGGTAGTTGACCGAAGGCATCAGCGAGAATGCCGGTCCGTGGGCCCCGATCACGTTGTTGTTCGAGTCGATCGTGATATCGACCGTTTGATCGGTGAGCACGCCGTCGATGGTGACGCTGTAGCTCGCGGTCTTCTCGTTGGTCGTGACGTCGGCTTGGCCCGGGGCGTTGCCGCCGGTGATGGTCTGCGAGGAGTACTGCGGATCGGTGACGGAGTAGCCGTAACCCATCTGGGTGAGGTAGCCCTGGACGTCGGCGTCGATGGTCGAATTGCTGGGCATGGCCACCGACGTGCCGTCAGTGGTCGTGATCGACGACGCATTCGATGGTGCGCTGTTGTAGTACCACTGAGGGACCCCGCCGTAGTTCTCGTAATCGAGCGTGTCGCCGGCGGTGTCGGTGACGGTCCAGTCGCTCCCGTCGCCGTTCGTGTCGGCCGGTGTACCGGTGACGTTGAACATCGCGGCGAGTCGGGCGGCCTCGGACGATGGGCTCGCCGGCAACGACAACTCGTAGGAAGGTGCGGACCCGGCGGTCGAGCTGAGGCTCGAACCGGCGGTGAAGTCAAACTCCTCGTAGATGCGCATGATGCCACTCTTGGGCACGGCCGCCGCACCGAAGCTGGACGGTGCGTGGGGGCTCGACGATTTCGCGGCGCTCAGCGTGAGCACTTGCAGGGCCGGCCCGGCGCCGTCGAGGACGGCGATGCCGCCGACGGTGAGGACGGCGGCCATGGTGACCGCGCTCACCATCTTCAATTGGAAACTGCGCAGCACGTGACGACGCGCGAGCGGTGCTCGAGCCTCGATTCGCGAGATCATCGCGTCGGCGTTCGGGTGCTGATACGACATTCCCGCGGCCGGATCGGCAGCGCGCAGCCGTTCGTCAAAATCACTCATCGGTTCTCCTTCGCCTTCATACCTAGTTCTTGTCGTGAACCGCTCAGAACTTTCAGATGACCTGCGTCGCGGCGAATCGTTCGCGAAAACGAGCCTGGGCACGCGATAATCGCACCGCGGCCGCGTTCGTCGTGATGGACAGGGCGACGCCAAGGTCGTGGGTGTCGAGGCCGTCCCAGGCGTTCAACATCAATACCTCGCGGTCGTCATCGTTGAGTGCGACCAGTGCGTCTCGCACGCCCGAATCTGCGATGACGAAGTCCTCCGCGGACGGCGCATTAGCCGGTTCGGGGAGCGTTGACTCGAAATTCGTCCGCCGGTAGTAGCTGCGACGGGCGTTGCGCAGGACATTGCGGGCCACTCCGATCATCCAGGGCAACTCCGCCTCAGTCGGTACGTCGTCGAGCCTTCGCCATACGACGAACAGCGTCTCTTCGACGAGGTCATCGAGGTCGGCCACCGTCAGGGGGTGCAGGCGCCGACGCAGGTAGTTCCCAACGGCCGGACTGTGTTCGCGCACGAGTCGGCGAAAGCGATCATCTTGAGGTGAGCCCATTACCTGCTTCTGTCCGACTGGACTTCTTTCTTACTACGTACGAGAAGAAATGCGTTCGTAGTCGAGAGACGAACTGGTTCTAGGTCTTTGTGCGGACGAGCATGGCCTCTTGCTCACGAGTGAGCCACCACGAGGGCGGTTCCCGGTCGCCCCACCACGCCACGACGTCGTCGACGCTGTCCTCAAGGCTTCGAAGAGTAAGTCCGGCCGCGAGGGCCTTCGCCGGGTCCAGGTCCATAACCGTTTCGTTCTGGGACCCGGACCAGAGGGGGAAACGCGAATCGAGGTGATGACTCGAGATGTGGCGAGCCGAAACCTCCACGAGTTTCGTGTCGCTCGGCCCTACGTGCTCGGCGATCTCTTGCATGACGGCGAAGAACGTGGGAGCGGGATACGGACCGCAGACGTGGAAGGCGCCCAACGTGGTCTGGTCCACGAGGGTGACGACGAATTCGCCCAGATCGCGCGCGTCGATGTACTGCAGTGCGTTATCGCGCGGTCCGGCGACCGCGACGTTGCCGCCGCGCTGCATTCGTGTCACCCAGTAGGGGAAGCGCATCGTGGCGTCGTGGCTGCCAATGACGTAGGTGGGTCGCACCAGGGTCAGTTGGTCACCAAAGTGCTCGGTCGCCGCCCTCTCACAGGCGGCCTTCAGGGGACCGTAGGTCTCGCCGGTGATCGCAGCGTCGGGCTCGGTGGGAGCGTCGCTCCAGAGTTCGGCGGTCTCCTCGGTCGCACCGGGCAGCGCGGGACTGTCGTACGCAGAGATTGAGGAGATCTGAATGTGGTGGCCTCCGCGCTCACCGAGGGCGTTGGCCAGCACGTTGACGTCATGCGGGCGATAGGCAATGGCGTCCACCGTGGCGTCGAAGGAAAGTCCGTCGAGCGCCGACAGGTCGCCTTGACGGTCGCCAACAAGCCTCGCCACACTCGCAGGGAGATCGGACGCCGTCTGGCCACGATTGATGACCGTGACGTCGTGACCGGCATCGAGAGCGGCGAACGCAATGGCCCGACCGACGAACGATGTGCCGCCAACAATGAGTATTCGCATTCGTCTCCTAACGCAACACTGGTAATGCTACGGGGAAAGAATTCGAGTACTCGTGACCACGAAAGGCTTGCCGTCGGGGGTGTCGCCTCTACATGACCAACATTGCATGATCCCGCCTTTGGCTCGGTATCTTACGGGCGCACACGCCAGTCACGCAGAGCAATACGTAGAGTTGACCAAACCGCAACGAGGAAGGGCTGGTCATGGTCAGGTCAATCTTGCCCGAGCGCTCCTCGGATGGGGGATCAGAGCGTCTCGAAGCCTTTAGTGACGCCATCCTCGCCATCGCGATCACGCTGCTCGTCATTGAAATTCGGATCCCCACGACAAGTGGTGTGCACCTCGGAGCAGCCCTACGACACCTCTGGCCGTCGTACCTCGCCTACGGACTCTCCTTCACCACGATTGGCTTCGTGTGGGTCGCGCATCACTCGATGTTCCGCCGAATTCGCGACGTGGACCGGCTGCTCCTGATCTTGAACCTCGGACTGATGGTGTGCGTGGCCTTCCTTCCGTTCTCGACTGCGGTACTGGCGCGCTACTCCTTCACCGAGTCGTCGGGTGCCGCACCGGCTGCCGAGCTGTACAGCATCAACATGCTGGTGATTGGGCTCGCGTTCATGAGCCTGTGGGTCTACCTGTCATTCCATCTTTCACTCTTCGTCGGCGACGTCGACAAAAAGACAATCCAGCACACGATTCTGCGTGCCGCACCGCCGCCGATCGCGTACGCGCTCACCGCGGCGTTGGCCTTTGTGAACGCGAAGGTCTGTTACGTGCTGTGGGTGCTCGCGACGCTGTACGTCGCCGTTGGCCCGGCCGCGCGAAAGATCCCCGTCTGGGCTGACGCACCGAGTGAAACGCTGGACGAACGGAACTGACCGGTTACGCGGTGCTCGAAAGGCGCGACTAGAAGAGGTGGCGCTCGCTGGCCCAGTGCGACAACTGGTAGCGGCTTGAGAGTTGCAACTTGCGCAGCACCGACGACACATGACTCTCAACCGTCTTGGTTGAGATCTCGAGTTCCTTCGCGATGTCTTTGTAGGAGTAGCCGCGCGCGATGAGTCGCAGCACTTGTCGCTCGCGAGCAGTGAGTTGGTCGAGTTCGGGGTCGACGACGGCCACACTGGCTTGGTCACCGGTGTCGGCGGTGAAGGCATCGAGCACGAAACCGGCGAGCCGCGGAGAGAAGACGACGTCGCCGGCGGCGATGCGATAGATCGCGTCAATCAGTGCGGGCCCGGAGATGTTTTTGGTCACGTAGCCGCGCGCGCCGGCGCGTATGACGCTGATGACGTCGCCCGCGGCGTCCGACACCGAGAGGGCCAGGAACTTCACCGAGGAGTCAACCTCACAGACCGCCCGCAGCACGGCTTGGCCGCCACCGTCGGGCATGTGCACGTCGAGCAGCACGACGTCGGGGCTGCGCTCAAGAATCATTTCAATAGCCGCCTCGACTTCGTCGGCTTCGCCAATGATGTCCACCGAGCCGGCAATCTCCGCGCGAATGCCCGAACGGATGAGCTCGTGATCGTCGACGAGGAAAACTCGCGGTTGGCCGGCGTTGGTCATTCGCTGCGCGGCATTACGAGCTGGACTTCGGTGCCCGCGCCCACTGAGGTGTTGATGAGCGATTCGCCACCGAACTGGGCCATTCGCTGCCTGATCGAAAGGGCGATGCCCTGTCGATCGGCCGGGATCGCGTCGCTGTCGAATCCAACGCCACGGTCGCGGACGAAGAGCGAGATTGACTTCGGCTCCACCTCCGTGAAGATCGAGACACTCGATGCCTCGGACCACTTGGCGGCGTTGATTGCGGCTTCGCGACCGGCGGCGACGAGCGCGAGAACTCTGTCGTCGGGCACGCAATCGCCGACGGTGACCAGTTCGACCTTGACGCCGTAGTCGTTCTCGACGTCGTGCTCAATCGCGCCCACGAGGCCGACGAATGACGTTGACGAATCGGCAATCGTCTCGGGACTGAAGAGCCACTGGCGAAGTTCGCGCTCCTGGTTGCGCGCGAGACGGGTGACGTCGCCGCCGTTGGCGGCGGCGCGCTCAATGAGCGTCAACGTCTGCAGCACCGAGTCGTGGAGGTGAGCGACCATGGCGGCGCGCTCCTCCGCGCGCACTCGCTCGCGTCGCTCGCTGGTAAGTTCGCGAACGTTTTGCAGCCACCACGGAGCGAGGAGGACGAGCACGCCAAGTATCAGGATCAGTGTGCCAAAGAGTGCGGGACCGGCGGATCCCCAGACGCCACCAATGTGCTTGATGGTGTGGAGTCCAACGTAAATAAGCGCGATGGCGGCGATGACGCGCAGGACAACACCCTTGCGATTCTTCGACGACGCGCCGCCGATGACCGGTGCGGAGTTCAAGAACTCCTGAATATGGTTGCGCTCATCATGAGAGGCGCCCCGCCACACCGCGACGCACGCGAAGGCGCTCAGCAGTAAGGGCCAATCGAATCCGTGCGTGATATCAACGCCGGTTGTTTCGAGCGCGATCAGCAGTAAGAGAGTGCCGATAAATGCCACGAGGACGAATTGTGCTTCGCGTCGGTTCTGGAATATTCGCTGAATGATCGATGTCTCCTCACCGGAGCGCGTGAGGACAACCCAAAGGGTCATGTAGAGCAAGACGCCGAATCCGAAGAGGAGAGTGAGCAAGCAAAAGATAACGCGAACGTTGCGCTCCTTGATGCCGAGTCGTGTGGCGAAGCCGCCGCAGACCCCGCCAAGAATGCAGTTGTCACGACCGCGGCGAAGCGGTCGCTGAGGTGTGCCGACGACCGCGTGACTCGAAGTTGTTACCGACATGCGATCCTCCATTCCGTGACGTTCCGGTCCTAGCGCTTCTGGAATTCTTACACTTACTTTCCCGGTTGTATCTAAGGGGAAACCCTGAGCGATGCAGCGCTCTGGACCCACTTCTGAGGGTTCATCCCCATAGTCCTTGATCAGCGAGGCTCGTACATTTGAGTCATGGACGAAGAGCACGAGCAGGTCACTGATGGCGCGGTTACGAGTGAACCGAACCCGCCGAAGCCGACGAGGCTGCGTCGAAGTACCAAGCGAAGGATGGTGGGCGGCGTCGCCGGCGGCATTGGCGAACGCTTCGACATCGACGCCAACATCGTTCGCGTGGTGTTCGTGGTCCTCACCGTTCTCTACGGACTGGGCGCCGCGATCTATCTCGCCATGTGGGCACTGATCCCACGAGACGGCCAGCCGTCCGACGGCGACGCCGAGGAGTCGGGCGACGCGCCACCCGCGTCGAACTTGCGATTACTGCGCTACGTGCTCCTGGCTGGCGTCGTCGTCGTAGCGGTCATCGTGCTCTCGACGTTCGGGGGAGCGCCGCGAGTGGGTAACGGGTTCGGAATTCTCTGGTTGATCTTCTTGATCGTGCTGGCGATTCTCTCCTTGCGCTCGTCGGCCCGTCAGCACTTGCTTCTTCGATTCATCGCGTTGGTCTTCTTGACTGGCATGACGATCTTCATCCTCATTGTTGGCGCATTCCTCGGCTTCCTCGCATCGACCGGCGTGCCCATGCACGGGGGAAGTGGCGCACGTATGGACCAACCGACATCGCTCGCACAGGTACAGCGCACCTACGAGACTGAGTTCGGGAACATGACGGTCGACCTTCGTCAGGTGCAGTTCACACCCACCACCACGTCGGTGACCGCGAGCGTCGCGGTGGGCGTCCTCAATGTAGACATCCCCGCGAATGCCATCGTCTACCTGAAGACGCATATCGGTGCTGGCACCGTCACGTACTTCGGTCGTGACGGCTACCAAAATCAACCCTTTAATGCGGTGCCGTCCTCCTTGAAAACGGCCGAGGAGCAGAGGCGAGCGCCGCACCTCGTTCTCAACGTGCAGGTCGGTGTGGGTCGAATTACCTTGCAACGCGGCTATGTGAACAACAACCCGTATCGATGATGTTCGAAGATGCGTTGGAGCATCAAGCGACTGCACTGACACGCGTTACGTAAGCCCTGACGGCCAGGACCGGTTGCCAGTCCCGCGTTCTTCTGGCAGACTCGCCTGAACTGGCCCGAGGAGGCGCAATGATTGACGCGAGTTTCTTGGCCTTCGACGACAACGTGACGCTGCAGTTCGATCGTGTCATCGCGGCCGCACCGATGGACGTCTGGGCCGCGCTCACAGAACCGGCGGAACTCGCCAAGTGGCTGGCCGACGCCGAATTGGACGCCGGCGTCGGTGGCGCGGTGCACCTCGTGTGGCCAGGGAGTGGAGAGATGCGTGGAACGGTCCAGGAGTGCAACGTGCCATCGCTGCTCGAATACACCTGGGATGAATCTGATGGATCGTCGCTGGTTCGCTGGGAGGTTGCGTCGTCAGGCGATGGTCAGTCCACACTTCGCCTCGTCCACTCCGGTGCATCCAAAGATAGTGCCGCGGGCTTTGGCGCAGGGTGGCAGAGCCACCTCGAAGCGCTCGACGTGGTGATGCGTGGCGGAAGTTCGGATCAGGCACAGCGCGACGGACGCTACGAGGAGCTTCACCCGGAATATCTCGAAGCGGTTGCTGAGTTGTAGCCCGACGTTGCCGTAGGCGTTCGCTCCTCGTGATTCGCGGTTAAGAATGAACTGATGGAAACCATCTCGACTGACACGATTGGCGACGCGTGGCTCGGCGTCGCACGCACGATCCTGAGCGAAGGTGTGCGCTCGACCTACGACGGGCTCCCCATTCACGAGGTGATGATGGCGAACCTCATCGTTGCGTCGCCGCAGTCCTCCGATGAGATCATCGAGCGCTACGCCGACGACGACCGTCTCGCCTGGATGCACGCGAACTTCAGTGATCACACTGTCGTGCCCGAATTGGGCGACGCCGATAGTTATGCCACACGCCTGCACGATTACGCACGTACTGGTTTGGATCAGTTGCACTGGGTGGTCAAACGACTTCGCGCCGACCCGACGTGTCGTTCCGCCACGATCACGACGTTCCAGCCGCTGAGCGACACGTCCTACATACCGTGCGTCAGCCTCCTTGACTTCTATCTCGACAAGGGCGCGTTGCACCTCGTGGTGTACGCCCACAGCATTGACTTCGGGGCGAAGGGCTACGCCAATCTGATCGAGCTTGCGTCAATCCAACACGAGGCGGCGAAGGAACTGGAGGTCGACGTCGGATCCCTCACGCTGATCGTGAAATCAGCGCACATCTACGACAGCGAACTCGCGTATATGACGAGTGTCCTCGAACGTAGCGGTGATTGACTCAACCGGCGTCGCGCGCGGCCTTCAAGGCGTTCGTCCACCACGTCAGATCGTTGATGAGCATCTCGAGCCGCTCATCCAAGGGCGCGAAAATTTCGAGGTCGAACTCTTCGGCCATCATGGCGGGGCGCATGACGTCGGGCAGGATGTGAACTGCGTGACGCAGCGGCGCCATCTCGAATTCAATGCTGACCAGACGGAGTTGTTCGATTGCCCGCGCTCCTCCCACGTTGCCGTAGCCAACGAATGAGACGGGCTTGTGATTGAATTCGACGAAGACGTAGTCCAATGCGTTCTTGAGTGACGCTGGGTAGCCATGGTTGTATTCACTCGTGAGCATGATGTAGCCATCGGCGGAGTCAAAGGCTTGACCCAAGCGCCGCACGTCTTCGCTCGGATACTCGCGATGCGTTCGTGCAGGTGAGAGCGCAAGGTTGAATAACGCCAGAGGGTGATCGCGCAAGTCCAGCACGTCGAGGTCGATGTCGTCGCGACTCGAGAGGCGGTCGAGCAGCCACGCGAGGGGCTTATCGGCAAAACGTGTCGGGCGCGTGGATCCGACGATTATCTGTAGGCGAGGCTTCATTGGCTACAACCCAGGGAAGACGATCCGAAGGTTCTCGAGGTGCTCGGACTCCGCCGCAGCGGGCGTGTGTGCTGCGTCGAGGCGACCGTAGAGGAGGCGGACGAAGGCTTCGGCCGGCATTTCAATATGGTGTGGATCGTCGGACTGCTCGCCCTCTTCGAGCGTTACGCCCTCTTTGCCAAGCGTCAAGACCAGTTCGCGCTGCGGATCCGTCGTGCCGATTCGAAGGACATCACCGGAACCCGTTGTCTTGGAGGTGAACTTAATGACCAGCTCAAGGTTGTCCACCAAGAACGGAACGGCGTCACGCTGCAATGTCGCGCTCTTGTCGAAGGCCTCTTCGATGTCCCAGGTGTGTAACACGTGCTCATTCAGTCGCAGTCCTATGGCGGCCGTGAAGTCGAGAACCATTGGACCCAAATTGAAGGTCAAGGCCGCGCGCTCGTCGGGCGTCATTTCGAGGATACGTTCGAGCAACGCCTGATCGGCGACGAGTGCGTCGGTCACCTGGGCGTGCGGGGTCTTGGCGTTCCACGTGTCCCACACAGACTGATTGAACTCCGCCGGCGTTTCCTTGCCCGCGAGCGTGTCGTCGAAGCGACGCTTCATAATGATCGCTCCCGAACCGAGGTGCGACATCGTGTCGGCGACCGTCCACTCGGTCGGGTGTGCGGAAGCGACGTACTGACTTTCGTCGAGTCCTTCGGTCAAGGCGCGCAAGTGCGCGACGGAGGACGCGAGGGCGTCAAGTGGGTGGGTCATGGGGCTACTTTCGTCGTGGAGAGTAATGCGTCTCTAGGGTTCCACTACGACTGTACGGTCGAGGTCCTTTACGTCGTTCACTCCGGTGAGACCGAGGGTCACGGACATTTCGGAGGCGAAGATTCGAAGGATGTGGTCGACACCGCGCTCGCCGCGCGCGGCGACCGCGTACGCCCACGGACGGCCAATCAGACAAGCTCGCGCCCCGAGCGACAGGGCTTTGACGACGTCGAGACCGCTGCGAATCCCGCCATCCATCAGCACTTCGCACTGATCGCCGACCGCCTCAGCGATAGCCGGCAGGGAGCGGATGGTGGAGGGAACGTCGTCGAGTTGGCGTCCACCGTGGTTGGAAACAATGACGGCGTCCGCGCCGCGCGCGACCGCCTCTTTTGCGTCATCGGGATCGAGGATCCCCTTGAGGGCAATCTTCCCGCTCCAGTGTGCACGCAGCCATTCGATGTCGTCCCACGTGACGCTCGGGTCGAACTGGCTCGCAACCCAGGCCTGGAAGTCACCGGGCACCGTCGCGTCCGGCAGGGCTTTCTCTAGGTTGCCAAAAGTAAGCGGCTTGCCACCGAGAGCAACGTCGCGCAGCCACGAGGTGTGACCGACTAAGTCGATGCCCCGCCGCAGTCGCTTCGATCGGGGAATTCGACCGCTGATGCCGTTGCGCCCGTCGCGGTAGCGCTGACCGACCACGGCGAGATCGACCGTCAGAATCAATGTCGTGCAGCCGGCCGCCTGCGCGCGAAGCATCAGGTCCTCGGCGTAGCTGCGGTCCTTCATCACGTACAGCTGGAACCAGATGGGGCGCTTCATCGCGGCGGCCACCTCTTCGATGCCACAGATTGAAAGGGTTGACTCACAGAAGGGGATACCGGCACGTTCGGCGGCACGTGCCGCTTGGACTTCAGCCCGTCGCGCGAGCATCCCGCCGAATCCGACGGGCGCGAGGATGACCGGCATGGCAATCTCTTCGCCGAGCACCGTCGTGGCGAGGCGACGCTCCGTCACGTCACGAAGGACTCGCTGGCGGAACTGGATGTGGTGGAGGTCGTCTCTATTCGCGTTGAGCGTCGTCTCGCCAAAGGCCCCACCGTCGACGTAATCGAAGATCTGACGGGGTAGTTTGCGGCGGGCAAGCTCGCGGTAGTCCTCAACCGACGCCGGTGCGAGGTTGAGGCTGTGGTCGCGAGAGTTCTGGGGCACACCTCATTATGCAGCACCCCTGGCGCCGCGGCCCTTTGGGTGGTTGACGTCGAAGCGCCGTTCGGCCATGCTCGTGGGCTGTTCGAGACCGGAGACGAACTGACCGCGCTGAACGCACTCTCGGACAGTTCCTTCGCGTGCGCCGGCGAGCATCTCACGGGGATCATCACCGGCACCGGCCGTCGGCGAGTGACCTCGCTCGCTATCTGGTGGGCGTACGACACCTTGTCGTAGCGACCGTGACAAAGTCGGGCGAGCTGCGCTGTTCGGCCGTCGACGCCACACGGCGCTCGCGCAGGCGTGGCCCTTCATCGTGGCGCCCCTGGTGGGCAGAGCCCTCGCGAGCTCGTACACTGGGCGCTCTTTTCGAGCAAAGCGGCGTCACCCATTGGCTTTAGCGCGGCGCAGAACTGAAGTAACCGAAACGGCGCCCGAGCCAACGCCTGGGCTGGAAGGATGGCGGGCGGTGAGAGTCCTTATCTGTTCAACCGGTCTGGCGGGACACTTCAACCCCCTCATGCCGTTCATCGATGCCGCGAGGTCGCGAGGGGATGAACTCTTCGTCGTCGTACCGCCGAGCCTGTTGAGCGTGGTGAAGGAAATCGGTGTGACCCATTCGTTGAGCGAGCCGCCAGACCCAGCGCTCTCGAAAGAACTCTGGAAGCACGCGGCCCGTGTCTCGCACGCGCAGGCGGCGCGACTCCTGGATGGCGAATTCTTCGGCCGGCTGACGACGGCCGCGATGGTACCTGCCGTCGCGGCGGCCTGCGATTCGTTCAAGCCCGACGTGATACTTCGTGAGCCCTGCGCGTACGCCGGCGCCGTGGTGGGCGTGCGTCGCACGATTCCTCACGCGCAGGTCGCGATCTCAACGGCGCAGACCGAGTGGAGCGTGATCGATCTCGTCGCGCCGATTCTCGGCGACTTCGAGTTCGGAATGGAAGAGGTGCTGCGCTCGACGCACTACATCTCGCGGTTTCCGTCGAGCCTCGACCCGTCGCCGTTCCCCAATACGCTGCGATACCGCGAGGAGGAGAACCACGAAGACGTCTGGCGCGACGCTGCGTGGGCCACGACGGAGATGCCACTTCTCTACGTGACCCTCGGCTCAATCACCGGGAGTCTCGACACCGCCGCGCCAACCTTTCGTCGGGCGCTGGAGGCTGTCGAGGGCCTCGGCGTCCAGGTTTTGCTCACCACTGGACACGGTTTTGACAGGAAATTACTCGGTCCTCTGCCCGAGGACGTCCACGTCGAGCCTTGGGTGCCCCAAGAGCACGTGTTCCCACACGCCACGGCGGTCCTCTGTCACGGTGGATCGGGCACCACCTACGGCGCGCTCGCGGCGGGTCTTCCCATCGTCTTCGTCCCAATGTTCGCCGACCAGCGAACGAACGCGCGCCTCATTGCAGTCGCCGGCGCGGGCGTCGTCGTCGACGTCGGTCGCAAATCGGAACCGGGGTTCCGCACGATCGAAGTCGATGACGTTCCTCGGATTCGACGCGCCGTCATCGAGGTACTCTCGCGGGGAACATTTCGCGACGGTGCGCAGCGCATCGCCACAGAGATTCAAGGCACGGGCTCGGCGCAGGACTGCCTGCGGGAGTTAGAACACCTCACTCGCTAGAGCGACGGCGTCGAGAGCACGCACGGCATTGCGTGCCACTCGATTGAGGAGACGAAAACGGGCCTCAGATGCGTGCGCCCAGAAAAAATGTCGCTTTCACATTTTCTCTGCCTGGAAATTGTAAAGAGGCCCTGAAAACCCAGTATTTTCACGGCATTTGATGCCCATGCACCCAAAAAGGGTGATTTCCCCTAAAATGGAGTTTCCTCCGCGCTCATACAAAGTGGCGGACAGCGTGCCTCGTGCACCAGGAGGACGTGCATCGCGGACCGTTGGTCCACAGCGGCGCAACGAATGACCGACGACAAGGTCGGTCGACACAAACAGGCGAGGAAACCAAGTGTTCGAAACGCGATACCGATTGAAACGCGTCCCAACGACGTCTCGAAATCTCTACCGAACGGTGGCGCTCATACTGGTCGTCTCGGTCTTTGGGTTGGCGGTGCCCTCCCCGGCGGCCGTGTCCGCCGCGCGCCTGGCACCAACGCACGTGCGCGTCGCCGCCGTGGCGTCGGTCCCGCGAGAGGCGCCTCGTCCACGAGTCATCCCCATCAGCACCGAGCTCCTCGCCTTCACCAACGCGCCGACACCGACGCAGCGTTACGTCGCCACCCTGATCCACAGTGATTTCCCGCGCACCGCCTGGCACGACGCTGAGATTGTCGCCTGGTGCGAGTCCAAGTTCCGACCGACCGATATTGGCTTCGACAGCAACGGAACCCACGATCGGGGCGTCTTTCAGCTCAACGATGGGGGCACCGAGCAGTATCTGCTCACGATGTTGGGCCACAATCCGAACGATCTGGGCCTCGCCCTCAACCCCGTGATAAATGTTCGCCTGGCCGCTCTTCTCTACTCTCGCGACGGCTGGGGCCCCTGGTCCTGTGCGTCGGACATCCGCGCGTAACGGCGCAGATCGTTAGGGGCGAATCGCCAGTCGTCGTTTCTTGGCCAAGGCCGTGACGTTCGGTTGGTCGCGCAGGTGGATGTACCCCGTCGGTTGGTTGATCGGTACCCAACCGTTGCTCGTGTAGCCGTTGACGCCGCCGGCGTAGTTGTCCGACACCAGGAACACCGTCGCGTTCGCCCAGTTGACCTGCGCGACGTAGGCCACGTGGCCCATCGCCCCACCTTCGTACCAGGCAATTGACCCCACCGCTGGCGTGTGGTTCGTCTGGGCGGCCAAGGTCCGACCCCACTGGTCGGCGTAGCCCCACGAGTGACCCGGGTTCGCCAGTCCGTTGTGCGCGAGCATCCACGCGGCGTAGAGGGTGCAGTTATGCGGTGGTGTCCCGATGCCGCCCTTCGTGTCCGTGCCGTAGTACAGCGCCGCCCAGTTGTTGTTCATCGTCGTGGCGTTGTAGCCGCGGAGCACGCACGAGTAGCCCGTGCTCTTGCAGGAGTAGTAGGAGGAAGCGTGGGCGCTGACGGGCGTGGCGACGTCGAGCGAAATGAGCAACGCGAGCAAGGACGTGACGACGAGGGCCAAACGAGTGATTCGGACTCGTTGGGCGCGCAAACTATGAGTGATCACCATAAGATCCCCTCGCCTGACTGCTCCGCCGACCGTAGCAGGGGTCCGTTTCTCTATCAAACGGAAGGCGAATCGCTAGTAATTTAGGGAATTAGTGGGTGAAAGGTCGTCGAACCCTACCCAATTCGACGATTGTGAGAAAGCGGCCCTGTTCAGCGTCTCGCGCCGCTCCTACGGCCTCCTCAGAAGCTACTTGGTGACTCGGCGAAGGGTGGCTCCTCCCACAACGAGTGCGATCAATATGTACGTGAGCATGATGGCGAACTGGCCAACGTAGTACGCGTTCGTCTGCAACGGGCTTATGGCGTGCACGGCGGCCGTCATCGGCAGCACATCGGCGATGGCGCGCAGCACGGAGGGCAGTTGACTGACGGGAATGACAAGACCGCATAGAAGTAGTTGAGGCAGAATGAACGCCGGCATGAACTGAACGGCCTGGAACTCCGTGTGGGCCACTGCGCTCAGCGCCAATCCGAAGGCGGTACCGAGCAAACCGGCACAGAGCGCCACGAGGCTGACGCGCCACGGCACGCCCTGATGGGCTAGTCCGTACCAGGTGTAAGAGAGGACGGAGACCAGCACGCTTTGGGCAAGGGCGAGGACCCCGAAGGCGATCGCGTAGCCGGCCACGAAGTCGGCCTTTGTCAGGGGCAACGTGAAAAGACGCTCGAGCGTTCCGACGGTCCTTTCTCGGAGAGTGATGACTGACGTGACAAGGAACATGACGATGAGAGGAAATACGCCGAGCAGTTTCGGGCCCACTAAGTCGAAGGCACCGGGATCGTTGGTGAGGGACCACGCGAGGAGCCCCACCAACGCCGTTGGCACGAATAACAACAGTGCGAGGGTCCGCGGATCGTGACCTAATTGTTCGAGGATGCGCCTCGAGGTGAGCAGTGCGCGTCGAAGGCTCATCACTCGCCTTCGATCAGGCGCTCAAACGCGTCGTCATAGCTGGTTGCTTTGGAAGCGGCCAACAGCGATGCCGGTGTGCCGTCGAACAGTAGCGTCCCGTCGCGCAATAGCAGCAGCCTGGCGCAACGAGCCGCTTCGTCCATTACGTGGCTCGACACGATGACGGTGACCCCCGTCTTGGCAAGGCCATCGAACGTGCGCCAAAGGTCGCGCCGCAAGATCGGATCCAGACCGACGGTCGGTTCGTCCAGGATTAATACGGGGGGCGAGCCCAAAAGGGCGACGCCAAGCGACACGCGCGCTTGCTCGCCACCGGACAATGATGAAACGAGTCGGCGGGAGAAAGTAGTGAGAGCAACGACGTCCATTACCCGCGCGACCTCAGAAGGAGGCTGAACCAATACGCCGGCGAAGTAGCGGATGTTCTCTTCGACAGTGAGGTCGAGGTAGACGGCCGCGCTTTGGGCCATGTAGCCGAGTCGGCCGCGTAACGTTGACGACCCGGCGGCGGATTCCATGATCCGCGCGGACCCGCCGGTGATCGCCTGGACACCGAGGAGTGAACGCATCAGTGTGCTTTTGCCACTGCCGCTTGGCCCGAGCAGGCCGATCAGCTCGCCGGGAACTGCTTGAAACGATATCGACTTTAGGATTTCGTTACCATTTCGCACGACACGGAGGTTCGACACTTCGAACGTCGTTTGGTCAGAACTATCCATTTGGCATGACCCTACTGTCGCCCTGAGAGACATTCGAGTTGATGAAAGGGCGCCCGGTCGCCGTTGTTGCTCACGAGGGCGCCGCTCGTGGGCGAGGGGGGACTTGACGACGCAGAGAGGTCCTTTCGGACCCCTCGGCCACCGATGATGTTTCAACTTCGTTCCGTCGCCACCGAACTGTTGTTGATGCCGAGCGGTGATGGTGTCGCCACGGCGGGACGATCGTTCGAGTTCGTGACGATTGAGGTCAGTACGTAAGCATTCCGCCGAGGGGGTGACACTAGATTCAGGAGACAGTGGTCGGTCAGCGATCGCGTGATGGAAATGGTTGGGCACTATGGCGGTCGATCCTCAGGCGCAGGCGATTCTTGACGCGATGGCGGCGCTACCGCAACGAGCGATGTCCGAGGAGACACCCGAACAGTTTCGCGAAGTGTTGATTGGTCTCGCGTCAATCAAGGGGCCGGTCACCAACGCAGCCCGGACCGAGGATCGCGAGATACCCGGACCGGGTGGGGAGATTCCCATCCGGATCTACAGACCCGAGAGCCGCGAGTTGTTGCCGGTGATCGTCTACTTCCATGGCGGCGGATTTGTGGGCGGCAACATCGAGACTCTCGACGGAGTGTGCCGCGGTCTGTCCGTTGGCGTGCCGGCCGTGGTCGTCAGCGTTGACTATCGACTCGCGCCCGAGGCCCCCTTTCCTGCAGCGGTCGATGACTGCGAGGCCGCGGTCCGTTGGGTGAGCGACCACGCCGAGGCGATTGGCGCGGTCGGCTCGAGACTGGCCGTCGCCGGCGACAGTGCGGGAGGAAATCTGGGCGCCGTAGTTGCACGCCGAGCCCGAGACGCGGGCGGACCGCCGATCTCGTTCCAACTTCTGATCTATCCCTGCACGGACATGACGTGCTCGAAGCCTTCACACTCGGAGAACGGTGAGGGCTATCTGCTCACCGCCGAGCGCATGCGATGGTTCTACGGTCACTACCTCGCGGGGTGCGACCCGCGGCACCCGGATCTATCACCTTTGCTCGTCGGTGATCTCTCGGGCCTACCTCCGGCCCTCGTCATCACCGCGGAGTTCGACCCCCTCCGGGACGAGGGCGAGGCGTACGCCGCGCGACTCTCCGAAGCGGGCGTTGCCGCCGCGTCAACACGCTACGACGGGATGATTCATGCGTTCTTCGGGATGAGTGGCACCATCGACGCAGCCGATCGAGCGATGGCCGAGGCGGTTCTGGCTCTTCGTGAAGCGCTCGGTTGACTGAGTCCAGCGTCATCGAGCGCGAACGCCTCGGCCCGGCGCGATGTCGCACAGTGGTGGGCGAGGGGGGACTTGAACCCCCACATCCTTTCGAATACAGGCACCTGAAGCCTGCGCGTCTGCCAATTTCGCCACTCGCCCCGAGACCTTGCAACAATACTCGACGTGTGAAAGCCTTCGTTTGCGCCGACCGCAGTCAGGGGGCGCCGGTACAGTTGATGTTGTTATGGTCCTAAAAGGTGTCGAGAATCGCCTTGAGCGAATCTTCGAGAAGACGTTCTCTCGCACATTCAAGAGCACTTTGCAGCCGATTGAGATCGGCACGCGCATCGTTCGTGAGGTCGATCTGACACGTCGTCTCTCGAGTCAAGGGCCGATTTCACCTAATCAGATTCGTGTGTGGCTGGGACCGGTCGACGCAGAGCGATTCGAAGGCTTTCAAAAAGTCCTCGTAAGCGAACTCGAAGAGACGGTCCGCCAGCACGCCGTGAGCGAAGGCTTCAGTTTCGTCGGGCCGGTGAAGGTCGAAGTGTTCATCGATGACGACATCAAGCCCGGAAACGTCGAGGTCAAGACCGAATTCGTAGGCGGCGAGAGCCAACCCCGGCTCATTTCGAGCGACGGACGTTCCTTCAAGGTTGGCGATGCCCCGTTGGTCATCGGACGGAGCCCCGATGTCGAGGTGGTGATCAATGACTCCAACGTCTCACGACGTCACGCCGAGGTGTGGCGTACGAACGACGGCGTGGCCATCCGTGATCTCCAGTCAACGAATGGAACGTTCGTGAACGGTCACCGGGTCACCGCCGTCTCACTGTCGCCACGTGACGACGTCACGATCGCGACACTCCACTTTCGCATCGAACTGGCTTGACCTTGTTGGGCACGACGTCGAACTACGCGGCGATTGTTCGCCCGCTGCAAATCCTCGTCATGGTCGTTGCCGCCCTCTTCCTGCTGCGCGTCATGCGCGTGGCCGCGGTGCAGGCCCGCCCCATCGACTACGAACCGCGAGCCCGTCGACGACGCGGTGGAACGCTCGCGCTCGAGTTCATTGAACCACAAGATCGAACCGGCGAGCGCGTCACCGTGGACACCGCGGTCACGATCGGTCGAAGTGCGGACTGCGACCTAGCGATGTCCGACACGTATCTCTCTTCGCGACACGCCCGACTCGCCAACGACCAAGGCGATCTCTCGATCGAGGACTTGGGCTCGACGAACGGCACCTACGTCAATCAGGAACTCGTCGACGGACGCGTCCACCTGGAACGCGGTGACATCGTCCAGGTTGGCGGCGTGTTGTTCGAGGTGGTTCGTTGACGCATTGGCGTTACGCCGAGGCGACCGACACTGGACTGGTGCGTCAATCGAATCAAGACGCGATCTACGTGGACGACTCGTTAGCGATCGTGGCCGACGGCATGGGCGGTCACGCGGCTGGCGAAGTGGCCTCCGAGATGACGATTGAACTGCTTCGCAGTGGCTTCGCCGGGGACCAGAGTGTCGAAGGTCTCTACAACGCAATCAACGCCGCCAATATCTCGGTCTTGAACGATGCCCGCGAGAATCCGAACCACTTCGGCATGGGTACGACGGTCATCGCGATTGGACTGACCGTTGATGACGAAGGCGTCACGTCGCCGACGCTCTGTCACGTTGGCGACTCGAGGGCCTACCAACTGCGTGACGGGGCGCTTCGTCTCCTCACCGACGACCACAGCGTCGCCGAGGAGTGGGTTCGAATGGGCCGACTGACCCCCGAAGAGGCGGCGGTCCACCCTCGACGCCACCAACTGACGCGCGGCGTCGGCGTTGAGGACACCATTGCGGTGGACGTCATGTCGGTTCACGCGCTGAAGGGTGATCGACTGCTGCTCTGCAGTGACGGGCTGTCGAACGAACTTGACAGCGACACTTTGGCGCGATTGGCGAGCGCCCCGTTCACCCTCGAAGAGTCGGTCACGCAATTGATCGAAGCGGCGAAGGAGGCCGGCGGTCGCGACAACATCTCGGCGGTACTGCTCGAGTTCGACGACATCAGTGTTGCTTCCAGGCCGATTCAGCGGACCATCAGCTCCACGACGCCACCGGTCGCCAAGAGCGCGGCGGTGACCACCGTGCGTCGGCGTAAGAATCGCCGCCTCACCTGGCGGACACCCTTCGTGGCCGCCGTACTCATCGGCGTGGTCGTCGGCGCGTACTTCATTCTGCAATGGTACGCGTACTCGACGTACTACTTGGGCAACGACTCGGGCGTCGTCGCCATTTACCAGGGCCAGCCGGGCGGTGTGCTGTGGTTTAAGCCGTCGCTCCTCGTTGACACGGGCTACAACGTGAAAACGCTCCGTCCCGGCGACCAGGCCGCACTCAACCAATCAATCTCAGAACCGACGCTCAAAGCCGCGAGACATTACTCTGACTATCTCTGCTCGTTGACGAAATGTACGGCTTCGACGGAATCTTCGTCGACGACCACGACGACGTTACCCACGGCGACGACCACGTTGAACGGAGGCTGATTCGTGTCACGACGACTTGGCGTCCTCGCCACGATCATCTTGCTGCTCTTTGCGGTGGTCGCAGCCCAGGCCGCCAACATTCAGTTCTTCAAAGCACCGTCGCTCGACGCCAGCTCCTCGAATCCGCGCAACAACAACTCGTCGAGCATGTTCCCGCGCGGACAGATCGACGCCGCTGACGGATCGGTCTTGGCCTTCTCGACGAAGCAGAACAGTTCGTTGTACCCGTACCGACGGGTCTACCCGTACGGGTCACTCTTCTCGGGCATCCTGGGATTCTCCTCCCCGTGGTATGGGGTGTGGGGACTCGAAGACGAGTACGACGGATACCTCGCGGCGCACGCCCAACCGCCGCAGAGCATCGAACAAGTGCTGGCGCCGACGAGTGCCGCAGACTCGATCACGCTGACGGTATTGCCCGCACTCCAGCGAATTGCGCGCGCCGCGATGAAGAACCCTGACGGATCGCCCGAGGACGGGGCGGCCGTCGTGCTGAATCCGAAGAACGGTGACGTCCTGGCGATGTACTCGAATCCCTCGTATAACCCGGTGCCACTGACGTCACCCGTCACAGCGATCGACCAAGCGGCGTGGAAGCTGTACACCAAGGAGGACAGCAACGGTTTCGCGCCACTCGGACTGGTCGCGACGCAGCAGACTTTCCCCCCGGGATCTACGTTCAAGGTGATCACGACGGCGGCGGCGGTCGTGAGCAAACCGGCCGACCTCACGAAGTCGTTCAACAGTGACCGCGGTGCCTGTACGACGCTGCCCGATACGACCTCGGTGCTCTGTAACAGCGGAATGACGACGTGCGGCGGCGACGTGTCCGTGATGCTGCCGGTGTCGTGTGACCCGGGCTACGCGTTGCTCGGTCTCGATCTCGGCGCTGACTACATGGCGAAGGCGGCCAACTCCTTCGGCTACAACTCGGTACCGCCGATCGACCTGCCCAGCACCGCCCCGGGGACCGCGCCGAGTTACTTCCCGTCGGCCGGATCGTTCTCGAACGACTTGCCGGGACTGGCCAAATCGGCCATCGGCCAAGAGAACGTGCGCGCCACCGCGCTGCAGAACGCGTTGGTCGCTGCGGCGATCGGCAACGGCGGTGTCATGATGACGCCGCATTTCTTGGACTACATCACCTCCCCTGACGGCACCATCGTCAAGCGCTACAAGGACTCGGTATGGAAGACGCCGCTGACGAAGGCCCAGGCCGCGTTCATCGTTCCGCTGATGCAGAAGGTCGTCGCGTACGGTACGGCGTCAGGAGTTGGATTCCTTCTCCAGGACGACGTGGCGGCGAAGACGGGTACCGCGCAGACCGGCAACGCGAAGAAGAACACCGACGACTGGTTGATCGCGTTCGCGCCGGCGACCGATCCGACCGTCGCGGTCGCCGTCGTCATCCCGTACCAGCCCACCCCGAACTTCGGCGCGACGATCGCGGGACCGGTCGTGAAATGTCTTGTCGAGGGTGCGCTGGCTATCCAGTCTGGCAAGCCGTCGACCGGAACGTCGACGACGTGCAAGGTCTAGTGGGGAATTCCGTGATTGGCGAGGGCGTAGGCTAGGCGCACTATGGAGCCTGTGGATGACCCTCGACTGTATTCCGGTCGCTATCAGGTAACGCATCTCATCGCCCGCGGGGGCATGGCCATTGTCTACCGGGCCCAGGACACGCTCTTGAACCGTCCGGTCGCCATAAAGACCCTGTACCCCGAACTCAGCGCCGATCCACTTTTCGTCGAGGGTTTTCGCCGCGAAGCCCAGGCCGCCGCGAACCTCTCGCACCCGAACATCGTCCCGGTCTTTGATTGGGGCGAGGACCAGGGTACGTATTTCATCGTCATGGAGCTCGTCGACGGCACTTCGCTCGCCGACATGCTTCGAGGCGGACGCACGCTCACCGCATCGCACTCGGCGAGTCTGACGTCCCAGGTCGCCGCAGCGCTCGGCTACGCGCACCGCAACGGCGTAGTGCACCGCGACATCAAACCTGGCAACATCCTCATCGCGAGCGACGGTCAAGTGAAGGTGACCGACTTCGGCATCGCGCAGGCAATGTCGGTGGAAGACCAGATCGCCGAAGAGGGCTCGGTCATGGGCACGGCCACGTACTTCTCGCCCGAACAGGCCGAGGGTGCGCCGGTCGATGGTCGAAGCGACATCTACTCACTCGGCGTCGTGCTCTACGAGATGCTCGCGGGACGTCCGCCCTTCATTGGTGACTCACCGGTTGAAGTATCGAGCCAGCACGTGCACGGAACCGTCCCGCCGCCCTCGGAGTTCAACCGCACGATTCCCGCAGATTTGCAGGCGATTGTGATGGAGGCGCTCGCCAAATCCCCTGACCAGCGCTACCAATCAGCGGAGGATCTGCGCTCTGACCTCACGCGCTTCAACGAGGGTCAGCCGGTGCGTGCAGCACAGCGCGACGTGGCGTTCTTCGGCAGGGACGCGACGAGGGCCACGCCGCGAGTGACACCGGGGGAACGAACTCAAGCGGTCCCGATGATGACGGGACCGCGAACCGACGTTCGACGGCGTCGAAAGAATCCGACGGGCGTCATCGCACTCGTCGTCATTCTCCTACTGGCCGCGGGCGGAGTCGCGTACTTCCTCACGCAGAAGACCACTGCTGCCGTGCTCATGCCCAACGTCGTCGGTAAAACCGAAAACGCCGCCATTCTGCAACTCGCGGGAAAAGGCATCAAAACCAAAGTTCACCAAGAGCACTCATCAATCACGGCCGGCAACGTGATCTCCTCCGATCCGAAAGCGGGGAAGACCTTAACGAAGGGGGAGAGGGTCAACATCACGGTGAGCCTGGGTGTGCAGGCGGTCGCCGTCACGATTCCTGACGTGACCCAGATGTCGATCGCTAAGGCCGAACTCGAACTGGGATCGACAAAGTTCTTGTTGACCCCCAAGGTCAAATTCATCAATCAGGCGCCCGCGAACGTTACGCCCGTTCCCAACGTCGTCCTGAACCAAAGTCCGCTCGCTGGCAAGACCGGACATCAGGGTGACACGGTGATTCTCTACGTACTGAATCCCGCGTCGCAGCTCGCTGTCCCGAGCCTCGTGGATCTCACAATTGGCCAAGCGTCGGCGGCGTTAGTGAATGCTGGCCTCAGCGTTGGTCCGACCCAGACGTCGGCCTGCTCGAACACAGTTGGGTTGGACCTCGTGGAAGCTTCTAATCCCGCGATCGGCACACTCGTCAACCCCGGTACGCAGATCGATTTGACTACGTCAACCGGCTACTGCAACGTTCGCGTGCCGAGCGTGCTGGAAGAGACCCAGGGTGTGGCGACCTCAACGTTGCACTCGTACCACCTGACCGTCAACGTCAGTCCGACCGATCCCTCGACCTGTTCGCCGAGTCAGGTGGGTCAAGTCACCAATGAGACCAACGCCCAAGGTGTTCCGGTCATTGGCGACTACGTGAAGTACAACGCGTCGATCATTATCTCGGTCTGCTACTCCTCAGCGGAAGTGCCGACCACCACGACCCCGACCACGACAACTTCGTCGTAGCGCGCTCTAGGTAGCATGGGGACCCATGGCGAAGTCGACTCCGAAGGCAAACAACCAAAAGACGGTGGGACGCTACGTCGCCCCCGACGCACGCGGGCGGATCACCGCCAAGCGCCCCGTCAGTGACGACCACAGTCCTCGTTGGTACGGTCTGCTCATCGTCGCGCTGCTGGCAGTGGGCATGCTCACCATCATTCTCAACTACCTCGACGTCTTACCGGGCTCGGTGTCGTCGTGGTACCTCGTGGCCGGTCTCGTCGTGATGTTCGGCGGCTTCTACTTGGCGACGCGATACAAGTAGCCGCCCGGAAGGCTTTTAGCCGAGGCGCTCGATGATGGTCGCGTTGGCCAGTCCGCCGCCTTCACACATGGTGAGAAGACCGTAGCGACCACCGGTGCGCTCGAGTTCATTCAGCAGCGTGGCGCACAACTTCGCGCCCGATGCACCGAGTGGGTGACCCAACGCAATGGCCCCGCCATTCACGTTGACCTTCGAGAGGTCGACGTTGAGTTCCTTCTGCCACGCGAGCACGACGGAGGCGAACGCCTCGTTGATCTCGACGATGTCAATGTCGTCCATCGTCAGTCCGGCGCGCTCGAGCACCTTTCGTGTCGCGGGAATCGGACCAGTCAACATCGTGACGGGGTCGACGCCGGCGAGGGCGAAGGTGTGGAACTTTGCGCGGGGCGTGTAGCCAAGTTCTCTGGCCATCTCTTCACTCATGATGAGTACCGCCGACGCTCCGTCAGTGATCTGCGAAGAGTTCCCGGCCGTGACCTTGCCATCTTCCTTGAACGCGGGCTTCAGGTTCGCCAACGTGGCGGCCGTGGTGTCGGGACGGATTCCCTCGTCGGCGGTCAGCAGTTCGTCAGTGGCGTTGCCTTCTTCGTCGCGCACGTAGACCGGCACGATCTCACGCTCAAAGCGGCCCTCGGCGGTTGCCTGCGCCGCCCGTCGCTGACTCTCGGCGGAGAAGACGTCGAGGTCTTCGCGCGAAATGTCCCACTGGTCGGCAATCATCTCCGCACCGATGCCCTGATTCTTGAGCCCGCCCACCGGTTCATAGCGTGCGGCGACGCGCGGACCGAACGGCCAGCCGGAGTCCTTGCCAATTGAGGAGCCCATCGTCACGCGTGACATGGCCTCGACGCCCGCGGCGACAACGATGTCGTACGCACCGGACATCACGCCCTGGGCGGCGAAATGCAGCGCCTGCTGCGAGGAGCCGCACTGACGGTCAATGGTTGTCGCGGGCACCGACTCGGGCCATCCAGCGGCGAGGACGGCGCTACGTCCGACGTTGAACGCCTGCTCTCCAACCTGGGAGACGCAGCCCATGATGACGTCGTCGATCAGCGCCGGGTCGAGGTTGTTGCGACTCGTGATGGCCTTGAGGGCCTCGGAGGCCAAGTCGACCGCGTGCCAGTTCTTCAGTTTTCCGTTGCGCTTCCCACCTGGGGTGCGCACGGCATCCACGATTACGGCTATTGGCATTGATGTACCTTTCGATCGTTCGTGGGCATACCCACCGCGCGAAGCCTATAGGGGGTCGCGAGTATCGTCACATCCGTGAGCGAACGAAAGAACATGGATCGCTGGCTCGGTGATGGCGGTATGGCGATCATTGGCGCCGTCGGGGGGTCCTTTGACGCCTACGGCGTTGACGGCGAAGACCTCGGGTGGGTCGGTGGCTGGTTCGATCCCACCCAGCTGGCGTGCAATCCCCACGGTGCGGTCCAGGCCGGCGTCCACTCGGTGCTGCTCGACGCGGCGATGAACTTTGCCATTAACGGAGCGCTGGTTGGTCGAGACCGGACTGAAGCGACGATTGAGATGACGACGGAGTTGATGCGACCGGCGCTTCTCAACGGCCACTACGCGATCCGCGGCGACGTCGTTCGATTGACGCGCCAGATCGCCTACGCCGAGGCGACGATCTCAAGTGAAGAGGGAAAGCTGATCAGCCGAGCGACGGGCACGTTCCTCGTGCACCGATCGACGACGACCGACTAGATGTGATCGGCCGGAATCTGGCCGAGACGACCGGCCTCGTAGTCCTCGAACGCCTGCTGTAGTTCGGCGCGCGTGTTCATGACGAACGGCCCGTAGGTCGCGACCGGTTCGCGAATCGGCTCGCCACCGAGGATGAGGACTTCGAAGGCGTTCGTCCTGGAGTCCTGGGTCTCCTTCGCGGAGAGCACGAGGAAGTCGCCGTCGACGTGCACGGCCATCTGGCCCATCTCAATGTCGGCGCGCTCGAGACCGACGGTGCCCTGCCCGGCGAGGACGTAGGTCAGTGCGTTGTAGCCCTGCGTCCACGGCAGCGTCAACTGTGCGCCCGGCAACAGCGTGACGTGGGCAATCGCGATGGGCGTGTGGGTCATGCCGGGGCCGTCGACGTCACCGAGCGACCCCGCGATGATGCGGATGATCGCGTCACCATTGTCGTTGGTGAGCAGGGTCACCGACTCCGCTTCAATGTCCTGATAGCGGGGATTGGTCATCTTCAACTTCGCGGGAAGGTTCACCCACAACTGCATGCCGTGAAAGACGCCACCGGTATCGATGAGTGCGTCCGGTGGGCGCTCTATGTGCAAGATGCCCGCGCCGGCGGTCATCCACTGCGTGCCGCCGTTTTGAATGACGCCACCGCCACCGATGGAGTCTTGGTGCAAGAACGTGCCGTCGATCATGTACGTGACGGTCTCGAAGCCGCGGTGCGGGTGCCACGGCGTTCCCTTGGGTTCGCCCGGTCCATAGTCAACCTCGCCCATCTGGTCCATGTGGACAAAGGGATCGAGGTCGGCGATATCGATGCCGGCGAACGCACGACGCACGGGGAAGCCTTCGCCTTCGAGACCGCGTGGCGCGGTCGTGATGGACTTCACGCGCCGCGGTCGATCGGTGATGAGCGGCGCGACCGCCCTCGGGAGTTCGAGTGGATTTTCTACAGAGATGGCAGGCATTGCAACAGTGTACGGACGAGTTAGACGGCTTTGTCGCTTCGTTCGCGGATCGCCACGGCGCCCACGACAAGCACAATGAGTGCGCTCAGCGACAGCGCGACGTTGCCCGATCCCCAGCCCTGTCCGCCCGCAATGCGGGGCTTGCCCATGGCGTCCGCGAAGGACGCACCGAGTGGTCTCGTGAGAACGTACGCGATCCAGAACAGAAGTATTGCGTGGCGTCGACGTACCACGAACGCAAGCAGCGGCAGGACTATAAGTCCGACGAAGAGGAAGCCCGAGCTGAGGAAGCCGAGGTGCCAAGCGATCGCGGTCAGATCGCCGACCGCCGTTCCGAGTGCGAAGGCGACGGTGACCGTCGAAAAGTAGAAGAGCTCTCGGCGGGTGCTCGTGATGCTGTGGATCGAGAGCGTGCCCTCCACTCTGTGCCACCAGACGAAGACCGCGATCAGCACGACGCTGAAGCAGAGGGCCGACACGACGTAGGGGACGTGGAACGCGACGTGGACGACGTCAGCGCACATCGTCCCAAAGACGCTCACCATGACCACGGCAGCCCAGTACGACGTCGCTCGATACGTTGGCGAGCGCAACTGCCACCACACCACGGCCAAGAAGACCACGCCCGCACAGAGCACCGCGACTTCGGGGTTGAAGTGATTGACGAAATAGTCCGAGGTCGCCTCGCCCATGGCGGTCGTGAGGATTTTGAGAAACCAAAAGACGGGCGTGACCTTTGGAACTTTGCTCGAGTTGAATTCTCGGTGCAGCGTCAGTGACACGCGTTACGACGTACCGACACCGGACTGCACGAACGTTGATGGATCAATCGCGATGAAGAGGGCAGTGGCACTCGCCAATTGAACCTCGCCCGCGTGGAGTGACGCGTCGATATAGAGTTTGCGGCCCACTCGGTGAGAGAGCCAGGCGCGCGCGATGATCGACTCGCCAATCGGCGCGGGCGCGATGTATTTGATGTCCAGTTGCGCGGTATAGGCGAGCGCCTCTTGGAGGACGTGCACGACACCCATGGTTTCGTCGAGCAACGCCGCGATCACCCCGCCGTGCGCGCGCCCGGGCGCTCCTTCAAAGGCTCGACCGAGGGTGACTTCCATCACCGCGACGTCACCTTCGCGCCAGACCGCGGCATTCAGGCCCATCGGATTGGCGGCGCCGGAGACGATCGAGTCTAAGAAGAGTTGATGTTTGTCGCCTTGGCGACCCTCGGGGATCAACGAGGCGAAGTCCGACGTACGGTCGCTCGAAAACGTGCGAACGCGGTGCTCACCCTTCTTCACGATGGCGAGGATCATCGCAAGTTGCGATGTCAATTCGTCGAGTTGATCGTCACTCAACGTGCGGGCAACGAAATCGTGGCCGAGTTCGCGCAGGAGCGCCGCGGCGTGGAGACGTCGCTCTTCGTTGGTCACTAACTGCCCGTGTAGTACTTGTCAGCGACGCAGAGGGCACGGTCGAGTCGGGCTACACCCTCGCGTATTTCGTCATCGTTGATCGTGCATGGCGGGACGACGTGGATGCGATTGAAGTTGGTGAAGATGAGCAACGCCTCGTTGCGACTCGCCGTAACGAAGTCGTTCATCGCCGGTGAGCTCCCCCCATACGGCGCGAGCGGCTCTTTCGTGTCGCGATCGACCACCAGTTCCAGCGCGAAGAACACACCGAGACCGCGGACGTCGCCGATGATCGGGTGTCGCTGCGCGAGGGCTTCGAGCTCCGGACGAAGGACGTCGTCGCCGATTCGCCTTGCGTTCTCGACGATGCCTTCACTTTGCATCGCCTCAATGGTTGCGACGGCCGCGGCGCACGCCAAGGGGTGGCCCGAGTACGTGAGACCGCCGGGGTAGACGCGGTCATTGAAGGTGACGCTCACCGCCTCACTGATGACGACGCCTCCGAGTGGCACGTAACCGGAGTTGACGCCTTTGGCGAAGACCACGAGGTCCGGCTTGACGTCGTGCTGCTGGTAGGCGAACCACGCGCCGGTTCGACCGAATCCGCACATGACTTCATCGGCGATGTAGAGAATGCCATAGCGATCACAGATGGCGCGAACGCCCTGCAGGAAACCCTTCGGCGGGACCATGATGCCCGCCGTGCCAGGAATTGTCTCGAGCACGATTGCGGCGATGGAGGTCGGGCCTTCGAATCGAATCGTCTCTTCGAGGCTTGCCAGCGCTCGCTCGCACTCCTGCTCTTCGGTCTCGGCGTGATACATCGTTCGGTAGAGAAACGGTCCGAAGAAGTGGACAACGCCCGCCGAGCCGGTGTCGTTGGGCCAACGTCGCGGGTCGCCGGTCAGGTTGATCGACGTTGCGGTTGCGCCGTGGTAGCTGCGATAGGCCGAAATCACCTTGTGGCGTCCGGTGTGGAGTCGTGCCATGCGCACGGCGTGCTCCATTGCCTCGGTGCCGCCATTGGTGAAGAAGACCTTCGCGGCGCCCTCGAATGAACGGTCGAGAATCAGTTCCGCCGCTCGGTAGCGCGATACGTAGCCGTGTTGGGGAGCAATCGTACAGAGTATGGCGGCCTGTTCTTGAATGGCGCGCACGACCGCAGGGTGTTGGTGGCCAATGTTGGTGTTGACGAGTTGCGAGGACAGGTCGAGGTACGTGGTGCCGTCTTCACCCGTCACGTACACGCCATGGGCGTCTTTCACCATGAGTGGGTTGATGGTGGCCTGGGCCGACCACGAGTGAAAGACCGATGCCTTCTCTCGTTCGCTGCTGGTCAATGTGCTTCGATCGTTCGCCATATGTTCGTCCTCACGTTCCTCCAAAGACGGTAACGCACGCGACGGGCATGGCATTTTCGATTCGCCGTCGAACTTACTCTGCTGCGATCCGACCGATCTTTAGTTGCCGTCCCATGCCGCCATTTCGGTCATGAAGGTTTCGACCGCCAACGGGCCAAGAACGAGCGCGTGTGCGTGAAACGCCTTCAATGAGAAGCGATCACCGAGACGGTCTTTTGCCTCTTGGCGTGCCGCCAGCCACATTCGTTCGCCGACTTTGTAGGAGATGGCCTGCGCGGGCAGTCCGAGGTAGCGGTCAACCTCGGAGGTCGACATCACGTGATCTTGAATGGCCCACTCTTCGAGGAGGGCGACCGCCATTTCCGGAGTCCACTGCTTGCCAGAGCAGTCCCCGAGTCCGCCCAGCACTCCGAGGTCACTCGGCGCATCGAGTTCCAGGTGCAGTCCAATGTCGACCACGATGCGAGCCGCGCGAAGCGCCTGGTTCGCGAGGTAGCCGAGTTCGTCGCCCAAGTCCGAAAAGTAACCCAGTTCGTCCATGAGTCGCTCGGCGTAGAGGGCCCATCCTTCGACGTAGCCCGCGGTGGAGCCGACTAGGCGGTGGTACCGACTCTGTTGGTCTGCCGCGAGCAACGCGGTTGCAATTTGAAGATGGTGACCGGGAATTGATTCGTGATACCACGTTGATGCGTGACGCCACCACGAGAAGCTGGTCTCGCCCATCGTGGGAAACCACGTCGTTCCCGGTCGGCTGAGATCCTCGCTCGGATTGATGTAATACGGCGCGGCCGACGAGCCCTCCGGCGCGAGTCGCGCGTCACAGAACCTGATCCGATCATCGATGTCAAAGTGCACGCCGTCCATCTCGTCCGCCGTGCGCTGCGTGAACTCTTTCAGCATCGTGAGCAGTGTGTCCGTTCCGTTTATTGCCCGCTTCGGGTCGTTGTCCAAAAGATCGGCCACCGCCACGAGACTCGACGCTCCAGGAAGCAGTTCGTTCGCGATCTCCCACATCCGCGAGTTGATGCGGCGAAGATCCTGGTAACCCCAGACGTAGAGTTCGCGTAGATCGAGGGTGGCGCCGGACCAGTAGGCCGACCAGCGCTGGTAACGCTCCTCCCCGCAGGCTTCGTGCGTCGAGGCCTTTGGAGCAATCTCAGATCGCAAGAACGCTGCGAGTTCTGCGTACGCGGCCTCTGCATCCTTCGCCGCGTTGGCGAGTCCCGACGTGTCGAAGTCGACCGACGTTGCGGCCGCCACGCGCTTTGCCAGTTCAGTGAATGCGCCAGCCGCATGGGTGTCGGCTTGGTCGGCAATACCGAGCACGTGGCGCACCGCAGGAAGTTCGTGCTCCGCGGCCGTGACGAGCAGTGCGCCTCGCCACGTGTCAAGTGACGCACGAACCGCCTTTAGACGTGCCGCCACGTGCGTCGCGTCATCCGTCGTCGTCGTTGCCATAAGTTCGAAGACCTGTCGAATTGCGGAGACCGGCGAACTCAAGACAGAGAAGGTCCTTCGATACTCGTCCGCCTCCAGCAGTGCGAGCCGCACGGAGAGTCGCTCGCGCAGCACTTCCTTGGCAATACGGTCGACGTCGCTGACGCTGACGAGCAGCTCGAGGGCTTGTAAGTCGCGCAGCGTCTCATCCTGATCTCGACGCTGTTGCGCGGCCGAGAAGTCGGGAAGCAGTCGTTCGTAACCGGGAATGCCCGCCTCGGTCGCGAACAGTGGATCGCTCTTGGCAAGTCGGTCCACGACCTCGTCTGCGAAGGCGAAGACGGCGGAGGGAGGTGTGGTTTCAGACATGGGAAGATTCCTTTGGTTTTGCGATTACCCGCGAAACCGAAATTTACACCCGTGGCCCGACGCAAGGTTCCGTCGTCGCGATGCCCCGGAGAGGGGCTAGGACAACGAGTCTTCGTCGTCCTCGATTGACATGAACCAGTGTTCGTTGATGCTGAGCGTGCAGTCGGGGTCATCGGAGCAGACGTGGGAGCCATTGGCAATCACGATCGCCGTGCCGTGGCAGTGCAAGAGCTTGTCGTCACACATCGTGCATAGAGCGACCGGTGGTGTGTAGTGCATTGGTAGGGACATGGTTTGAACATAAATCCTTGGTGTGACACTGCGGTGGACAGCTGAGAATCACCCGCGCATCAGTGCTTCCAAGTTTTTTGAGAATCGAAGGCCTCCGATGGTAAAATTTTTCTCTGTCGGTCTCACGAATCACTCGTCGAGGAGAAATTCACATGGCTCGTGCCACATGGTCAGGTTTTTTGAGCTTCGGATTGGTCAGTGTCCCCGTAGGCCTCTATAGCGCGACGTCCGACCAGACCATCCACTTCAACCAACTGGTCAAGAACACCTCGCACCGGGTGCGCTACAAGAAGGTCGACGAAGAGACTGGTGAGGAACTCACCACCGAGGACATCGTCAATGGCTACCCGCTCGGTGGGGGCGAGTACGTCGTCGTCACGCGTGAAGAGATGGCCGAAGCCGCCCCCGGAAAGTCCGAACTGATCGAGATTCAGGACTTCGTTGATTTAGAAGAGATCGACCCCATCTTCTTTCGACAGTCGTACTACCTCGCACCCAAGGGTAAGGGCGCCGACCGGGCGTACGCACTGCTGCTCCAAGCGATGCTCGAAACCAAGAAGGTGGGCATCGCGACGTTGGTCTTGCGCGACAAGGAACACCTCGTCGCCGTTCGTCCCGCCGAGAAGGTGTTGATGCTCGAGACGATGTTCTTCGAAGATGAGATCCGCAATCCCGAAGAGGAGCTCGACACGTTGCCGCCGGTCGGTAACGCGAACGCCCGCGAACTGTCCATCGCGAAGAAGCTCGTCGACTCCTTAACTGACGCGTGGGAACCGAGTCGTTACAAGAACACCTACCGCCAGCGCGTCGAGGAACTCGTCGAACAAAAGCGCGCCGGTCACGCCGTCGTGCACGGCGCCGAGGACCGACCGAAGTCGAACGTCATTGACCTGATGTCCGCGTTGCAGGCGTCAATTGACCGTTCGTCGAAACGACCAACTCGCTCGGCGGCCAAAGCGAGCGCGCCCTCTAAGAGCGCGAGTATGAAAGTCTCGGCGCATCGCGAGCGACGGGGACTCGATGCCATGACCAAGGCCGATCTCGCGGAGCGCGCGAAGCGACTCAAGATTGACGTCACGTCGAAGATGACCAAGGACGAACTGATTCGCGCCGTGAGTGCCGCCAAGAAGAAATCAGGCTGACCGGTTTCATGGCTCGCGCCAAGGACATCCCCGCCACGCCACCTTCGAAGCTCACCTCCTATCGGGCGAAAAGGGATCCCAAGCGCACCCCTGAACCAATGGGCGCCACGGCCAAGAACGCCAAGAAGAAATCGCAACTCCCGACGTTCGTCATCCAAGAGCACCACGCCCGGGCCCTGCACTGGGACTTTCGTCTGGAACGAGACGGCGTGCTCGTGTCGTGGGCCCTCCCGAAGGGTCTCCCCATGGACCCCGACACCAATCACCTCGCCGTCCACGTCGAAGACCACCCCTTCGACTACGGGAAGTTCGAAGGGACGATTCCAAAGGGTGAGTACGGGGCCGGTCAGGTCACCATTTGGGATCACGGTACCTACGACACCGAAAAGTGGCGGACCAACGAGGTCATGGTCGTACTGCACGGCAAACGCGCCTCTGGTCGCTACGTCCTCTTTCCCATCGACGAGAAGAACTGGATGATCCACCGCATGGACCCGGCGCCGGCGTACTTCGAGGCCATGCCCCAACACGTCAAGCCCATGTTGGCCCTGGCGAGTGAACTGCCGAAGAAGGACGTCGGCTGGGCCTACGAATTTAAGTGGGACGGCGTGCGTGCCCTGGTCTACGTGGACGGAGGCCGCGTGCGGGCCTTCACGCGCAACGACAAGAGTCTGCTGTCGACATTTCCGGAACTGCGCGACCTTGGTCTGCACCTGGGTTCACGTTCGGCGATCCTGGACGGCGAGATCGTTGCCTTGGACCAGGACAACCGCCCGAATTTCTCGACCCTCTCCAAACGTCTCCACGTCACATCCAAACCAGCGATCGAAAAGTTGCGACACTCGACGCCGGCCAGTTTCTTCGCCTTCGATCTGCTCTATCTCGATGACCGCTCGATAATGGACCTTTCCTATGACGACCGGCGTGCTGCCCTGGAGTCACTCAAATTGCAGGGCGAGACGTTCGCGACGCCTCCTTCGATCACCAACACTTCCGGCGCCAAGGTGCTCGACATCTCGCGAGAGCGAGGTTTCGAAGGCGTCGTCATAAAACGTCGGGACTCTCGTTACTCTCCGGGGTCGCGCAGTGGCAATTGGATCAAGGTCAAGAACTTCCTCAGCCAAGAAGTCGTCATCGGTGGATGGACCGCGGGTAAGGGTGAACGTACCGGCAGCCTCGGTGCGCTCTTGCTGGGCATTCCGAGCGACGAAGGACTCGACTACGTGGGCAAAGTGGGCACGGGATTCACGGCGGCGACCCGCAAGGAACTGCTGGCGCGACTCAAACCGCTCGCGCGAAAGTCGACGCCGTTCGCTCAGCCGCTCAGCCGTGCGGAGACGGCGCTCGCGCACTTCGTTCGCCCAACGATCGTTGGCGAGGTCCAGTTCGCGGAGTGGACCAACGACGGCCACCTGCGTCAACCATCGTGGCGTGGACTGCGAACGGATAAGGGCGCGAAAGAAGTGGTCCGTGAGTCCTGAGCGAGTCCTTACGGCAATCGACGGCCGTGAACTGTCGTTGTCGAACCTCGACAAGGTCTTGTACCCCGATACCGGATTCACGAAGAGCCAGGTGCTCGATTACTACGCCCGGATCGCCGACGTCATGGTGCCGCACCTCATTCACCGCCCCACGACGTTTCGTCGCTATCCCAACGGAGTCGAAGGGATGTCGTTCTACGAGAAGCACGCGCCCGAGCATCAACCGGATTGGATCAAGACGATTGAAGTTCCGTCCAAACGAGGGGAGCACGAGCCCATCGTGTACACCGCGGTGAGTGATCGGCCCAGCCTGCTGTGGGCCGCCAATCTTGCCGCCATCGAATTTCACGTACCGCTCTGGCACGTCGCGAAAGGAAAATCCAAACCCGCGCCTCCTGATTACATGGTCTTGGACCTCGACCCCGGTCCCGGGACGACGATCGCCGAATGTTGTCGTGTTGCTCAGTGGGTGGGTGAAAGGCTCGATCGGGGATCTCTTTTCGCGAAAACCAGTGGTTCGAAAGGTCTTCAGCTCTACACGCGCGTGCGGCGAACGACCTGGGACCAGTTGGGCGAGCGAGCGCACGAGCTTGCCCAGGCAATCGAACGAGATCATCCCGATGAAGTGGTGTCGATGATGAAAAAAACTCTCCGCGACGGCAAGGTGCTCATCGACTGGAGTCAGAACAACTCATCGAAGACGACCGTGGCCGCGTACTCGCTTCGTGCCCGGCCGGAACCAACTGTGTCAACACCCGTTTCGTGGCAAGAGGTCGACAGATGCGCCAAGAACGGGAACCCCGACACGCTGCGCTTCGAAGCGAAAGACGTGCTGAAGCGAGTCGAGAAGTTTGGCGATCTGATGGGCTCGCTTGTCGCGACAAAATCGGTGAGGAAGTAAGCGCATGACGAACGGCCAGGATTCTCTTAAACACGGCCACGAAATGAAGTCGAGGCCAATGGTCGACGTTGTCAAGGTTCAGATGTTGCGGTGTAAAGGATCAGGTGTTGATTTGTCGAGCATCATGTGATGGTGCATACGAGCGAACGAGGGGCAATCAATGGATAAGTCAACCACCGTCGTGGTCATAGGTGCGGGGCTTGCTGGCCTGTCTGCCGCCCGGGCGCTTCGAGCCCACGGGGTCGACGTCGTGGTGGTCGAGGCGCGAGACCGTGTGGGCGGCCGTACGCTCAACCACCCCATTGGTGACGGCAAGGTCGTTGAAGTCGGTGGGCAGTGGGTGGGCCCCGGTCAGGAGCGAATTCTGCGCCTGATCGGCGAACTCGGTCTCGAGACGTTTGACACCTACGGTACGGGCAAGAACCTTTTCGAGCACGGCGACCGTTTGAGCTCCTACCGAGGGGCGATCCCAAAGGTCAACCCCGTTGCGCTCATGGATGTCCAACTGGCCATGACGCGACTCGGGCGAATGGTCCGCACGGTGCCCGCGGATACGCCGTGGACGGCGCCAAAGGCGACGTTGTGGGACGCGGAGACGGTGGCTTCGTGGACCAGACGCAATATGCGAACCCGACTCGGCCGATCGCTCATTGGGTTGGCTTGTGAAGCCGTATGGGCCGCGGATCCGGCTGACGTCTCACTCTTGCACTTCCTCGCCTATTGCAACTCGGCGGGCAGCCTGGAAAACCTGATATCGACCGATGGCGGAGCGCAACAGAGCCGCATCGTCGGCGGATCACAGCAAATCGCCCTGGCAATGGCGGCGGAACTCGGTGACATCATTGTCCTCGGCGAACCGGTACGGCACATCGCCTACGGCAATGAGCTCATCGTGAGCGGAGAATCCATCACGGTGCGAGCATCAAAGGCGATCGTGGCGATCAGCCCGGCTCTGGCCGGACGCTTCATCTATGAGCCGGCGTTGCCCGCACTCCGTGACCAGTTGACCCAACGCACTCCCAACGGCTCAGTTATCAAGTGCATGGCGATCTACGACGAGCCCTTCTGGCGAGACGCGGGATTATCTGGGCAACTGACGAGTGACCGGGGACCCGTAAAGGTTGTCTTCGACAATTCGCCGCCAGACGGTCGACCAGGAGTCCTCCTCGGGTTTCTGGAAGGCAACCAAGCCCGAGAGCTTGGTCGTTGGTCAGAGACAGAACGCCGACAGTGCGTCCTGGACTGTTTCACTCGATTCTTCGGACCCAAGGCCGCTCAGGCCAAGGACTATGTCGAGAAGATCTGGGCCGACGACGAATGGACGCGTGGATGTTATGGAGCGTTCTTTCCTCCGAATACGTGGACGGCTTTCGGCGACGCCCTGCGCTCACCCGTAGGCCCCATCCACTGGGCTGGCGCCGAAACTGCGACACGATGGATGGGCTACATGGACGGAGCTATCAGTTCGGGCGAGCGGGCTGCGTCCGAGGTGTTGCTTGATCTGGCCGGAGAAACCTCGTCCTAACGCATCGACTACGTGGCTCTTTAGTGACTGGTGATGTTGAAATGTCAAAGAGTCCTCGGCCTTGCTAGGACTGGGCTCTAGGGGGGGAAATCGCATTGCAACTGCGAATGATCTGGCTTTCATCTGCGGGCGGGTCAAACGGGGACTAACTAATGACAAAGTCTTTACCCAGCGCTACGACGTATTCGACAAATGACAATACTTCGCTAAATATCTCAGGTACCGCCGGTTGACTTATGTGAATCTCGGAATCCTGTCGATCATTCCAGCAGTATTCGATTAGAGAAGTCCACTTAGGATCTAGATTCGATTTCGCCCACTCCGCCCCCTCGCGCTTCGACGTGATTCTTCCTTCAGTTAGGTCTTGCAGCATTCGGCAATAGTGCAGCACTATGAAGGCTTGAAAGAAGCGATTCCTATAGGGTTCGGCATCTTCGAGAAGCTCGTCTCCCCATCCGACAAGTGAATCTCGAATTTCTGCCCGCAGTGCGTCTGGAGACACTGGGTCGAGGAGCGAGGAGGGTTCAGGGCCGATCACCGTTACACCCTTTTCCCTGAGCGTCCAACGAGTTACGAGAGAGTTGTCGTGATCCGATCTTTCAATTTTTTGGCTGCCGTGATCGAAGTACCAGAGTTCTCGATTCTTTTCTTGGACACGCCCGTCATCTGAAAACGGAGACGATGGATTCCGGAGAATGGTCAACGGGAAGAACGAATACTCAAGATGCTTGACCCATCGGTTATTTTGACCATAGGTTTGATCGTGAACAGTCTGAACGTGTTCAACCTGCGAATCCGAAATTTCATCGGCCGTCACCACCGCAAAGTCAATGTCACTCGTTCCGTCGAAGTCACCGATCGCGAGTGAACCGAGCAGATACATACCAATTAAGGAATCCCCAAGCGCGTCCTGGAGTCGTTCAGCGTGGCCATGCAGCACGCCATCTAGTTCCGGATATTGAGTCATTTTCTCCGCAATCATGTTTTATTGTACGAGAACACGTTTGATAATCCAACGTGATATCAAGTGGCTGCACGTAATTGTTCTCGTAGTCGTTGTGGGGAGAATCTTGCGGGACGCTACTCAAACTTGGTGAGACAAGTACAAAAGTCCAGAGGCCTTATTTTGCAGGGCCCTTGCAAGGGCTGGATTTTCACTTCTCATTGCGTTTCGCTCGATTTTTCATTGCCACTTTTGTCGTTTTCAAAGTGCGTTTCGGAGGCGATCGTAGGTAGAGCATAAGAAACGGCGCCCCGGATTGAGTTGGACCCCTGCCGGACACCCGTCAGATTCCCTCGTTGCTTGGCAATTCCCACGGGCCCCGGATTGAGTTGGACCCCTGCCGGTCACCCGTCAGATTCCCTCGTTGCTTGGCAATTCCCACGGGTTCCGGACAATGAGGCTTATGGACTTCTACGACCTCATCACTAGTGCGCTTGAGAAGACGGGAGTCGTCGCCGTCACTGACGCGCGATACGCCAAAGACGAACTCACCGTGCAGCTCGCTGCCCACGGGGTTCAGGCGTCGAGGGGCACGGCCCCGGCCCGGCCGAGTTTGGGCGTGGACCGAGGTGGGCTCGAAGTGTGGCCCACGTCACTCGGGACCATCGTGGTTCTGGACTACCCCTTCGGGGCAATGCCCGCCACGCGATTCACTGAAGAGGAGTGGACGGAGTGCTTCGGAGTTCGCGTCCCTGACACAGTCCTCCAATTTGATTGGAGGCACCCGACGACGGTCAAGGGTGTGTACGCGGTGGGGGTCTCACCTCAGACACTGTCTCGCGGGCTCCCGGTCGACGTCGCTGTTCAGTGCTGACCCAACTCCCGTCGTAGCCCCGCGATGAGTTCAGCCAACTCTTCATTCTCAGGCAGGTCGCTCCAGGTCCAGTCAGAAATACTCTTCATCAGTTCCGCTTCGAACGACTCGAGTTCTGCGACGATCTGCTCGCCGTGAGTGGGTTGGTTGCCCATCAACCTCTGTGAGGACGCAATCACGAAGATAGTGCGAGCCCCTTCATATAGGAACTTCGGCAACTTGGCCGCATCATCTTCTTGTTCAATGGCCTTGCCAAGTGCAACAAGGCGGCAAAGTTGCGTGTACACCTGGGAGAATGTTGGCGAACTCATCCGGCCATTCTTACTTACTCGAGCGATAAACGCATTTACGAATCCTCGTAGGTTCACTCGACCCTGTTAACGGAGTATCGCAGTAGGTCGGTGTTTCCAGTCTCTTGAAGACGTGGCCTCAAGTTCAACGTCTGTCTCGAATGCGGGTCATCCGTCACCCAGGTGGCGAAGTCCGTTCGAGGTCGGGCGTAATACGTTGCCGTAATCAAAACGGCTGAATGCTGTCCGCGCCGTCGCCGAGTCAAGCACCTCGCGACGCTTCTAGTGTACTTCCAATGTGTAATAGACACCGGCGCCGAGCTCGCCATGGCGTTCTAGCAGTCCACTCCCCACTGCCTGTGAGAGTACTTGCGATGCCCGCACAGACTTGACACCACAGATGTCAATCAGGTCTCTTGCTCGAATCTCTCCGCTAGCCAGGAGAAGTTCAACGATGACCTTTGCGTAGTCCGCTTCAGTTCTTCGCATGTAGGGCAGTTTCTTAGCAAGCGCATTCCGGGTGTCATCTGCGAGTCGGTAGTGGCCAGATTGACTCGACAGGACTATTAGTCCAGTCGCCATGGCTCTCTCGATCGCGGCTATCGCTTGCGCGTGCGATTTTTGGATTATGGGTGCGAGCTTCGTGGCGTTGACGGTCGGGACCGCCAGAAGCCTATGGAGTAGTAAGAGGATGTCGACGTCTTGGCCAGCAGGATGGGGCAGGTTGCTCACCACTCCTATGACCGCCATGTCGGGTGGGCCACCCACTAGTACACAGCGCACACCACTACCATCGGGGAATTCTTCAATGTCGGGGGTGGGCAGTCCCTGACGGACTGTCTCTCGGAACATCCTGTCGACTCCGATGCCCTCTGCTTCTGCCAGGCGTAGTCCCCGTAAAGCCCTTGCAAGTCGTGAATTACGAGTTCGTGGAGGGGCTGTTATTACTGTCTCTGCGGTTACTCCCGGGAGGAAACCACCAGGATTGGTGACAGTAAGCATCGTTCCTTCTAACAGCACTCGCATTGGACCCGGTGCGGCCCAGTCGCGGTGAGCGGCAGCGTTTACGAGTGCCTCTCTTAGGGCCAACTCAGGAAGAGCTCTAATTTGGCCGACTGTCAGTCCGCTTGGGAGCATGAAAACTGGGTTGTGGCCATTTATTGCGGCCTCAACCTCGGCGAGCGCGATCGCAAGAGGCACCTCACTAGGGTCGATTCGTAACTCGGTTTCGGCACCGGGAGCTGGCCGGAAGATGAAGTCGATCAGAGGCCCGCGTCCAGGAAGTCTCACGCAGAGTAACTCGCCTGCCCGATTGAGCCTGCCGTCTGGGGTACTCAAACCAAGTTGGAGGAGCAAGGCGCGGTCGTCTCTGTTGGCGAGCTCCTCCCGTGACGCTTCGGTCGACTGCCGAAGCCACTCGCGCAGTTGGAGCATTGCGGCGGGGTCGGTGTTGGTGAAAGTGGACGCCGACGGTGCGGACGACCAGTCGGCCCCAGATCGATCGACCGAAAACTGCCCGAGTTCGGCGCCAGTCATCGTCTGGCAGTCGCGCCCCTGGCGCCGTCGATACTTGCCTGAGCTGTCGGCCATGGGAATTGATGAGGGTTCGACGGTGACGGTAACGATTCGAGTACTCGCAATGGTTAGTTCCGTAGTCTGAACCTCGAGGGTGACCAGCTGGCGGATACGGTTCTGTAGCCAAGCCGTGTCGCAGGGGGTTCCTACGAACGCCGACGGCCCCGTTGTTTTATCGTTCACGCCAACAACAATGACGCCACCGTCAGCATTGGCGAAACACGCGGCCGCATCGGCAACAGTCTTCGCAAGGGCTTCGGAATGAGTCTCGCCGGGTTCGACTACGCCGCCCTGGCCTCGTCGGGAGGGATCTTCCTTACAGTCGAGCACTTGCCCTTCATGGGGATCGACATGTCCGCCGTCTAGGAGGCCAGCGACGAGTCGTTCCATAGCAGCGGCACGTGCGTCAGAACTTTCAACCATTGAGTTAGAAAGTTATCATTGGCATGTGTATATGTCAATGATAACTTGTTGACCAGGTAGACGTAACTTCTCAGAATATGTCGAGTCAGCGCTCATAATTCCCTGGTCAAGGCCGTGATTATGTCGATTTAACCTACGTAAACAAGGCGAATCACTCTGTTCCAGCCGAATCTTCATCAACGCCGAACTTTACTGGTAGCACCGGAACACCAAGAACCAGCGCCCACTCGAACATCTCGCCCAGATCGGCGGGCACGCGCCCGTAGATCTTGCGAATGAGCCAGTCGTAATCGACGTCCAGTTGCTGGGCCAGCTCGCTGATCCTTTGGTCCCGCCGGCGAAGTTCGCGGAGAACCACGGTCGCCACTTGGTGTTGGTAGATGGCCCAGGCGCGCTGGCCGGGACGAAGATGTGGTGCAGGACCCGGTCGTGTACTGGGGTTTCGTCCAAAATCCCGACAGTTCTCGAAGATTGAGGCCGGCCGGAACCGGGGGACTCCCATAGCATGAATCTACCAGATTCGACGTATTTTACGTCGTTCAAGTGCACGGACGAGCCCTGCTCCGCATCGTTTAGATGTACCAACAGATCCAAAACCCGAAACCGTCATCTTCCTCGAGCACTACAGCCCCACCAAAGGGCCCCGCCATTTCGTGACGTCGGCGCAGTGGCTCGAACTGCGCCCGGTGGTGCTCGAGGGCGTCGGCCCGCTCGCTCACTTGGCAAAGCACAGCTTGCGACCGTTTCTTCAAGCGCTGACCCGCCTGGCGTTGTTCGCCCAGGAGCGTGGCTACGAGATGAGCGCCCAGGTCCTTCTCTCGCCAACGCTCATCGAGGCCTACCTGGCGACGGTAAGCAAGGAGGCGAAGGACCCAGCACCGCATCTCTGGCGGCTGTCAGACAGCTGGGGGCTCGGAGGTGCNNGAGGTGACGGCGCGCGACCTGCACCAGCACGACGGCGCGTGGTTCGTGCGCACGCCCAAATACTGCGCCCGAGTGCGCGAGAAGTTCCTGCCACTCTTCAACGAGACGACTTCACTGCGCCCGGGTGGGCGGCTGCGTGGTGAAATGGCGCACGACTATGTCACGGCCGCCGCGGCGAGGTGGCTGCATCAGCGGCGCGGGGTCCCGGCGTTGTCAGTGGACCGTCTGCGAGCCACTTACGTCTGTGCGCTTCTCGGTGAGCCGGTCAGCGTCGTGGACGTGCTCGCCTGGACCGGCTTGCAAGGAGCGGAGGCCCTGGACGGCTACCTGGCCCACGTGACGCGCACATCTTCTCATTGTGCGACTCCGAAGAAGGAGGCAAAGTGATAGTCACCAGCCAAGAACTGCGGGCGCTCGAACGAGAGGCGGAAGCGCTCGTGGACGAGGCCAACGCGTACGTTCGTGTCGGGGAACTCCTGGCGCTACGAGACCGACGCAAGGGTCGGCCGCGCGACTTGTCGGTGAAGGCCCTCTTCGTCGCGCTGCAGTTGCTGTCGTTCTCGGGCACCTACTTCCTCAGGGACGTGCCCAAGGTTCTCAACGGCATCTCACCCGAGGCGAGATGGCGGTTGGGTCTGGTGCGCAAAAACGGCCGACCGGTGACGCTTCGACAGGTGAACTACTTGATGAACCGCATCGACCAGGTGCTGCGCCAAGAGCTCCACATGGTCGGTCTGTCCGACGAGGCGCGCTACGCCGAGTTCGACGCGGTGTTCTCGGCCATCGCCACGATAGGCGCACACCCGGGTGCTACGGGATCTCTGTCCATCTCCATTGATGGGTCCGACATCCCGACGTGGGCCAATGACCGCAACGTCCACCGCCGGGTCATCAACGAAGAGACCGGCGAGGTGCAGTGGGCCATCGTGCGCCGCAACACTGACACCGACGCCGGTTGGAGGGGTGCCAAGAATACGCAGAACAAGCCCGCCCTCTTCGGCTACGAGGTGACGGCGGCGGTCTCGGTTCGCGACGTAGGCGGTCCCGACGTTCCGCGCGCGACGGTAGCGGCACGCTTCCGGCCGGTGAACGCCGACGGCCGCACGACCGCACTCGCCTGCATCAAGGAGGTCGCCCACAAGCGCGGGCGTCTCGGGGACGTGTTGGTGGACCGTGAGTACACCCAGTCCAAGCACGGCAAGGACTTCCTCGGCCCGGTGCGTCAGTTGGGCGGCGAGCCGGTCTTCGACCTCAAGGAGAATCAAGTCGGGGTATCGGGCACCATTCTCGGTGCCGTCGTCATCGACGGCCAACCGTTCTCGCCGTCTATCCCGAAGGCACTTCGTACCATTGCGCCGCCGCGCGGCAAGGGAACCACCACTTACAAGCCATCACCGCAGGAGTTGGCCGACTACCAGGCTCGCATCAAGGCGCGGTCCATTTACGCACTCGTGCCGCACGGTCAGCGCTTGGCCAACGGGAAACTCATCTTTCAGTGTCCTGGTGTCGCCGGCAAGCTGCTCTGCCCATTGCAGGCGCCGTTCGGTGCCCAGCGCGTCGGTCTGCTGCCGGCCGCGACTCCTCCAAAGACGGTGGTGCCCGGCACGGTGTGCGCATCGCGCTACCGCACGTTCGAGGCGTCTGAGTTGCCGCTCTGCCAACGCAACCTCTACGGGTCGAAGGAGTGGTTCGATAGCTACGGGCGACGCGGCAGCAGTGTCGAGCCGCACTTCGGTGGCCTCAAGAGCGACGCGGCAGCTGGTCTGCACCACGGCAAGGTGCGCGTGTCGGGACTCATCAAGACGGGTTTGATGGTTGCCTTCGCGCTCGCGACGACCAACCGTCGTCTGGCTCTCGCGTTCGACGCCCGGCGCCCGGCTGATGCCCCCGCCAAGCGTCGGCGCGGTCGGCCCTACACGCACCGCCTCACTCGACACACGCTCGGTGAGGCCGACCAGGACAAGGTGTTGTTCGTAGCGCGAACCTGACCCGGTTCATCGACTGAGAATTCTCGCCCCACTGTGGTCCGTCACGGCCCGGTGGGGCTTGTTCGCGTTCAGAACGCATTCAGCACCTGCGTGAGATCGCGATTAGGCGTTCTATCTCACCAATTCCCAGGCAAATGATTTCTCATTGACGCCGGACCGGACTTTCGTCGTCGAAATCCCCGACTTTTGTACTCGTCTCTTGGTGGGGCTAGTAAGAATCGAACTTACGACCTCGTCATTATCAGTCCGCCTCTAATTCCGCAGCTCCTGATCAAAGCGTTACGACGAGTCGGCAGGACGTGTCGAATCTGGTGGTTCGTGAAGCTCGGGGGACTACGGGGGGACTTAATTCCGAAGGTATCTCCGCCAATTCATGGCGGTCGACTTCATCGAAATTCTCTCTCATGTCGAGTGTGCGCACCCTCTCCAAGTCCCCGGTCCACGAGGGCGTCCGGTTTTTGTTCGCTGCGGAAGCAGAGATGCTAGCTATTGCGCTCACTGCTCGAAGATTGTGGTTGGGGACTGGGCGGCGATAATTCGTTCGGGGGTGTTTGATCCACCCGATGGTGAGACGTACGCGTGGTTCTTCCTTACGCTCACCGCGCCAAGTTTTGGCCCGATTCACCGAGTGCCACGTCAGGGGCAACAGCGGTGTCGCTGCGGCGGTCTTCACGATTCTGACGACGGTGATCTTCGTGGTGTTGCTATTGATCCCGATAGTTACGACTACGAGGGACAGGTCTGCTGGAACCGAGATTGCGGGGTTTTGTGGGACCGTACTCGCCGCCGCCTTGAACGTCTATTTGGCGCTAGGGCTTCGTATGCCGTCGTTCGCGAGTGGCAGGCGCGGGGTGCCCTTCATCATCACTCCATTATCAGGGTTCCTAGTTCGACTGATATTGCTCCCCATGAAGTGGCATGTGCGGCTGCGGCTGCCACGGCATCAATCGCTGGTCGAACCTTGGCCTGGGGAACTCAAGTTGATTGTCGTCCTATTCCGATCGACCCGGTGTCTAGTGCCCGTCACATCGGATACTTGTCCAAGATGATTGGCTACAGCGTGAAATCGATCGGTTCTAGTGCAGCAGCTCCGAGATCAGAGCACTCTCATCGACTCGACGCTGCAGCCCATCGAATGCGCTGCAAGCCAGGTTGTCGGGGAAGCCGGAACGGTTGTCTGGCTACTGCTCACCGCCGGTATGGCGCTCGGTCATCGGTGGTTTCGGTTTCGCGGAATTGGTCCTTCACGGGACTTAACCGTACAAAGCAGGCTGAAGTTCGTAGAAAGTTCGTCGATTCGCTTCCAACCATCGCGCGTGAGGCTGGTCATCTTCAGCGTGCCCAACGGCTTAGGCGCGTTTTTGATTCGGTCAACACATCCGATCGTGCACCAATCGTTTAAGTTCATCCGAGCGCGTGGCGTGCACGCAGAAAACTGCGGAGTCAGCCCCTCGAAATTCACTCGCGACTCGCCGAGCGACGATATGAGTACAAGTGCGGCGCAAGTATTCACAATCGGGGCGACGGGACGATGAATCGTCCACCGCTTTCGAAGAGTGATCAACGAGGAACTCTATAGTTTCGTGCAAATGCGTGAAAAGTCATCGAGTGTCCACATTGTTCATGGCAAGCATGTGCGGCCATTGGTGAATTCCGGCTCTACCCTGTGCGTCCTGTCGAATTGGGCTAAAAGAACCTGGCGTTCGGTGACCCAGATGAAGAACATGGGAGTCCTTCTCCTCGTTGTCCTCTACGTGGGATGGTTCATTCACCTGAGCCTGAAGATGTACTACGGCTACGGAGAACCCCCCTTCGACCTCGCGATCTTCGATCAGGGTATGTGGCTCGTTTCCCATTTCCACGAGCCCTTCGTGACAATCATGGGACGAAATCTTTTCGGTGACCATACGTCGTTCGTGTTGTTGCTATTCGCGCCGTTCTACCGACTCTTCCCCGAGCCGCAGGGACTCCTTGTCCTGCAGACGCTTTTGCTCGCTGGTCCCGCCGTCCCGATCTACCTACTGGCTCGCAAATACATCAAGAGCACCCTCATCGCTACGTCACTTGTCGCCACGTATCTGTTGAACCCCG